>NZ_JBVJWO010000007.1:165713-286312 GCF_055602345.1 Streptomyces sp. NPDC037401
CGCGTGGGGCCGCGGGCCCGCTCCCCTCCCCCCCCCCCCCCCAAACCACCCCCCCACCCCCCCCCCCCCCCCCCCCCCCCCCCCCCCCGCTTCTCTTCACTGTGGAGCTAAGGAGAATTGAACTCCTGACCTCCTGCATGCCATGCAGGCGCTCTACCAACTGAGCTATAGCCCCTTGCTTCTTTGCCGCCGGGCCCCTGCTCGGTCTCCCTTGCCGGTTCCCCCTGGCGACATCGAGAACATTACACGGTCATGGCCCAGGTCCAAAAATCGGTTTCGAGCTGTCCGTTTTGTCACGCTCTGGCGAACTGATAGAAGCGTTTCAACGTGCAGTGTTCGTCGAGCAGCCGGCCGTAGATCGGCTCCCCCTCCAGCTCACGGTACGTCTCGATCGGGTCGCCTTTTATGATCAGCGCCCGCGCGCATTCCTCGCACCAGTACTGGTAATCGGGGTTGACCGGGTCCATGTCCCGCACGATCGGCGTGCCGTTGTTGCACCAGTCGCACCGCCGCCGGTGTGCACCCATCCGTCAGCGACTCCCTCCCGTTCAGAGCCGTCCGGGCCGTCGTCTCCCCCTCCGGCCGTCCGATTCTGCCACGTCGGCGGGGGTTCGGGCAGTGGAGACAAAAGCAAGGATCCCGCCCCCTGTTGGGGACGGGATCCTGATTGTGGAGCTAAGGAGAATTGAACTCCTGACCTCCTGCATGCCATGCAGGCGCTCTACCAACTGAGCTATAGCCCCGCTCTCCGGCGCTTCCCCCGCTGTTTCCTGCGGTGTTCGCTCCGAACAAGAAGAACCATAGCCTGTGACCAGCCGGAAAGTGAAATCCGCGCGACGGCGCTCAGTCGTCGTCGCCGAGGACCGGCTCGGGGAGCGTGCCGGCGTTGTGCTCGAGCAGCCGCCAGCCGCGCGCGCCCTCGCCGAGGACCGACCAGCAGCAGTTCGAGAGCCCGCCGAGGCCCTCCCAGTGGTGCGCGTCGAGACCCAGCAGACGGCCGATGGTGGTGCGGATCGTGCCGCCGTGGCTGACCACGACCAGCGTGCCGTTCTCCCCCAGCGCGCCGGCGTGCCGGAGCACCACCGGGGCCGCGCGGTCGGCGACCTCGGTCTCCAGTTCGCCCCCGCCGCGGCGCACGGGCTCACCGCGCTTCCACGCGGCGTACTGCTCGCCGTACTTCGCGAGGATCTCGTCGTGCGTGAGTCCCTGCCATTCGCCGGCGTAGGTCTCGCGCAGTGCCTCGTCGTGCTGGACGGACAGGCCGGTGATCGCTGCCAGCTCGGCGGCGGTGGCGGCCGCCCGGCTGAGGTCGGACGCGACGATCGCGTCCGGCTTCAGCGAGGCGAGCAGGCGCGCCGCGCGGCGGGCCTGCCCCCGGCCGGTCTCGGTCAGCTCGATGTCGGTGGAACCCTGGAAGCGGCGTTCCAGGTTCCACGCGGTCTGGCCGTGTCGCCACAGGACGATCCTGCGGCCGGTCTTCGGCGCGCTCAGAACAGATCACCGTCCAGGTCGTCGTCCCCCTGGGCCTCGCGCAGCTTGGCGTGCTCCTCGGCCTTGCCCTTGGTGAGCTTGGCGTCCTCGGGCAGCTCGATCTCGGGGCAGTCCTTCCACAGCCGCTCCAGGGCGTAGAAGACGCGCTCCTCGCTGTGCTGCACGTGCACGACGATGTCGACGTAGTCGAGGAGGATCCAGCGGGCGTCGCGGTCGCCCTCGCGGCGCACCGGCTTGGCGCCGAGCTCCTTCAGCAGGCGCTCCTCGATCTCGTCGACGATCGACTTGACCTGGCGGTCGTTGGGCGCCGAGGCGAGCAGGAAGGCGTCGGTGATCGACAGCACGTCGCTGACGTCGTACGCGATGATGTCGTGCGCGAGCCGGTCGGCTGCCGCCTGGGCGGCAGCAGTGATGAGCTCGATGGAGCGGTCCGTGGCGGTCACAAGCCATGCTTTCGGGTCGGAGGGCAGATCACCTCAAGGGTCTCATGTACCGCCCCCCACGCCCGCGCATATGGCGGCCGGGGGCCATCCGGCCTGGTCAGAGCCGGTCAGCCCCCGTCCACTCTCCCCGTTAGGGAGCCTTGTAATCGGTCCCGAGGACCACCACGACGTCGGCGTTGACCTTGGAGTCGGCCTTCTTCACCGCGGAGGCCGGCAGGCCCAGCGTCTTGGCGACCTCGGCCGCCTTGGCCTTCTGCGCCTCGTCGGCGTACGTGACCTGCGACGTGCCCTGGCTGCTGTCGGCCTTGCCGCCGTCCACGAAGGTGTAGCCGCCGTTGACGAGCGCGACGCGGGCGCTCGTTGCCGCCTTGTCGCTGCCGGTGGCGTTCTTGAGGCCGACGCGGGGGACCGCGCCCGGCTCGGGTGCCTTGACCGCGCCGCCGAGCAGGTCCTTGACCAGCGTGGCGGAGGCCTCGTCGGTGAGGGCTCCGTCGTCCTTCACCGGCATGACCTGAGTGCGGTAGTCGCCGATCTTGGCGTGTTCTGCCAGCCTGGCGAGCGCGCTGCCGAGGTCCTTCTCGGTGAGGGACGGGTCGAGGATCTGACCGAGGGTCTCGACGGTCATGGTGGCCGCCTTCGGATCGTCGGGGATCTTGCGCAGGACGCCGTAGAGGACCGTGCCGAACCGCTGGAGCTGACGGGCCTCGGGCTCGCCCGGGGCCCGGTGGGTGGCGTACGCGACGGCCATCGGGCCGCTCAGGCTCTGTTTCTCGCCCTTGGCGACGGCCGGGGTCTTGGCCTTGGCGTCGGCGGGGACCGCCGTGTCGGTGTCGGCCTCGATGCCGCCGACCAGTTCGACGAGGTTTTCCAGGTAGGGGGTGTCGAGCCGCCAGGTGCCCTCGATGCTCGTGCCGAGCATGGCGTCCAGGGACTCCCTGGTGCCGCCGAGGCCGTCCTCCTCCACGGACTTGCCGAGGGTGGTGGCGGTGCCGTCGTCGGCACTGACGGCGAGGGCGTTCGGCAGCAGGACCGTGGCGCCCTTCTTCGTGGTGACGTTGTCGACGAGCAGCGCCGTCGAGGTGCCGCCCTTCTTCGTGTTGTGCAGGTGGACGACGACCATGTCGCGCTTCTGCGGGCCGACGGCGGCGCCGGTCTTGGTGCCGGGCCCGTCGCCGAGGCCGGGGATCTTGCCCGCGTACCAGAGGTAGCCGATGCCGCCGACGACGAACAGCGCGAGGACCACGATCAGCGCGACGACGCGGTTGCGGCCGCGGCGGCGGGCCTCCTCGCGGCGCTCGGTACGGCTCTCCGTGAATTTGAGCCAGTCGATGACGTCTTCGGAGTCCTCGTCGGGCTGGTCGATGAAGGCGAACTGCTCGGTGCGGTAGTCGGGGGCGCCTTCGGCTTCGGGGCGGCGCGGCTCGGGGACCTGCGCGGCGGCCGGCGGCTCGGGCGCGGGCGCCTGCTGCGGGATCCACTGCTGGGTCTGCTGCGCGGCGGCCTGGGGCTGCTGCGAGAGGTCGACCGCCGGGTACTGGCCCGTGGCACCGGTGTCGTAGGCGTACTGCTGCGGCGGGTACTGCTGCTGTCCGCCGTACGTGTCGCCGTACGTCTCGTACGCCTGCGGCTGCTGCTGCGCGGGCTGCTGAACCGGCTGGCCGTAGGCGTCGTAGCCGTAGGAGTACCCGTCGTACTGCGAGGCGTTCTGACCGGGCGGGCCGGGCCGGCCGGCTTGAGCGGGCTGCGCCGGGGCCTGGCCGTAGACCGGCTGCCCATAGGCGTCGTAGCCGATGAGCTGCGGCTCCGCCGGGTACTCGTCATACCGGTCGTACGGGTCCTGTCGGTCGTTCACCGGTGCCCCTCTCTCCGGAACCTTCAGGCGCCCCGGTACAGCTCACGCTTGTGGATGTAGCGCACCACGCCGTCCGGCACCAGGTACCAGACGGGATCGCCCTGGGCCACCCTTTCACGGCAGTCCGTCGACGAGATGGCGAGCGCGGGCACCTCCACCAGGGAGACCTTGCCCTCGGGCAGACCGTCGTCGGTCAGTATGTGGCCGGGGCGGGTGACACCGATGAAGTGGGCGAGCGAGAACAGCTCCTCGGCGTCCCGCCACGTCAGGATCTGCGCGAGGGCGTCCGCACCCGTGATGAAGAACAGGTCGGCGTCGTCGTTGAGGGAGCGCAGGTCCCGCAGGGTGTCGATCGTGTACGTGGGACCGCCGCGGTCGATGTCGATGCGGCTGACCGAGAACTGCGGGTTGGAGGCGGTCGCGATGACCGTCATCAGATAGCGGTCCTCGGCGGGCGACACGGCCCGCTGGGACTTCTGCCACGGCTCACCCGTCGGCACGAACACCACCTCGTCGAGGTGGAACAGCGCGGCCACCTCGCTGGCGGCCACCAGGTGTCCGTGGTGGATCGGATCGAACGTCCCGCCCATCACCCCGAGTCGGCGCTTGACCGGACCGGTAGGCACTTCCTGCTCTCCCATGCGTGCAGAGCCTACTGGCCCGGTGGAGCGACCCCGACTCAGCGGTCGCGGTTGAGGCGGGTGGTGATCCACAGCAGGAGCAGCAGGGCGACGAGGGCGCCGCCGCCGGTCAGGTACGGGTTGAGGCTGTCGTGGTTGCCGCCGCCGTGCTCACCGCCGCCGGAGGCGAGGGTGACCAGGTCGTTGGCGGTGCTGAGGAGCGTCATCAGGCAGGGACCATTTCGTGTCGGCTGTTCGCGGGCAGCTCGGAGCGGAGAGACTTCGCGCACATCGTATGCGGGACCCCCGGGCACCCTCACGCCGACTCATGCGTTGAGAGGGCAGAGAACGGCAGAAGCAGGGTCCGGTCGAGGGGGCAGCGCGATGACAGACAGCAGGTTCGAGAAACTTCCGGGGCGCGACCGGCGGCGCTTCCAGGGGATCTCCTCCCGGGCGTACGAGCACCCGGCGGACCGGTCGGCGCTGGTGGCGCTGCGCAAGCTGACCGGTTTCGACACGGTGCTGAAGGCCCTCAGCGGCCTGCTGCCCGAGCGCAGCCTGCGGCTGCTGTTCCTGTCGGACTCGGTGCGCGTCGGGGAGACGCAGTTCCCCCATCTGCACGCGATGCTGCGGGACGCCTGTTACATCCTGGACCTGGAGAAGGTCCCTCAGATGTACGTCCAGCAGGACCCCAAGCCGAATGCCATGTGCATCGGCCTGGACGAGCCGATCATCGTGGTGACCACGGGCCTCGTCGAACTGCTCGACGAGGAGGAGATGCGGGCGGTCGTGGGCCACGAGGTGGGCCACGCGCTGTCCGGCCACTCGGTGTACCGCACGGTCCTGCTGTTCCTGACGAACCTCGCCCTGAAGGTGTCGTGGATCCCCCTGGGGAACATGGCCATCTCGGCGATCGTGACCGGGCTGCGGGAGTGGTTCCGCAAGTCCGAGCTGTCCGCGGACCGGGCCGGGCTCCTGGTCGGCCAGGATCTGCAGGCCTCGATGCGCGGACTGATGAAGATCGCGGGCGGCAACCACCTGCACGAGATGAACGTCGACGCGTTCCTGGCCCAGGCGGAGGAGTACGAGGCCGCCGGCGACCTGCGCGACTCGGTGCTGAAGATCCTGAACGTCCTGCCCCGCACGCACCCCTTCACCACCGTGCGCGCCGCCGAGCTGAAGAAGTGGGCGTCGACACGGGACTACCAGCGGATCATGGACGGCCACTACCCGCGCCGCGACGAGGACCCGGACGCGTCGGTCACGGATTCCTTCCGCCAGTCGGCCTCGCACTACGCCGAATCGGTGCGGACCAGCAAGGACCCGCTGTTCAAGCTCGTCGGCGACATCGCCGGCGGTGCGGGCGACCTCGGCGGGCGGCTGCGCGACCGGTTCACGGGCGCCGCGGCCCGGGACGGGGCCGAGGACGGCGCCCGGGGCGGCGCTACGGACCCCGGACAGGATCCGGGGAAGGCTGGGCAGTAGGCGCCAGGACCCCGCACAGGCCCGCGGCCGTGTGCGGGTGCCCCACCCGGAAGGGGTCCGTCACGGCCGGCCCGTCCGCCGAGGCCCGCTGCCCGGCGAGCAGCGGGCGGAAGCCGGCCGAGGGGTCGGTGGCGCAGTCGAGCGGTCCGGCCTGCACGTACGCAGAGAGCAGCTCGGCCCTGCGCAGCTCCAGGTCCTCCCGGTCGAAGCGCAGCCGCAGCTCCCGGCGGACGGTGAACAGGGAGGCGTCGGAGCGGTCCGCGGGCCGCACGCCCTCGGCCACCGGCCGTACGGCGTAGGCGAAGGTGTGGTCGGTGACGACTTCCAGCACGTCGGGGCCCGCCTCCGTGACCGCCATGGTGCCGGTCACGCGGACCCGGGAGTCGGCGACGACGGCCACGGCCGGGTCGAAGCGGACCAGCCAGCCGGTGGCGGCGTGCCGTCCGTCGGGCGCGGGGGTGCTCAGGCTCCGGTCGAACTGCTCCACCTGCCCGGGGTCGAGCAGCGCGCGCACCGGTCTGGTGGCGGCGCCGGAGAGCACGTCCGGGTCGAGGGAGGACTGCACCAGATAGTCCTTGGCCGTGGAGAGCGCGGTCAGGACCTGGTGGTCGGTGAAGTGGACCGTCCGGCGGACGGCCGGCAGGGCGATCCCCGCCGCCCCCACGCGGTGCTGGGCGGCAGGTCCGGCGTCGTACAGCTCCGGGGCACGGCCGCCCGGGACCGGGCCCTTCGGCGCGAGCGGCACGACGGTACTGGTCAGCGGGTCGGTGTGGCTGTTGGGCGGTGGCACGTACGGGTGGCGCAGGCCCATGTAGACGGCCGCGCCGAAGCCGAGCGCTATGAGCAGCACCAGGACCAGCCCCTGACGGCGGCCGCGCCCCGGGCCCGAGCCGCCGCCGGAGCCGTCGCGCGAGCCGCCCGACCACATGGACCGGCTGCGCACGGCCCGGGTGTGCTCACCGAGGCGTTCGTCCGCGGAGTACTCCTGGAGCCGGGCCGCCCGCACGAAGTCCTCGTCGAACACCACGGACCGGTACTCGTCGTCGGCTCCGCCGATGCCTTCGGGGGCGCCCTCTGGTGGATCTCCGGGTACTGCCATCGCTTCTCCCCGCATGAGAAGCCCGCATGAGACGCCCCTCACCGGGGAGGGGTCGTACCTTCAGGGTTGGTCTCTGGGGATGAAGGTAAACGCCCCGGTGCCGGGGAAGTTCCCGCGAGTTTCCCGGGGGCGCCCCGGGGCTGGTCCGGGGCTGCCGGGGGGCGGCTCAGGGGCCGACGACCGCGGGCGGGCCGCCCAGGCCGCCCGTGACGCCTCCGGGCTCGGGCCGGATGCCGGATCCGGTGCCGATGCCCGTCGTGGCGGGTGGCGGCGCCTGGTCCCGGCGGTCGTCGGAGGCACCGCGGTAGACGGCCGTGAAGGCGAGCGCCACCATGCCGACGCCCATCACCACGGCCAGCATCCAGGCCACCGGGCGGTGCCAGCGGGCCCGGCCGCGGTAGGGGCGCAGGGCTCCGCCGTAGGCGCCGTACGGGCCGTACCCGAGGCCGTAGCCGTAGGCGTAGTCCGGGCCGAAGCCGTAGGGCTGGCCGTCCGGGCCGTAGCCGTAGCCGTAGCGGTCCAGGTAGCCGTCGTAGCTTTCGCAGCCGTCGTCGGGGGCGGCTCTGGCTCCCGCGATGGCCCGCGCTTCCTCCGCCTCCGCGCGCGCCTGGGCTGCCGCCCGGGTCCGCTCGGCCGCGGTCGGTTCATGGATCCGTGCGCCCCGTACGAAGTCCTCGTCGAACACCACGGAGGCGAAGTCCTGATCCGCGCCTCCGCGGTCCCCGTCGGGCTCCCAGTCGTCCGGGAACGGCTTGCCCCCCACGTCGTCCGGCACGGGACCAGCGTAGACCTGGGGGGCGGGTTTGGGCAGGGTGTGCGCGGATTTCAGCCACCCGGAGTCGCGCGTTCGGCTACCGGACGTGACCGTCGCCGGTGACGATGTACTTGGTCGAGGTCAGCTCCGGAAGCCCCATGGGGCCGCGGGCGTGCAGCTTCTGCGTGGAGATTCCGATCTCCGCGCCGAAGCCGAACTGGCCACCGTCGGTGAACCGCGTGGAGGCGTTCACAGCCACCGTCGTCGAATCGACCAGCTGGGTGAAGCGGCGGGCCGCGGCCTGCGAGGTGGTCACGATCGCCTCGGTGTGCCCGGAGGTCCAGCGGCGGATGTGCGCGACAGCGGCGTCGAGCGAGTCCACCACCCCCGCGGCGATGTCGTACGAGAGGTACTCGGCCTCCCAGTCCTCCTCGGTGGCCGGCACGGCGGTCACCTTGGAGCCCTGCGCGTAGCCGAGGACGGCCTCGTCGCCGTGGACGGTCACGCCGGCGTCGGCCAGCGCGTCCAGGGCGCGGGGCAGGAAGGCCGCCGCGATGTCGCTGTGGACGAGGAGGGTCTCGGCGGAGTTGCAGACGGAGGGCCGCTGGGCCTTCGAGTTGACGAGGATGTCGACCGCCATGTCGATGTCGGCCTGCGCGTCGACGTAGACGTGGCAGTTGCCGGTGCCGGTCTCGATGACCGGAACCGTCGACTCCTCGACGACGGTGCGGATCAGGGAGGCGCCGCCGCGCGGGATGAGCACGTCGACGAGGCCGCGGGCGCGCATCAGCTCGCGCACGGAGTCGCGGCTCTCGCCGGGCACGAGCTGGATGGCGTCGGCGGGGATGCCGGTGCTCGCGACGGCGTCGCGCAGGACGGCGACCAGGGCGGTGTTGGAGGCGTACGCGGAGGAGCTGCCGCGCAGGAGGACGGCGTTGCCGGACTTCAGGCAGAGGGCGGCGGCGTCGACGGTGACGTTGGGGCGGGCCTCGTAGATGATGCCGACCACGCCGAGCGGGACCCGCACCTGCCGCAGGTCGATGCCGTTGGGCAGGGTGGAGCCGCGCACCACCTCGCCGACCGGGTCGGGCAGCGCGGCCACGTCCCGGACGTCGGAGGCGATGGCCTTGACGCGCTCGGGGGTGAGGGTGAGCCGGTCGATGACGGTCTCGCTGGTGCCGGCCTCGCGGGCCTTGGCGATGTCGGCGGCGTTGGCCTCGACGATCTCGGCCGTACGGGCCTCCAGCGCGTCGGCGATCGCGAGCAGCGCGGTGTCCTTGGCGGACCGCGGCAGTGGGGCGAGGTCCGCGGCGGCGGTCCGGGCGCGGTGGGCGGTCGCGATGACGGGCGAGGCGGCTGCGTCGTTGAGCGAGGTCGTCATGGGTGCAGGGTAATCCCCCCGGCGCAGCGCCCCACGAGGGTTTCAGCCCCCGAGACGGGTGTACGGGCCCCCGAGACGGCCGACCCGGTCCTCCGGGTCGGTGCGACGGGCCCCTCGGGGCGCCGCGCTCGGGCACGGTGGTGCCACCGGCCCCGCGCGGCGGGCGGTCAGTACGGGTGGACGCCCACCGGGGAGGCCGGCGGCGGGCCGTAGCCTTCGGCCACGCGCTGGTGGTAGGTCGCCCGGTCGATGACCTCCAGGCCGACGATCTCCCACGGCGGGAGCTTGGCCGACGACCGGTGCTCGCCCCACAGCCGCAGGGCGACGGCAGCCGCGTCGTGGAGGTCGCGGGCCTCTTCCCAGTAGCGGATCTCCGCGTGGTCGCCGGCGTACCGGCTGGTCAGCAGGAAGGGGTGGTCGTGCGCGAGCTGTTCCAGTGCCCGGCGGACCTCCGCCAGCGGGGCCGGCTCTCCGGAGACACTCAGCGTGACGTGCCACAGCCGGGAAGCCACCACGTCATTGCCCGTTTCGACACTGGTCAACGCTCGCTCCCCCGGGCGCGTTCGTCTCACCGGCGGCCTCCTGGTTGCGTCCGTCCTTCAATGTCCCGCCAACAAAGTTGACCAGTCCGAGCGCGACCGCGCTCCGGTTTTACCGAACCTCAGCCGTACGTCAGCCGTGCAGCAGGACCAGATCGTCGCGGTGGACGACCTCCCGCTCGTATTCGGGGCCGAGTTCCTTCGCGAGTTCCCGGGTCGAACGTCCGAGCAGCTGCGGCAGCTCCTTGGCGTCGAAGTTGACCAGCCCGCGGGCGACCGCCCGGCCCTGCGCGTCGCGCAGTTCGACCGGGTCGCCCGCCACGAATTCGCCCTCGACCGCCGCGATCCCGGCCGGCAGCAGGGAGCTGCCGCGCTCGGTCACCGCGCGCACCGCGCCCTCGTCGAGGACCAGGTGGCCCTGGGGGGTGGAGGCGTGCTGGAGCCACAGCAGGCGGTCGGCCGAGCGCCGGCCGGTGGCGTGGAAGTACGTGCCGGTGGCCCCGCCGGCCAGCGCGTCCGCGGCCTGGCTGGCCGAGGTCAGGACCACGGGGATGCCTGCGGCGGCGGCGATCCGGGCGGCTTCGACCTTGGTGACCATGCCTCCGGTGCCGACGCCCGCCTTCCCGGCGCTGCCGATCGAGACGTGCGCGATGTCCTCGGGGCCGTGCACCTGCTCGATCCGGGTGGTGCCGGGCAGCGACGGGTCGCCGTCGTAGAGGCCGTCCACGTCGGAGAGGAGGACGAGCAGGTCGGCGCGGACCAGGTGGGCGACGAGGGCGGCCAGGCGGTCGTTGTCGCCGAAGCGGATCTCGTCCGTGGCGACGGTGTCGTTCTCGTTGACGACCGGCAGGGCGCCCATGGCGAGCAGCTGGTCCAGGGTCCGGTAGGCGTTGCGGTAGTGGGCGCGCCGGCTGGTGTCGTCGGTGGTCAGGAGCACCTGGCCGACCCGGACGCCGTACCGGGCGAAGGAGGCGGTGTAGCGGGCGACGAGCAGCCCCTGCCCGACGCTGGCGGCGGCCTGCTGCCGGGCCAGGTCCTTGGGGCGGCGGCGCAGGCCGAGCGGGGAGAGGCCTGCGGCGATGGCGCCGCTGGAGACCAGGACTATTTCCTTCTCGCCGCCGCTGCGGGCCTTGGCGAGCACGTCGACGAGGGCGTCGACCCGGTCCGCGTCGAGGCCGCCCTCGGCGGTGGTGAGGGAGGAGGAGCCGACCTTGACCACGATCCTGCGGGCGTCGGTGACTCCCTGCCTTGCCGCTGACACGTCGATCCCCTTTGCACCACACGATGAGTGAGCACCAATTTACGGGGTGCCCGCGGGAGGCCGTCGTCACATTCCGGTCTGCGGACACTTCCGTGGCGCCGGGGCGGCGGCCTGGGCCGGCTCGGGGGCCGGAGCGGGTGGTGCCTGGCGCGAGACGAGGATCCGCTTCGACAGGAGGTACGTGAAGGGGATGGCGACGACGGTGGCGAGGAGCGGGGCGGTCCTGGAGTCCATGCCGGCCCAGGCGACCAGGGCGTACAGGCCCGCGGACTGCACGGTGTAGTTCGTGACGTTGGTGAGCGGGAAGAGCAGGAACTTCTTCCAGGTCGGCCGGGTGCGGTAGGTGAAGTAGGTGTTGAGGAAGAAGGAGCCGACCATGCTGAGGAGGAACGCCGCGGTGTAGGCCGCGAAGTACGGCAGCCAGGGGTGCAGCAGCAGGTAGAGGGCGAAGAAGGTGCCGGTGTTGACGGCGCCGACCAGGGCGAACCGGAGTATCTCCGGGATCCTGTCCCTCATCGGCGGTCGAGCCGGACGGGCTCGCCGAGCCCGGCGCGGGCCACCCAGGCGGCCTTGGCGGCGCGGGCGGCGAGCTCCGCCGGGCTGGTGGTGGGGGCGTGGGACTCCTTGACGAGGAAGTGCGGCCGGCGCTTGGTCTCGTAGTAGATGCGGCCGATGTACTCGCCGATCAGGCCGAGCATGACGAGCTGGACCCCGCCGAGGCCGACGGAGATCGCGACGAGGGTGACGTAGCCGGGTGCGCTGACGCCGAAGGCGAGGGCCATGCCGACGACCCACAGCGCGTACAGGGCGGCGAGGGCGGTCAGGGCGGCGCCCATCCAGATGCCGACGCGCAGGGGCCGGTTGTTGAAGGAGATCAGTCCGTCCATGCCGTAGTTCAGCAGGGAGCCGAACTTCCATTTGGTCTCGCCCGCTTCGCGCTGGGCGTTGCGGTAGTCGAAGTGGACGGTGTCGAAGCCGATCCAGGAGAAGAGGCCCTTGGAGAAGCGGTTGTACTCCGGCATCGAGAGCAGGGCGTCGACGGCGGGGCGGGAGAGCAGCCGGAAGTCGCCGACCCCGTCGGCGAGCTCGACGTCGACCCACTTGTTGACGCCGCGGTAGTACAGGCGGCTGAGGGTGGAACGAATCTTCTTGTCGCCCTCTCGGGTGCGGCGGGCGATGATCTGGTCGTGGCCCTGCCGGTAGAGCTCCAGCATGCGGCCGATCAGCTCGGGCGGGTGCTGGAGGTCGGCGTCCATGATCACGACGGCGTCGCCGGTGGCCTCGCGCAGGCCCGCCAGCATGGCGGCCTCCTTGCCGAAGTTGCGGCTGAAGGAGACGTAGCGGGCGCGGTCGCCGTGCTCGGCGGCGATCAGGCGGAGCTTGCCGAGCGTGCCGTCCCGGCTGCCGTCGTCGACGTAGCAGACCTCGTACTCGGCGGGGAGGGCGTCCAGCACCCTGCGGATCTCGGTGTCGAAGCTGTCGATGACCGCTTCCTCGTTGAAACACGGAACGACTACGGACAGCTTCGCCATGCCTGCTTCCCCGTCAACGTACGGACTGTCCTGCTCTGATGAGGCCGGACCCTCGGCACTATGCCACTTTTGCCCAGTATGCTCGGGTAAGGCACTTATGCGTGTTTCATTCATCCGGGTGAGCCTCGGTCTGCCCCCTTTCAGCCTCCCGTCCGGGGCACGGAGGTCCGACGAAAACGTGCGGATCCTGCCATAAGGGGGGTATACCGCTGCCGAGTCCACGAGGAACACACGGTAGCTTTGACGGGCGTGCAGGAGAACAAAAGGATTGAGGTGCCAGTGCCCGACGTCTCCGTGGTCGTCATCGTCTACAACGACGCAGCGCGGCTGCCCACGGCCGTCCAATCGGTGTTGGACCAGACCCTCGAAAACGTTGAGGTCGTCGTCGTCGACGACTGCAGCAAGGACAGGTCCTTCGAGGTTGCAAAGGAACTGGAGGCAGCGCATCCGGGACGGGTGCGGGCCTACCAGCTGCCAGAGAACAGCGGTGCCGGCGGCGAGCCGCGCAACGTCGGCATCGGGCATGCCCGCGGCCGCTACGTCATGTTCCTGGACAGTGACGACATCCTCGAGGTGAACGCCTGCCGCAACATGCTGGAGGCCGCCGAGCGGACGGGCGCCGACATGGTGTCCGGCCTGTGCGTCCGCGTCCACAAGGACACCCGCAACCAGAAGCGGGACGAGTGGTACTCGTGGCTGTACCGCACCACGCGCACCATCACCTCGGTCAGCGAGCTGCCGGACCTGTTCGTGTGGGACACCCTGTCCACGAACAAGTGCTACCGCCGCGACTTCCTGAACGAGAACAACCTCCGCTTCCCCAAGGGGATGCTGTACGAAGACCTGATGTTCATCGCCGAGGCCTACCTCGCCGCGAAGAAGATCACCCTGATCCCGAACCAGGTCTACTTCTGGCACGTGCACGCACAGGCCAAGGTCAAGTCGGTGACCAACCGCCGGCACGAGATGAGCAACTACATCCACCGGCTGGAGATCCACCGGCGGATCGACGCGCTCCTCAAGCAGCACGGCATGACCGGGATGCAGCAGGACAAGGACGTCAAGTTCCTCAAGCACGACCTTGTACTGCATCTGCGTGACCTCCCGTTCCGCGACGAGTCCTACCGCCGCGAGTTCGCCGAGCTCTCCCGCGACTACCTCGCCGGTCTCGACCGCGAGGCATACACCCGGGTCCAGCCCATCCAGGCGATCTGCGCGTACCTGCTCCAGCAGGGCGACTGGGACAACCTGCTCCCCGCCGTCGACACGCTCATCCACCGCGACAAGGTCTCCTCGTCGCTGGCCGAGCGCGACGGCCGGATCTACTGGTGCGCCGAGCACCTCGACGACGAGTTCGCCCGCAGCGTGCTGGACGTCACGGACCTCGGCTACCACCAGAAGCCGGTCCAGAAGATGTTCCTGCGCAACGAACTCACGCAGTACGCGGAGTCCGACGGCACCGTCCGTCTCGCGGGCCGGATCACCAACCCGCTCGGCGTGATCAAGCCGGAGTCGAAGGTCAAGGCCCAGATCGAGTTCCGGGCCCGCCGCCGCAGCCTGCAGACCTTCGTCTTCCCCGTGAAGGCACTCCGCAACGAGGGCCGGCTCCTCGAATGGGAGGCCGAGGTCGACCTCAGCGCCAAGCTGCGCCCGCTCGGCATCATCGACTCGGTGTGGGACGTCCGCGTCATCCTCGACGTGGACGGCGCGAAGACGAACACCCGCCTGACCGTCGCCGACAACGAGCTCGGCAGCGGCCTGCTGCCGGTCAAGCCCCGCCTGACCCGGCTCGTCGCCGACCACATCGAGCCGCACCCCACGGCCAAGGGCCACCTCGCGTTCCGCCTGGTCTCCGCCAAGCACGACAACGAACGCATCGAGGAACTGATCCAGACCGCCGTGCGCGGCAAGCCGGGCAAGCTCGCCAAGGCCGGCTACCGCAAGGCCAAGGAACTGCGCAAGACGCTGACCTCGGACAAGACCAAGCTGCGCCTCTTCCACGAGGTGTACGGCCGGCTGCCCGTGAAGAAGCGCACCGTCGTCTTCGAGAGCATGCTGGGCAAGCAGTACAGCGACAGCCCGCGCGCCATCTACGAGGAGATGCGCAGCCGGGGCCTGGAGTTCGAGGCGTTCTGGTCGTACACCGGCAACCCGAAGGACTTCCCCAAGGACGCCCACCTGGTGCGCCGCTGGTCCCTGCCCTACCTGAAGGCGCTGGCGCGGGCGGAGTTCTGGGTGGACAACCAGAGCTACCCGCTCAAGCTCGCCAAGCGGCCCGAGACCACGTACATCCAGACGTGGCACGGCTCGGCGCTCAAGAAGATGGGCTTCGACCAGCCCGGCCTGAAGGCCGCCACCCAGGCCCAGCAGGCCGCGGAGCAGAAGCACCTGAACCGCTTCGACCACTTCCTGTGCCGCTCGGAGCACGACGTGCGGACGCTCGCCAAGGCGTTCCGGATCGCCGACGGCAAGCTGATGCGGGTCGGCTACCCGCGCAACGACGTCCTCGTCCAGACGCGGCAGGCCGAGGACGCGGCGGGCGGCACGCGCGTGCGCGGCGACCTCGCGGCGCAGCTCGGCATCCCCGCCGACAAGAAGGTCCTGCTGTACGCGCCGACCTTCCGGACGCCGGGCGCCTTCCCGCTGCCCTTCGACGTCGAGCGCTTCTCCGAGGAGTTCGGCGACCGGTACGTCCTGCTCGTGCGCGCGCACTACCTGAACCACGTGGTGCTGCCGCCGACCGCCAAGGGCAAGGTCATCGACGTCTCGGCGCGCCACGACATCATGCCGCTGCTGCAGCTCGCGGACGTCCTGATCACGGACTACTCCTCCGTGATGTTCGACTACGCGCTGCTCGACCGGCCGATGGTGTTCTTCACGTACGACTACGACAAGTACGTGCACGAGGGCCGCGGCACCTATTTCGACCTGCTGGAGCACGCTCCGGGGCCGGTGGTCCGCACCGAGGAGGAGTTCCACGAGGCGCTGAAGGACCTCGACGTGCGCGACGAGGCGCACGCGGAGGCCCGTAAGCGCTTCGTGGCCGAGTTCGGCGAGTTCGACCAGGGCACCGCGGCCAAGAGCATCGTCGACACGTTCTTCTCCGGGTGGAGCCGTTGATGTCCCAGACGACGACCGAACCGACCACGACCGACGCGCAGGCCGGCAGGCTGCGTGACATCTTCCTGGTCTCCAACAGCGTGGACGAGCTCGGCGGTATCACCAGCTGGTCCCATCAGATGGCCCGCCTCTTCTCGGAGCGCGGACACTCCGTCCACGTGGTGGGCGTCGTGCCCGCCCCCGAGGGCCGCCGCGCCGACCTCGGCGACGACCTGCCGTACGGCACCACCACCCTGTACGACGCGCACCCGCCGTCCCTCAAGGCCCTGCGCGGGCTCAAGGGCAAGCTCGACCTGGTCGAGCGCCGGCGCCGGGCGGCGCGCGAGGCCGGCATGCGCGAGCAGGCGGCCAAGCTGACCGCCCTGTTCCGCGCGGCCCGGCCGGGCTCCGTGGTCATCGTGACGCAGGTCTGGGCGATGGAGTGGGTGGCGCTCGCCGACACCGCCGGACTCAAGGTCGTCGGCATGAGCCACGAGTCCTTCGAGACCTGCCGCAAGTCCTCCCGGTTCGGGCGGGTCAAGCGGTTCTACAAGGACGTCGACCGGATGCTGGCCCTCACCCGCGAGGACGCGGACCTGTGGATCCGCCAGCGGATGGACAACGTGGGCTCGATGCCGAACCCGCTGCCGTTCTTCCCGGAGGTGCCGTCCGAGCGTGCCGCCAAGCGCGTGGTCAGCATCGGCCGGCTCCACGAGGAGAAGGGCGTGGACCTGCTCCTCGACTCCTGGGCCGAGCTGGCGCCCCGCCACCCCGACTGGGTCCTGACGATCTACGGATCCGGTGCGGAAGAGGACGCCCTCAAGAAGCAGTGCGCCCAGCTGGGGATCACGTCCTCGGTCGAGTGGATGGGCCGTACCAGCGACGTTCCGGGTGCGCTGCGCGACAGTGCGCTGTTCGCCCTGTCATCCCGCGGCGAGGGCTTCCCCCTCGCCCTGATGGAAGCCATGGCCACGGCCGTGCCCTGCGTGGCGTTCGACGTGGCGCCCGGTGTCCGCGAGATCATCACGGACGGCGTGAACGGCCTGATCGCCCCTCCCGGCAACACCGGCGAGTTCGCCCGCCGCCTGGACGAGCTGATGTCGGACAAGGAGCTGCGCGACCGCATGGGCGAGCAGGCCCGTACGGACATCCAGCGCTACTCCACGGAAGAGATCACGGGCCGCTGGGAAGACCTCTTCGCGCTGCTGCACCGCTGACCGGCGGCGCAGGGCGCAGGTAAAGGACGGGCCATCGCCCCACCCGGGTGGTGGCCCGTCGTCGTACGCTCGATGAGGAGACAGCGGAATCCAGCCAATCCGAGGGAGCGGCCGATGGCCTCCCGGGTGAGCGTCACCGTCGTCATACCGGTGCACGACACACAGCGCTATCTGCAACGCTGCTTCGCCTCGGTGGCCGCCCAGACACTGGGCGAGGACCGGATCGAGGTCATCGCCGTCGACGACGGGTCCACCGACGGCTCCGCCGCGTGGCTGGACGCCTGGGCCGCGGACCACCCCAACACCACGGTGGTCCACCAGCCGCCCTCCGGGGGCGCGGGCCGCCCCCGCAACACCGGCATCGAGCGGGCCCGCGGGGACTTCCTCTTCTTCCTCGACTCCGACGACTACCTCGGCGACGAGGCCCTGGAGCGGCTCCTCGCGATGGCCGAGGAGCACGGCTCGGACGTCGTGTACGGACGGATCATCGGCATCGGCGGCCGCCCCGCCCCGGTCGACCTGCGGACCACGAGCCCCGAGGTGAGCCTCTTCGACTCGCCGGTCTACTGGACCCTCGCCGCGTACAAGCTGTGGCGCCGGAGCCTGGTCGAGCGGCACGGGCTGCGGTTCACCGAAGGCCGGCTCCTCAACGAGGACCTGCCGTTCGCGGTGCACGCGCTGATGCACGCCGCGAAGGTCTCCGTCGTCGCGGACTACGACTGCTACTACCTGGAAGGGCGCGGCGACGGGACCAACGCCACCCGCCAGGACGTGGACTGGCCGGAGCAGCTCGAGTTCGTCGGATCGGTGCTCGAACTCCTCGCCCGGCACGTGCCCCCCGGGGCCGGCCGCGACAAGCTGATGCTGCGGCACTTCCACGGCGAGGTCCTGCCCGTCTTCGGCGAGCGCTACCTCGCGCGGGACGAGGCCGGGCGCAAGGCCGTGGCGGACGCCGCGGCCGCGCTGGTCGACCGCTGGCTCACGGACGGGATCCTGGACGCCCTGCCCCCGGCGCTGCGGCTGCGCGCGCACCTGCTGCGGGAACGCGACCGGGACCGGCTCACGGCAGTGGTCGAGGCGGACACCGGGGGCGGCCCGGTGCCCACGGTCGTCGAGGCGGGCCGCGCGTACGCCGGGTACCCGCAGTTCCGCGATCCGGCCGCTGCCCTGCCGGACGCGCTCTTCGACCTGACCGCGAAGGTCGCGCTGCGCCAGGAGCTCGCCGACTACCACTGGGACGGCCCGGTCCTGCGGTTGCGCGGCCGGGCCCGGCTGACGGGGCTCGGCCCCGGGACCGCACAGCGGACCGGGATCCTGCTGCGGCGCCAGGGGTACACGTACCGCGTACCGGCCGAGACCGACGAGGACGGCCACTACGCCTGCGCCGTCGACGTCGGGCACGCCGCGGACGGCGGACCGCTCCCCGACGGCATCTGGACCATGCGGATCACGGTCGAGGCGGACGGGCTGGAGCGGCAGGCGTGGCTGCCGCGGCCCGCGGACGGCGCTTACGACGGGCCGGTGGAGCCGCGGCTCGTCGACCGGGGCCGGGCCGCGGGAGCGACGGCGGTGGCGGTCTTCCACTCGGAGGCGCACGGGCACGTGAACCTGGACATCGGCGCCACCCGCTTCCCGCTGGGCCGCGACGCGCACGGCGCGCTGCTGCGCGGGACGCTCGGCCGGACCACGGCCGAGGCTGAGGTCACGGTGCCGGGGTGTCCGGCCGGGGCGCGGATACGGCCGCTGCTCGCGGCGCCGGGTCGCAAGCCATGGCTCTCGGCCGCCGACGGGACCTGCGACCCGGCGGGGCACGTCGTGGCGCGCTGCGGCTTCCGCGGGCTGCCGCCCGGCACCTGGGAGCTCAAGCTGCACCTGGAGGCCGGGGGCTTCGTCCGGGACCTGCCCGTCACCGGACCCGACGGCGCACCGCTGCAGGTGACGGTGCCGCCCCCCGTGCGGCGGCGGCTGGCGGTGCGGGCGCGCCGCACCCTGGCGGGGGTGCGGCACACCGTCGGACGGTGACCTCGCCGGGCATCACCCGGTGGCCTGCTGCGGTCAGCGCTCCGCGTGGGCCGTGACGCCGCGGTGGGCGACCCAGCCCGCCCACGCCGAATTGATCATGGAGACCACGTCGTGCCGGGCCTTCCAGCCGAGCTCGGCCGCGATCCGGTCCGCCGAGGCGACGACCTTCGCCGGGTCGCCGGGGCGGCGCGGGGTGACCACGGGCTCGTGGGTGTGCCCGGTGTTCTCGTTGATCAGCTCGACCATCTCGCGGACGGAGACGCCCTCGCCGCGGCCGATGTTCACGGTCAGGTCGCGGTACTCGCCGGCCCCGGCCCACTCCGCGAGCTTGCGGGCGGCCACCAGGTGGGCGTCCGCGAGGTCCTCGACGTGGATGTAGTCGCGGATGCAGGTGCCGTCCGGGGTGGGGTAGTCGTCGCCGAAGATCCGGGCGCCCTCGCCCGCGTCCAGCCGCTCGAAGACCATCGGGACGAGGTTGAAGACCCCGGTGTCCGCGAGCTCGGGGGTGGCCGCACCGGCGACGTTGAAGTACCGCAGGCAGGCGGTGGCGATGCCGTGGGCCTGGCCCGCCGCGCGCACGAGCCACTCGCCCGCCAGCTTGGTCTCGCCGTACGGGCTCATCGGCGCGCACGGGGTCTCCTCGGTGACCGAGTCCACGTCGGGCATGCCGTACACGGACGCGGAGGACGAGAAGAGGAAGCTGCGGATGCCGGCAGCGGCGACCGCCTCCAGCAGCACGGTGAGGCCCTGGACGTTCTCGTGGTAGTAGTACAGCGGCTTCTCGACGGACTCGCCGACCTGCTTCTTGCCCGCCAGGTGCACCACACCGGTGATGCGGTGCTCCTGGATGGTGCGGTCCAGCACGAGCCGGTCCAGCACCGAGCCGACCACCAGCGGAACACCCTCCGGAACCCGGTCCTCGTCACCGGTGGAGAGGTCGTCGAGGACGACGACCTGCTCGCCCGCGAGCGTCATCGCCCGGACCACGTGCGAACCGATGTAGCCGGCGCCGCCGGTGATCAGAAACGTCATTCGTATCTCCCGAGTCCCGAATACCTGTCCTGTACCAGACGCCCGGAGCCGCTCAGCGGTTCTGCCGCCGCATGCGCGCCCGGTCGATGCGGTTCCTGACCAGGCTGACCGCTCCGTGCCATCCCGGTGCCAGCCGCAGCGCCAGCGATCCGCTGGCCGTGACGTACGGCTGCACCAGCAGAACACCGTACCGGCTGCTGAGCAGGACGCTGCGCCGCAGGCGCTCGGAATGCGGGCGCAGCGAGGCCAGCAGCGAGCCGCCGTCGTCGCAGTGCACGCGCAGCCGGACGTCCCAGACCTGCAGGCCACGGCGGCCGCGGCGGCGGCCCGCGGCGGCCAGGGCGGTCATCCCGACGGGCAGTTTCGCCGTCCAGGATCCGTCTCCGGCGGCCTTGAGCTCGACCGGGCGGCTGAGGGCGGGCTCGTCGCCGCGGCGGGAGTCGAACTCCAGGTGCGCGGAGCGCGGTCCGGCAGCGGCGAGGCGGCCGTAGAGGTCGTGCACCCGGACTTCCAGTTCGCCGGCCAGACCCGTGACCAGCCGGGCGTCCACCGTCAGGGGCAGCTCGGCGAGCGGCAGGTCGCCCAGTCCGTCCAGCTTCGCGTCCGGCAGCCGGTCGCTCCACACGGGACCGCCGGCGGCCAGCGCGTACGGGGGCAGCAGCCGGGGCGGCTCGCCGGCGAACTGGACGAGGCGGTCCAGGTCGGCGGGAGGTTCGGGGCTCGCCAGCAGCACGTGGGCGATCCAGCGGGCACAGGCTCCCGCGTCCGCGATCTCGGCGGGCGTGAAGCCGTCCAGATAGGCGCGGGTCATGGCCCACCACGCGGCCTGGTAGTCCGGGTTCCCGCCGATCTCGCGCAGGTACATGCGCAGGTCGTACTCCAGGAACTTGACCCGGCAGGCGGCGGCCAGGGCCTCCGAGCCGGAGGCGCGCAGGATCTCCACCGCCTTGCGGTGGGCGCTCACCCGGGCCTGCCAGTTGCCGATGTCCGCGCGGTCCAGGGAGATCGACACCTGTGCGGCGCTGCGGCGCACGTGCCAGACGTAGACGAGCTCGGGGATCACCGCGATCCGCGGAGCGGCAGCCAGGACCTGGGCGGTGAAGACGAAGTCCTCGTAGATGAAACGACCATCGGGGAAGCGGATGGAATGTTTGTCCAGGAAGGACCGCTCGTACAGCTTGTTGACGCAGAGCGTGTCGCGGACCAGCTCCGGCATGTCGGCGGGCTGCTCTATGACCGCCGGGGCCTGGTACAGCCCGGGCACCCACGGCACGTCGTGCTCCTGCGGCAGCTCGCGGCGCACGCAGGAGCCGACGGTCACCGGCGCCCGGTGGCGCTCGGCGGCGGCCACCAGGGCCGCGGCCGAGCCCGGCGGCAGCACGTCGTCGCTGTCCAGGAACAGGATGTACGGGGCCGTGGCGGCCCGTATCCCGTCGTTGCGCGGGGTGCCGCAGCCCCCGCTGTTCTCCGTACGGTGGACGACCCGCAGCCGCGGGTGGGCAGCGGCGAGCTCGTCCAGCACCCCCGGGGTGCCGTCGGACGACGCGTCGTCCACCGCAATGACTTCGGAGACCACCTCGCCCTGGGCGAGAGCCGATGCCACGGCCTCGCCCACGAGCTCGGCGTCGTTGTAAGCGATCACAACGACGCAGACGCTGCTGCCACTGCCGCGGCCGGTGGAAGCGTCCGTTCCATCGGCCTTCTGGTCGAGCACGTTACTCACCCGGGGATCCTACGGGAGCGGCGTAAAGGCTCCTTCAACACCATGGTCGGAAGGAGCCCCCACCCGGTCAGAAGGGGCGGAACTCGTCGTACTCGCGCTGGGCGTCGTCCCGCTTGGCGTCCTTGTCGCGACGGCGCTGCGCAGCCGGACGCGGGGCCTCCAGACGGTGGTCCTCGCCACGGCGGCCGAGCATCTCGGCGCCCGCCATCATGGTCGGCTCCCAGTCGAAGACGACGGCGTTCTCGTCGGATCCGATGGCGACGCCGTCACCCGCACGAGCGCCGGCCTTCATCAGCTCGGTTTCGACACCCAGACGGTTGAGGCGGTCGGCGAGGTAGCCCACGGCCTCGTCGTTGTTGAAGTCGGTCTGGCGCACCCAGCGCTCCGGCTTCTCGCCGCGCACGCGGTACACGTCCTCCGCCTCGTCGTAGACGACGGTGAAGCCGCTGTCGTCCACGGCCTTCGGACGGATGACGATGCGGGTCGCCTCCTCCTTCGGCTTGCGGGCGCGCGCCTTGGCGACGATCTCCGCAAGGGCGTAGGAGAGCTCCTTCAGGCCGGTACGGGCGACCGCCGAGACCTCGAAGACCTTGTAGCCGCGCGCCTCGAGCTCGGGACGGATCATCTCGGCGAGGTCCTTGCCGTCCGGGATGTCGACCTTGTTGAGGACGACGAGCCGGGGGCGCTTCTCCAGGCCGCCGCCGTACAGGCGCAGCTCCTCCTCGATCACGTCGAGGTCGCTGACCGGGTCGCGGTCGGACTCCAGGGTCGCGGTGTCCAGCACGTGCACGAGCACCGAGCAGCGCTCGACGTGCCGCAGGAACTCCAGGCCCAGGCCGCGGCCCTGGCTGGCGCCCGGGATCAGGCCGGGGACGTCGGCGATGGTGTAGACGGTGGAACCGGCGGTGACCACGCCCAGGTTCGGCACGAGGGTGGTGAAGGGGTAGTCCGCGATCTTCGGCTTGGCTGCGGAGAGCACCGAGATCAGCGAGGACTTGCCGGCGCTCGGGTAGCCGACCAGCGCCACGTCGGCGACGGTCTTGAGCTCCAGGGTCACGTCACCGAACGTGCCGGGCTCGCCGAGGAGGGCGAAGCCGGGGGCCTTGCGGCGGGCCGAGGACAGGGCGGCGTTGCCGAGGCCGCCGCGGCCGCCCTCGGCTGCGACGTACGTCGTGCCCTGGCCGACGAGGTCCGCGAGGACGTTGCCCTCCTTGTCGAGGACGACGGTGCCGTCCGGCACGGGCAGGACCAGGTCCTGGCCGTCCTTGCCAGAGCGGTTGTCACCCGCGCCGGGCTTGCCGTTGGTGGCCTTGCGGTGGGGGCTGTGGTGGTACTCCAGCAGGGTCGTGATCGCCTGCTCGACGACGAGGATCACATCGCCGCCACGGCCGCCGTTGCCGCCGTCGGGGCCGCCGAGCGGCTTGAACTTCTCCCGGTGAACGGAGGCGCAGCCGTGGCCCCCGTTACCCGCGGCGACGTGCAGCTCGACGCGGTCCACGAAGGTGGTCATGGTGGTTGCCTCCAGAAAGAACGGGGTTGTTCCGGGCACTAATGCCCATTAAACGTGTGTCTGTACAAACGCGCCGAGGGCGGACCGGTCTTCCCGGCTGAGCCGGAAAGACGGAGATCCGCCCTCGGTAAGTTACGAACGCTTGATCAGCAGAAGCTGGATCAGGCGGCCGGAACGATGTTCACGACCTTGCGGCCACGGTGGGTGCCGAACTGCACCGCGCCGGCCTGCAGGGCGAACAGCGTGTCGTCGCCACCGCGGCCGACACCGGCGCCCGGGTGGAAGTGGGTGCCGCGCTGGCGGACGAGGATCTCACCAGCGGAAACGACCTGACCGCCGAAGCGCTTCACGCCGAGCCGCTGGGCATTGGAGTCGCGACCGTTCCGGGTGGACGATGCGCCCTTCTTGTGTGCCATTGCTCAGTCCCTCTTTACTTCGCGGCGGTCGGGATGCCGGTGACCTTGATCGCCGTGTACTGCTGACGGTGACCCTGACGACGACGGTAGCCCGTCTTGTTCTTGTAGCGCAGGATGTCGATCTTGGCGCCCTTGTGGTGGTCCACGACCTCGGCCGTGACCTTGATGCCGGCCAGGACCCACGGGTCGCTGGTCACAGCGTCGCCGTCGACAACGAGCAGGGTCGAGAGCTCGACCGTGTCGCCAACCTTGGCAGTGGAAATCTTGTCAACCTCAACGATGTCGCCGACAGCAACCTTGTGCTGGCGACCACCGCTGCGCACGATGGCGTACACGCGGATCTCTCTCTCACTCGATACGGGGACCCCTGAAGCCAGCCGACCCCGCCGAAACGCGGGCGGCCTCTCCCGCGCCGTGAAGCCCGGGAGGGAGGTGCTCAGGAGCTGGCGTGCACAGAGACACGCCGACGGTCCAGGGTACGGGGCCCGGTTTGAGAGGTCAAACCGGGCCCCCGGCCCCTGTTTCTACGGCCCGATCAGGCTTCGGTGGAGGCCGAGACGGAGGGCAGCGTCTGCTGCTCCGCCGCCGCGGTCTTCTTCGTCGCCTTCTTGGCCGTGGTCTTCTTGGCCACCGTCTTCTTGGCGACGGCCTTCTTGGCGGTCGTCGTCTTCTTGGCGGCGGCCTTCTTGGCGGGGGCCTTCTTGGCCGGAGCCTTGCGGGCCGTCTTCTTGGCCGGAGCGGCCTCCTCGGCCTCGGCTGCCGGCTCCTCCGCGGCCGCGGCGGCCGGGGCGGTCGGCTCGGCGGCCGGGGCGGCGACGACCACGACGGCGGCCTCGGCGCCTGCCGGGGAACCGGCGGGCGCGGTGGCCTTGCGGGTCGCACGGCGACGCGGACGCGCCGGGGCGGCCTCGACGACCGGCGCGGCCACGGCCTCGACCGCGGGCTCGGGCGCAGGCACGGGCTCGACCTCGGCCTCCGCGACCGGCTCCACAACGGGAGCGGCCTCGACGACCGGCGCGGGCACCGGCTCGGCCTCGGCGGCCTGCTCCGGTGCACCGGCGGGCGCGGTGGCCTTACGGGTCGCACGACGGCGCGTACGGCCCTTCGGCGCGGCCTCCTCGGCCACGGGCTCGGCAACCGGCTCGGCGACGGCCTCGGGGGCCGGCTCCGGGACGGTGTCGGCCGGCTCGGCGACCGGCTCGGCCTCGACCACAGGCTCGGCGACGGCCACAGGCTCGGCAACCGGCTCCGCGACCGGGGCGGCAGCGGCCGCTGCCGCGGTCCGCGGGGCGCCGGCCGGAGCCGTGGCCTTGCGGGTCGCACGACGGCGCGAGCGGCGTCCGCCGCCCATTCCGGCGGCGGCCTCGGCCTCGGCCGGGCTGCTGTACAGCTCCTCGTCCGGGGCGAACTCCGGCTCGGGCAGCGCGAGCGGCGCGGCGGCCTCGGCAGCCACCTCGGCCTCGGTCTCACCCTCGACGACGTCCGCCTCGATGCCCGTCACCAGGTCGTGGTCGTGCTCGTGCGCACCGCCGCGGCCGCGCTTCTTGGCGCGCTTGCCGTTGCCGCCGCCGCCCTGCACGGTCGGCGTCTCCATGTGCACGATCACGCCGCGGCCGTTGCAGTGGACACAGGTCTCGGAGAAGGACTCCAGCAGGCCCTGGCCCACGCGCTTGCGGGTCATCTGGACCAGGCCCAGCGAGGTGACCTCGGCGACCTGGTGCTTCGTACGGTCCCGGCCCAGGCACTCCAGCATGCGCCGGAGCACGAGGTCGCGGTTCGACTCCAGGACCATGTCGATGAAGTCGATGACGACGATGCCGCCGAGGTCGCGCAGCCGCAGCTGGCGCACGATCTCCTCGGCCGCCTCCAGGTTGTTCCTGGTGACCGTCTCTTCGAGGTTGCCGCCCTGACCGGTGAACTTGCCGGTGTTGACGTCGATGACGATCATCGCCTCGGTCTTGTCGATCACGAGGGAGCCGCCGGAGGGCAGCCACACCTTGCGGTCGAGCGCCTTGGCGAGCTGCTCGTCGATGCGGTAGGTCGCGAAGACGTCGACCTCGGAGGTCCAGCGCTGCAGGCGGTTCGCCAGGTCCGGAGCGACGTGCGAGACGTAGCCGTGGATGGTCTCCCAGGCCTCGTCACCGCTGACGATGACCTTCGAGAAGTCCTCGTTGAAGATGTCGCGCACGACGCGGACGGTCATGTCCGGCTCGCCGTACAGGAGGCTCGGCGAAGAGGTCGAGATCTGCTTCGACTTCTTCTGGATGTCCTCCCACTGGGCCTGCAGACGCTCGACGTCGCGGCGCAGCTCGTCCTCGCTCGCACCCTCGGCGGCGGTGCGCACGATGACGCCCGCGTCCTCGGGGACGATCTTCTTGAGGATGGTCTTCAGACGTGCGCGCTCGGTGTCGGGCAGCTTGCGGCTGATACCGGTCATCGAGCCCTCGGGCACGTAGACCAGGTAGCGGCCGGGCAGCGAGACCTGGCTGGTGAGGCGGGCGCCCTTGTGGCCGATCGGGTCCTTGGTGACCTGCACCAGGACCGACTGGCCGGACTTGAGGGCGGACTCGATGCGACGGGGGCCGTTGGCCATGCCGAGCGCTTCGAAGTTGACCTCGCCGGCGTACAGGACGGCGTTGCGGCCCTTGCCGATGTCGATGAACGCGGCCTCCATGGACGGCAGCACGTTCTGGACCTTGCCCAGGTAGACGTTGCCGACGTACGAGGTCGCCTGCTCCTTGTTGACGTAGTGCTCGACGAGCACGTTGTCCTCGAGGACGCCGATCTGGGTGCGCTCGCCGCTCTGGCGGACGACCATCACGCGCTCGACCGCCTCGCGGCGGGCCAGGAACTCGGCCTCGGTGATGATCGGCACCCGGCGGCGGCCCTGCTCGCGGCCTTCGCGGCGGCGCTGCTTCTTCGCCTCCAGACGCGTGGAGCCCTTGATGGACTGCACCTCGTCGCTGCCGGAGCCGATGTCGGCCTTCTCGCGGGCCGGGCGGGGCTCGCGGACCTTGACGACCGTACGGACGCCGTCCTCGTCGCCGGCCTCGGCCTCGGCGCCGGTGTCACCGGAGCGGCGACGGCGACGGCGGCGACGGCGGCTGGAGCTGGAGCCGAGCGGACCGGAGTCCTCGGACTCGTCCTCGTCGGCCTCCGCCTCGGCGGCAGCCTGCGCGGCGGCCTCTTCGTCGGACTCCTCGTCGTCCTCGGCGGACTCGGCGGACTCGTCGAAGTCCGAGGCCTCGCCACGACGGCGACGGCGGCCACCGCGACGACGACGGCGGCCCGGGCGCTCGCCCGACTCGTCGCCGTCCTCGGCTTCGGCCTCGGGCTCCTCGTCGGCCTCGACCTCGGCCTCGGCGGGCGCAGAGGCCTCGACGGGCTCGGCAACGGGCTCGACGACCGGCTCGGGCTCGACGGCACCGCCACGGCGGCGGCGACGGCGGCCGGCGGGCTGCGGAGCCGGGGCGGGGGCCTCGGTCTCCTCTTCCTCTTCCTCGGCCTCCGGCTCGGCGGCCAGGGCCGCGGCAGCGGTCATCGGGGTCTGGAACATCGGTGCCTGGAAGACCGGCGCCTGGAAGACGGCCACGGCCGGACGGCGGCGGCCGCCACGGGCCGGAGCCTCGGGCTCGGCGGCCGGGGCCTTAGGGGCCTCGGCAGGGGCGGCGGCGGGCGCGGTGGCCCGGGTGGCGCGGCGGCGGCCGCGGCCCTTCGGCGCGTCGACGGCGTCGGCGACGGTGACCGTCACGGCCTCCGGCTCGGCGGGCGCCTCGGCGGCAGCGGGGGCCTCGGCGGCCGGAGCGGCGGCGGCGCGGGTGGCACGACGGCGCGTACGGGCCGGAGCGGCAGCCGGGGCGGCCTCCTCGACGGCCGGAGCAGCAGCCTCGGCGGCGGGGGCCTCGACGACCTCGGCGGCGGGGGCAGCCTCGGCCGCAGGGGCGGCAGCGGCGCGGGTGGCACGACGGCGGGTACGCGCCGGAGCGGCAGTCGGAGCGGCCTCCTCGACGGCCGGAGCCGGAGCCGCGACCACCTCGGCGGCGGGGGCGGCCTCGACAGCCTCGGCCGCAGGGGCGGCAGCGGCGCGGGTGGCACGACGGCGGGTACGCGCCGGAGCGGCAGCCGGGGCAGCCTCCTCGACGGCCGGAGCCGGAGCGGTCTCGACGGCCGGGGCGGCCTCGGCAGCCTCGGCGGCCGGAGCCGCGGCGGCGCGGGTGGCACGACGGCGGGTACGCGCCGGGGCGGCGGCAGGCGCAGCCTCCTCGACGGCCTCGGCCGCAGGGGCGGCCGGGGCGGCGGGAGCAGCCTCGGCGGCCGGAGCGGCAGCGGCACGGGTGGCACGACGGCGCGTCCGGGCCGGAGCGGCAGCCGGGGCAGCCTCTTCCACGGCCGGAGCCGGAGCGGTCTCGACGGCCGGAGTCTCGGCGGTCACGGTCTCCGCGGTGCCGCCGGGGGGGCCGGCCGGCCGGGACGCCGCACGGCGTCGCCGGCGCGGCGGCAGGTTGTCGCTGGGGCTGGCGTCGGTGGCGTCGCCGTTATTGGGGTGTTCGTTGATCTGCATGCGGGCGGTTCTCCCGTCACGCTCCCGGGCGCCGCGGCTGACTTCCGGTCCGGCACGGTCCGCGTGAGGAACGCGGACCGGCCTCCGGGGCGCGTGCACCGCACAGGAGCATTGGTCCAAGGCCGCCGGTTCCGTACGTGATGTCCGTACGGCCTGGCGGAAGTCTTCAGGTCAGTGCGCTGCCCGACCCAGGTGGCTCCCGAGTGCCAGGGCTGCGCTACGACGACGGTCCCTACGCGGCGGGACCTTCCGGCGCCTTCGCGTCGGCGGCTACGGCGGCCGTGGGTGGGGCGGCCGTGACAGCCTCGCGGTCGGGCGCGAGCGGGTCGGTCACCGTGCCGGACTCCTCGTCGAAGAGCCCCTGCGCCAGCCTGGTCACCGCTGCGGGGACCGGCGGCGCCAGGTCGGCCACAGCTCGGAGACCGGACAGGACGTCGTCGGGTCGCACGGCAGGTGTCAAATGCCGAACAACCAGCCGCAGTATCGCACAGGCACTGTCCGCGGGCCTATCAGCACCGGCAGGAAGCGCCTCGAGGCTGACCACAGCGCCGCGGGTGTCGAAGGTGCGCATGCCGTTCTTCGTGCGGCGCTGGACCTCGACGGTCTCGGCGGCCAGGAAGGCGGCGGTGGCGCGCTCGGCCTCGGCGGCTTCCACGCCGTCCAGGCGCAGCTCCCAGACCGAGGCGGTCAGGCGGTCGGCGAGCCCGGAGGTACGGGCCTCGACCGCGTCGGTGATGTCGAGACCGTCGGGCAGCGACTCGTCGAGCAGCTCGCGGAGCTTCTCGGGGTCGCGTGCCTCGGTGAGGGCGATCTCCAGGTATTCGGCCTCGCTGCCGGTGCCCGTGGGGGCGGCGTTCGCGTACGAGACCTTGGGGTGCGGGGTGAATCCGGCCGAGTAGGCCATCGGCACCTCGGCGCGGCGCAGGGCCCGCTCGAACGCGCGCTGGAAGTCACGGTGGCTGGTGAACCGGAGGCGGCCGCGCTTGGTGTAGCGCAGTCGGATGCGCTGCACCGCGGGTGCGGGCGGCGGTCCTTCGGGCTGTCGCTTGCCCAGTGGTCCTTCTCCTTGGTGCGGGGCGGGCGCTGGCGCGCACCGCCCTTGAGGTCTGTGGAGCCGTACGGCCGCTCCCTGTCCTCCGGCTCACCCCTGCTTGTGCAGGGAGATCTCGGGGGCGGGCGCCGTGCCGACAGCTGTCGTACTACCCAGAGTACGCGCCCGTGACCTCCCCGGTTCCCGGGGAGGAGTACCGAAGAGTGCCCGGCGGACCTCGCCGCGCACCTCGCGCACGCTCGCGCGCACGGTCCGCCACACCTCGCGCGCCAGGTGCCCGGCCGGTGTGAGCACGTGCCGGTACACCCGTGTGGCGGGCCACCCGACCAGTACCCACCCCGCCCACCGCAGGCCGCGGCCGACGGCCCTCGACACGCGGCCGGCCACCGCCCAGGCCCAGACGACCAGCTGCCCGAGCGGCTTCAGCAGGTACGCGTACAGCGCGCGCCCGAGAGGGGCGAGCACGTACCGGTACGTGCCCCGCCCCGCGGGCACGAGGACGTACTGCCACAGCGCGACCCACGGCCGGACGAACAGGGCCCTGGCAATCCAGGCCAGCACCGTCCCGGTCCCGCGCACGAGCCAGGCGGTTCCCCGCCCCAAGGGCACGAGGACGTACTGCCACAGGCCGGTCCACGGCCAGACGAGGACCGCGCGCAGCGCCCTGGGCAGCAGCCAGGCGAGCGCGTGGCCGAGCGGGGTCAGCACGTGCCGGTACAGGCCGCGCAGGGCGTGGCCGAGCGGGGTCAGGCCGTACCGGTAGGCGGCCGTGCAGAGCCGGGCCACGGCGGTGGCGAGCGGGGCGAGGACGTAGCGCGCGAAGGAGAGCAGCAGCCAGGCGAGGGCCTTGCCCGACGGCCGCAGCAGCCACCGGCCGATGGCCCGCCCCGCGGGCACGAGGACGTACTGCCACAGCGCGACCCAGGGCCGGACGAACAGGGCCGCGGCCAGCCACCGCGCCGCGCGGGCGGCCCGCGCCCCCAGCCAGGCGATCCCCTGGGCGACGGGTACGACGGCGTACCGCCACAGGCCGAGCCACGGCCAGACGAAGAGCAGCTTCGCCGCGACGTACAGCACCTGCGCGACGGCGCGGGTCAGCGGGTCGAGGACGCGGGTCCACAGCCACACGGCCGGGGCCGCGACCAGGTGGCTCCACAGCCACGCGAGGCCGTGGCCCAGGGGGCGCAGGGCGCGGCGGTGGGCCGCGCGGGCCAGGGCGGCGAGCAGGTCCCACGCCATCCGGACCGGCAGCACGACCAGCACCGCGACGACCCGTGCCACCAGCCTGACGGGCGCCACCAGGCAGCCTTCGCCGGGCTCCGGGGCGGGCTGCCGCTTCTCCATGTCCATGAACGTCAGGACACCCGCGGGGCCACGGCAGTTGCACCCGTGCGGACCGGGTCCGTCACACGCGCATGCCCCCGCCGGGATTCCCGGCGGGGGCATGCGCGGACGAGCGGGGTGTTACGTCACTTCACGACCGACAGGGGGAGCAGCTTCTTGCCCGTCGGGCCGATCTGGATCTGCGTGTCCATCTGCGGGCAGACGCCGCAGTCGAAGCACGGGGTCCAGCGGCAGTCCTCGACCTCGGTCTCGTCGAGGGCGTCCTGCCAGTCCTCCCAGAGCCAGTCCTTGTCGAGACCGGAGTCCAGGTGGTCCCAGGGCAGGACTTCTTCGTAGGTGCGCTCGCGGGTGGTGTACCAGGCCACGTCGACGCCGTACGCGGGCAGCGCCTTCTCCGCGGCCTCCATCCAGCGGTCGTACGAGAAGTGCTCGCGCCAGCCGTCGAAGCGGCCGCCGGACTCGTACACGGCGCGGATGACGTCGCCGATGCGGCGGTCGCCGCGCGAGAGCAGGCCCTCGACGATGCCGGGCTTGCCGTCGTGGTAGCGGAAGCCGATGGAGCGGCCGTACTTCTTGTCGCCGCGGATCTTGTCCCGGAGCTTCTCCAGGCGGGCGTCCGTCTCCTCCGCCGAGAGCTGCGGGGCCCACTGGAACGGCGTGTGGGGCTTCGGTACGAAGCCGCCGATCGAGACCGTGCAGCGGATGTCGTTCTGGCCCGAGACCTCGCGGCCCTTGGCGATGACGTTGACCGCCATGTCGCCGATCTGGAGCACGTCCTCGTCGGTCTCGGTCGGCAGGCCGCACATGAAGTACAGCTTCACCTGGCGCCAGCCGTTGCCGTAGGCCGTGGACACGGTACGGATGAGGTCCTCTTCGGACACCATCTTGTTGATGACCTTGCGCATGCGCTCGGAGCCGCCCTCGGGGGCGAAGGTCAGACCGGAGCGGCGGCCGTTGCGGGTCAGTTCGTTGGCCAGGTCGACGTTGAAGGCGTCCACGCGGGTCGACGGGAGGGACAGGCCGATCTTGTCGTCCGTGTAGCGGTCGGCGAGGCCCTTGGCGATGTCACCGATCTCGGTGTGGTCCGCGGAGGACAGCGAGAGGAGGCCGACCTCCTCGAAGCCGGTGGCCTTGAGACCCTTCTCCACCATCTCGCCGATGCCGGTGATGCTTCGCTCCCGCACGGGGCGCGTGATCATGCCGGCCTGGCAGAAACGGCAGCCGCGGGTGCAGCCGCGGAAGATCTCGACGGACATCCGCTCGTGGACGGTCTCTGCGAGCGGGACCAGCGGCTGCTTCGGGTACGGCCACTCGTCGAGGTCCATGACGGTGTGCTTGGACACGCGCCACGGCACGCCGGAGCGGTTCGGCACGACACGGCCGATGCGGCCGTCCGGGAGGTACTCGACGTCGTAGAAGCCCGGCACGTAGACGCCGCCGGTCTTGGCGAGGCGGAGCAGGACCTCTTCGCGCCCGCCCGGCCGCCCCTCCGCCTTCCAGGCGCGGATGATCTCGGTCATGTCGAGGACGGCCTGCTCGCCGTCGCCGATGACCGCGCAGTCGATGAAGTCCGCGATCGGCTCGGGGTTGAAGGCCGCGTGGCCGCCGGCGAGCACGATCGGGTGGTCGACGGTGCGGTCCTTGGCCTCCAGCGGAATGCCGGCCAGGTCCAGGGCCGTGAGCATGTTCGTGTAGCCCAGCTCCGTGGAGAAGGACAGGCCGAACACGTCGAAGGCGCCGACCGGGCGGTGGCTGTCGACCGTGAACTGCGGGACCTTGTGCTCGCGCATGAGCGCTTCCAGGTCCGGCCACACGCTGTACGTGCGCTCGGCGAGGACGCCCTCGCGCTCGTTCAGCACCTCGTAGAGGATCATGACGCCCTGATTGGGCAGGCCGACCTCGTAGGCGTCCGGGTACATGAGCGCCCAGCGGACGTCCGCGCTGTCCCACGGCTTCACGGTGGAGTTGAGCTCACCGCCGACGTACTGGATCGGCTTCTGGACGTGCGGAAGCAGGGCCTCGAGCTGAGGAAAAACTGACTCGGCGGGCATAGCAACCTTCATGAGCGGGCAGGGGGGCGACTCTCAAGCGTACCTTGAGGCGCGCGGGCCCCCGCCCGCCGTGATCATCCGGTCAGGTGTGCAGTCCGGCCCGCCGTTGCGGGGCGGAGGCCTCTTCCCACACCTCCGGGAGCTCCCGCTCGCGGCGTTCGGCGAGGGCTTCCTCACGGGCGTAGAGCAGCCCCCAGGTGAAGCCCGACTCGCCCGCGCCGTCGGCCTGGGCCGCCAGTCCGAGCAGGGCCTCGCGGGCCACCACGCTGTCCTGGTGGTCGCCCAGCAGGGTCTGGACCGACTTCATCGCCTTGGCCTGGCGGCTCGCGGGCTTGCCGAGGACCGGTACGGCCGCCTCGGCGGCGTAGCGGGCGCGTTTGGCCGCCTTGCGGGCGTCGTGCAGGGCGAGGTCCCGCTCCTCCCCCGGCTCCAGGGACAGCGCGTGGTCGATGCGGGTCGCGAGGCGGTGGTAGTCGCGCAGGACGGCCTTCGGGAAGACCTTGTCGGCGGGCTTGCCCGCCTGCGCGGTCAGCGGCGGCTCGGCGAGCAGCGTGTCGAGGGAATCGAGCAGGGTGAGGTACCGCTTGCTGTCGAGGGCGGCGAGGACACGGCGGCGCGAGCCGGAGCGGCGGCTGTTGTTCCAGATCCGCAGCCGGCCGCGGACCGGGCCGAGGAGGAGGGTGCGCGGGAGTTCCCCGACGGCCTTCTGGAGGCGCTCCAGCAGGACTTCCTGGTCGCGGTCGACGCCCAGCTCGACGGCCAGCCAGCGGAGTTCGGCGCCGAGCGGGTCGGTGGCCCCGCGGTCTATGACGCGCCGGTACGTCTTGAAGGCGCTGCGCAGCCGCCGGGAGGCGACCCGCATCTGGTGGACGGAGTCGGGCAGGTTGCGGCGCACGGCCGGGTCCTGGGCGACGAGCGCGTCGACCTGTTCGCGCAGGTACGCCAGGACGTGGGCGCCGGCGGTGCCGTCGGGCGGGGGTGCGTCGGGGCGGGGGGACACGGCGCCGGTCTCGGCCAGGGCGCGGGCCAGTTTGGAGGGGGCGTCGGAGGGTGCGATCCCGGCCTTCTTGAACTTCTTCTCGACGGCGTCGAGGAACTCCGGGTCCTCCGAGCCGTCGGCCAGTTCGACCTCGACCTCGGTCCACTCGGCGGTGGCGACCGGTTCGGTGAGCCGTTCGGCGCGTACGGCGTCGGTGCTCAGCTCGGCGAGCAGGCTGCCGTCGGCGTCGACCAGGTGCAGCACTCTGCGGGAGGACAGCAGCCGCACGAGCGGGACCAGGCCGGTGTCGCGGACCCGGGAGCGGACCAGGCCGGCGAGCGTGCGCGGCAGGGTGTCGCTCAGCGGGGCCTGCACCTCGTCGCGCACTCCGGGCGAGACGGGCAGTTTCAGGTGCCAGCCCGCGTCCTCGCCGCCGGTCCGGCGCCGCAGCGTCAGACCGTCGGCGGCGAGGCGCTGGTCAGGGGTGTCGTAGTAGACCGCGTCGAGGTCGGCCGTGCCCCGGTCGACGACGTCGGCGATGCCGGCCGTGCCCGTCAGGTCCGGCACTCCCCGCTTCGCGGCTTTGGCTGAAGTGAACTCGAATTTCCGCTCGATCTCGCGCTTCGTGTCCGCCATAGACCGAACTTAGTCCTGAACGGAACACGTCGTACGGGTTACGCACGGGTAGCGCACGGACTCGGCGCAATTCCGTCACGCCGACATCGGCCGCTCCACCTTGATCGACTGGAGTAGCCCGATCGCCACCCACACGGCGAACATGGACGAGCCGCCGTAGGAGACGAAGGGCAGCGGCAGACCCGCCACCGGCATGATCCCGAGGGTCATCCCGATGTTCTCGAAGGACTGGAACGCGAACCAGGCGATGATCCCCGCCGCGACGATCGTGCCGTAGAGCTCGGTGGTCTCGCGGGCGATCAGGCAGGCCCGCCACAGCACGATGCCCAGGAGCACCAGGATCAGCCCGGCTCCGACGAAGCCCAGCTCCTCCCCCGCCACCGTGAAGACGAAGTCGGTCTGCTGCTCGGGCACGAACTGGCCGGTGGTCTGCGAGCCCTTGAAGAGGCCGGCGCCCAGCAGCCCGCCGGAGCCGATCGCGATCCGCGCCTGGTTGGTGTTGTAGCCGACACCGGCCGGGTCCAGCTCGGGGTTGGCGAAGGCCGCGAAGCGGTTGATCTGGTACTCGTCCAGTACGCCGAGCTGCCAGACCAGCACCGCGCCGGCGATCCCCGAGCCGAGCAGGCCGAACACCCAGCGGTTGGACGCGCCCGAGGCGAGCAGTACGCCCAGCACGATCACCACCATCACCATGACGGACCCGAGGTCGGGCATCAGCATGGTGATGCCCATGGGGGCGGCGGCGACGCACAGCGCCTTGACGACGATGCGGTGGTCCGGGTGCTCCAGGTCGCCCGCGTCCACCCGGGCGGCCAGCAGCATGGCCATGCCCAAGATGATCGTGATCTTGCAGAACTCCGACGGCTGGAGCGAGAAGCCGCCGCCGATGACGATCCACGCGTGCGCGCCGTTGATGGTCGCGCCGAGCGGGGTCAGCACCGCGGTGACCAGGAGCAGCGAGAGTCCGTAGAGCACGGGCACCGCGCCGCGCAGGGTGCGGTGGCCGAGCCAGACGGTGCCGATCATCAGCACCAGGCCGATGCCGGTGTTCAGGGCGTGCCGCAGCAGGAAGTAGTACGGGTCGCCCTGGTTGAGCTGGGTGCGGTTGCGGGTCGCGGACCACACCAGGAGCGCGCCGATGAAGGACAGCGCGATCGCCGACAGCAGCATCGGCCAGTCGAGCCGGCGCATCAGCGAGTCGCGCGCGGTGAGCTTGCCCAGCGGTCCGCGCTCGGGCGCGTACCGGGCCACCGAGAAGTTCTTCGCTCCGGTCACAGGGTCCGCCCGCCCATCCACACTTCGCCGGGCGGCCCGGCGAGTCCGGTCGCCGGCTCCTCGGGCGTCGGCACGTACGGCTTGATGTCCGGCGCGTCGATCGAGCCGTCCTTGTCGATCTTGGGAAGCCCCCGCTGGGGGCCGGGCAGCAGGGCCTTCTTCAGGTCCTGCTTGCCTTCCTTGTCCAGCCCGTAGAGCGCGTCGTAGATGTTGCGCACGGCGGGGCCGGAGGCGCCGGAGCCGGTGCCGCCCTGGGAGATCGTCATGACGATCGTGAAGTCCTTGGTGTACGTCGCGAACCACGAGGTGGTCTGCTTGCCGTAGACCTGGGCGGTGCCGGTCTTCGCGTGCATCGGGATCTTGTCCTGCGGCCAGCCGCCGAACCTCCAGGCGGCCGTGCCGCCGGGCTCGACGACGGAGCGAAGGCCCTTGTCGAGGTCCCTGATGGTCGCGGCGTCGACCGGCAGCCTGCCGTGGGCCCGGGGCTTGATCTCGTCGACCTTCTTGCCGTCGGGGCTGATGACGGCCTTTCCGATGGTGGGGTTGTAGAGGGTGCCGCCGTTGCTGATGGCGGCGTACGCGGTGGCCAGCTGGATGGGGGTGATGAGGACGTCGCCCTGGCCGATGGAGAAGTTGATGCTGTCGAACGCCTTGAGCTGGTTGCCCTCGAGGCAGCTCTCGTAGGCGATCTGCTCGACGTAGGTGCCGCCCTTCTTGCCCTGCTTGCACCAGGCGTCCTTGTTGGCCTCCCAGAAGCTCTTCTTCCACTGGCGGTCCGGGATGCGCCCGCTGACCTCGTTGGGCACGTCGATGCCGGTCTCGGAGCCGAACCCGTAGTCGCGGGCGGTCCGGTAGAACCAGTCGTGGGCGCCCTTCTTCGGCTTGAGGCCGCCGTCGCGCTGCCACTCCTGGTGACCGAGGCGGTAGAAGACGGTGTTGCAGGAGAACTTGAGCGCGTCCCCGAGGGTGATCGGGCCGTGCCCCTTGGACTCGAAGTTCGCGAAGCTCCGGTTGCCCATGCTGTACGAGGAGCTGCAGAGGTACTTGTCGTTGAAGTCGTAGCCGGCGCGCACGGCCGCGCTCGCGGACACCACCTTGAAGACGGAGCCGGCGGGCGACTGCCCCTGGATGGCCCGGTTGAGCAGCGGGTAGTTGGAGTTCTTGCTGGTGAGCCGGGCGTAGTCCTTGGCGGAGATGCCGCCGACCCAGGCGTTGGGGTCGTAGTCGGGCTGGGAGGCCATCGCGACGACGCGGCCGGTCCTGGACTCCATGACGACGACGGCGCCCGCGTCGGCCTCGTACTTGCGGCCGGTGATCTTGTCGGTCTCGCCGCGGACCTTCTTCATCGCCGCGTGGAGCTCGTACTCGGCGACGGCCTGGACCCGGGCGTCGATGCTGGTGACGAGGGTGGATCCGGGCACGCCCGGGTCCGACTCGGTCTGGCCCATGACCCGGCCGAGGTTGTCGACCTCGTACGACGTGACGCCGGCCTTGCCGCGCAGCTGCTTGTCGTACGTGCGCTCGATGCCGGAGCGGCCGACCTGGTCGGAGCGCAGGTGCGGCGAGTCGGTGTCCTTGGCCTTCTGGATCTCCTCGTCGGTGACCGGGGAGAGGTAGCCGAGGACCTGCGAGGTACGGGCCTTGCCGGGGGCCGGGTAGCGGCGGACGGCGGTGGGCTCCGCGGTGATGCCGGGGAAGTCCTCGGGGCGCTCGCGGATCTGGAGCGCCTGCTGCGTGGTGGCTTCGAGGGTGACCGGGATCGGCTGGTACGGCGAGCCGTTCCAACAGGGCTTGGGGGTCTGCGAGTCGCACAGCCGGATCTTGTCCATGACCTCCTTGGGGGTCATGTCCAGGACGTCGGCGAGGCGGGTCAGGACGGCCTTGCCCCTGTCCTTTATCTTCATCAGCTCGGTGCGGCTGGCGGAGACGACCAGGCGGGTTTCGTTGTCGGCGAGCGGGACGCCGCGGGCGTCGAGGACCGACCCGCGCACGGCGGGGTGGACGACCCGCTGGACGTGGTTGCTCTTCGCCTCGTGGGTGTACTCGTCGCCGTTGCGGATCTGGAGGTACCACAGCCGCCCGCCGAGGGTGAACAGCAGCGAGAAGACGAGCACCTGGATGATGACGAGCCGGATCTGCACCCGGGGGGTGCGGCCGGTCTCGGGAATGTTGGTCACGCGTGTTCCCCCGTCACAGCTTCTTGACGCTCTTCACGCCCTTGACGCCCTTTATCCGGCCGGCCCGGCCCGCGCGATTGCGGGCGGTCCGCAGCCGCAGGCCGCCGCGCTGGCTGCCGATGCGCAGGCCCGTACCGCCGGAGAGCCACCCGGACGAGACGTCGGTGCCCTGCGGCGGGCCGCCGTTGGCCTCGACCGCCATCGGGTCGTTCTCCGCACGGCGGGCGAGCGCCATGATGAACGGCACGGTGAACGGCGCCAGCAGCAGGTCGTAGAGGGCAGCGGTGAACAGCAGCCCGCTGAGCCCGACATGGCGGGCGGCGGTGTCGCCGACCAGGGAGCCGACGCCCGCGTAGAGCAGGGTCGAGGCGAGGGCCGCGGCGACGACGGTGAGCATCGGGCCCCAGGCGGAGCGGAAGCGGCCGCTGTCGGGGCGGACGAGCCCGGCGACGTAGCCGATGACGCACAGCACCAGCGCGTAGCGGCCGGCGGCGTGGTCGGCGGGCGGCGCGAGGTCGGAGAGCAGTCCGGCGGCGAAGCCGATGAGGGCGCCGCTGACGTGTCCGTACACGAGCGCGAGGGCGACGACGGTGAGGAGGACGAGGTCCGGGACGGCGCCCGGGAGCTGGAGCCGTCCCAGGATGGTGACCTGGACGACGAGCGCGACGACGACCAGCGACGACGCGAGCAGGATCCGGTTGAAGCGCATGGCGGTCTCCTACTCGTCGGCCGGCTGTGCGGGGTCCGCGGCGGCATCACCGGCGGCGGGCGCGCTCGCCGAGGGGGTGACCGTCACGGTGACCGTCGGTGCGGGCTTGGGCTTCTCGGGGCGGGGCGGCAGCACGGCGTCGCGCGGGTCGGTCCGCGGCGGCGTCACGACCACGCCGACGATGTCGAGCCGGGAGAAGCCGACGTACGGCCGGAGCCAGACGGTGCGGGTGAGGTCGCCGCGCGCGGGTTCCACGCGGACCACCTCGCCGAGCGGAACGCCGGGCACGAAGGGCTTGTTGCCGCGGGAGCCGAAGGTGACGAGCCGGTCGCCGGGGCCGATCTTGGCCCTGCCGTTGAGCATCTGGACGGACAGGGCGCGGTCGCCCTGGCCGGTGGCGAAGCCCAGTTCGCCGGTCTTCTCCAGGCGGGTGCCGACGGTGAAGTCGGGGTCGTTGGCGAGCAGGACGGTCGCGGTGTCGGGGCCGACGGTGGTGACGCGGCCGACGAGGCCGTCGCCGTTGAGCACCGTCATGTCCCGGCGGATGCCGTCCTTGCTGCCGGCGTCGATGGTGACGGTCCAGGAGAAGCCCTGGGCCGCTCCTATGGCGATGACTTCGGCGCCCTTGATGCCGTACTGGCCGGCTCCGGCCTTCTTCAGCATGTCGTCGAGCTCGCGCAGCCGGGCGCGGTTGCGGTCGTCGCTGCCGAGCTTGGCCTTCAGCGCGGCGTTTTCCCGTTCGAGCGTGGCGATCCGGTTGTGGCGCTCGCCGGAGTCCCGTACGGCTCCTATGGCGTTGGCGACCGGGTCGACCGCGTCCGCGACGCCTTCCTCGACCGGTCCGAAGACCGCGGCGGCGGCCTGCCGGGCACCGTCGACCGGTGACTCCTCGCCTGCCCGGATGTCCACCGTGATCAGCGCGAACGCGATGGCGACCAGCAGTACCAGGAGCAGCCGGCTCTCTCGTGTGTCCCTCACGTGCGGCGGCCGTGCCTTCCTCATCGGAATCTTTGTGTCTGTATATCAACGATCCGCCGCACGGGCGCGGTAGCACCCGTACGGCGGATCTGTGTGTTCCGCATAGTCCCCTGCGAGGGGTGTGTCAACGCCGGGGCTGGGCGTCCAGGACCTGCTGGAGGGCCTCGAACTCCTCGACGCACTTGCCGGAGCCGAGGGCGACGGAGTCGAGCGGGTCCTCGGCGATGTGGATGGGCATGCCGGTCTCGCGGCGCAGCCGCTCGTCGAGGCCGCGCAGGAGGGCGCCGCCGCCGGTGAGGACGATGCCGCGGTCCATGATGTCGCCGGAGAGCTCGGGCGGGCACTTGTCGAGGGTCGTCTTGACCGCGTCGACGATGGCGTTGACGGGTTCCTCGATGGCCTTGCGGACCTCGGCCGCGGAGATGACCACGGTCTTGGGCAGGCCGGAGACCAGGTCGCGGCCGCGGATCTCGGTGTGCTCGTCCTTGTCGAGGTCGTACGCCGAACCGATGGTGATCTTGATCTGCTCGGCGGTGCGCTCGCCGAGGAGGAGCGAGTACTCCTTCTTGATGTGCTGGATGATGGCGTTGTCGAGCTCGTCGCCGGCCACCCGGATGGACTGCGCCGTGACGATTCCGCCCAGCGAGATGACGGCGACCTCGGTGGTGCCGCCGCCGATGTCCACGACCATGTTGCCGGTGGCCTCGTGGACCGGCAGGCCGGATCCGATCGCAGCGGCCATCGGCTCCTCGATGATGTGCACCTGGCGGGCGCCTGCCTGGGTGGAGGCCTCGATGACGGCGCGGCGCTCGACTCCGGTGATGCCGGAGGGGACGCAGACCACGACGCGCGGGCGGGCCAGGTAGCGGCGCTTGTGGATCTTGAGGATGAAGTACCGGAGCATGCGCTCGGTGATCTCGAAGTCGGCGATCACGCCGTCCTTGAGGGGCCGTACGGCGACGATGTTGCCGGGCGTCCGCCCGATCATTTTCTTCGCCTCGGAGCCGACCGCGAGAATGCCGCCGGTGTTCGTGTTGATGGCGACGACGGAAGGCTCGTTCAGGACGATCCCCCGGCCCCTCACGTACACCAGCGTGTTGGCGGTCCCGAGGTCGACAGCCATGTCACGGCCGATGAACGACATTGAGTTCCCCTTGTTCCCCATGAGGAGCGTCTGGCCTTCCCGGTTGAAAGCGGCTGCTGTCAGGAGTCGGCGAGGTGGGTGTGTGGGTGGAAGCCCCATCGTAGTGCCGCAAGTGCGAACACCGCGCGACGGGACTCCGGCTTTCCCGCCGGAACGGATACCCGCCCCCTTTATGGTGACGTCGTGTCCGGCACATGCGTTCCCGGCCATGCCCGGGAATACCGAAGGGCGACCGAAATTACTTCGGTCGCCCCAGGTGGAGAGCGCTATTCGGCTGACGTTATGTCAGGCGAGGGTGGGGAAGAACAGCTTCAGCTCACGCTCGGCGGAGGCCTCGGAATCCGATGCGTGGATGAGGTTCTCCCGGGTGATGGACCCGAAGTCGCCCCGGATGGAGCCGGGCGCGGCGGCGATCGGGTCGGTGGGCCCGGCCAGGGCGCGGACGCCCTCGATGACGCGCTCGCCCTCGACCACCAGTACGACGACCGGACCGGAGGCCATGAAGCCCATCAGGGGCTCGTAGAAGACCTTGCCCTTGTGCTCGCCGTAGTGCGTCTCCAGGGTCTCCTGGTCCAGCGTGCGCAGCTCCAGCGCGGGGATCGTCCAGCCGGCCTTGCGCTCGATGCGGCCGATGATCTCGCCCACCAGACCGCGACGGACCGCGTCGGGCTTGAGGATGACGAGAGTGCGCTGGGTCATGGTGAAACTCCTTGCGGCATACGGGTGCGGTGGGAGGGTCTGGCTCCCGGGCCAGGCCGGATCAGCCCGCGACGTCTGGCGCCGCGCATCGCAAGGCCGAGGAAGGAGTCCATGCGGAGCATCGGCGACTGACGAGAACGCAGCGAGGCGTGGTGCCGGATGCCGCGGGCCCGGCATGGCCCGGGAGCCAGACCCTATGAGGCTACAGGGCGGGTACGAGGCGTCGTCACGCAGCGTCAGGTGCGGAGGAGGCCTCCGCCTGGGCCGCCCAGCGGGCCTTCGCCTCGTCGACCTTCCGGCCGTAGTGGACCGAGCACCACCACAGGCCGGCGAAGACCGCGCCCAGGAAGAACATCGTCGGGACGACGAAGCCGCTCGCGATCAGACCGGTCTGGAGGGCCCAGCCGATCTGGACCGCGCCGGGCCGCGACAGCATCCCGCACAGCAGTACGGACAGCAGCATCGTGATGCCGCAGACCGTCCAGACGGCCGTCTGGGTGAGGTCGGGGTCCTTCATCGCGACCAGTCCCGCGAAACCGATCACGAAGAACTCGCCGATCAGCGTCGATGCGCAGAGCGTACGCACAGTTCAGCCCCTCTTCAGCAGCAGGCGGGCCTCGCCCACCGTGATCACGGAGCCGGTCACCAGGACGCCGGCCCCTCCGTACTCGGCCTCTTCCTCCGCCAGGGTGATCGCCGCCTCCAGCGCATCGTCGAGGCGGGGCTCGACCTGGACCCGGTCGGGGCCGAACACTTCGACCGCGATGGCCGCGAGCTCGTCCGCGCCCAGGGCCCGGTGGCTGGTGTTCGCGGTCACCACGACCTCGGCGAAGATCGGTTCGAACGCCTCCAGGACGCCCCGGACGTCCTTGCCCTCGCTGGTGCCGACGACGCCGATCAGCCGGCTGAAGCCGAAGGCCTCGGTGATCGCCTCGGCGGTGACCTGAGCGCCGGCCGGGTTGTGGGCCGCGTCCAGCACCACGGTGGGGCTGCGGCGGACCACCTCCATCCGGCCCGGGGAGGTCACCGAGGCGAAGGCCCGGCGGATCGTGTCCACGTCCAGCGGGCGCGCGTGCTGCGCGCCGATGCCGAAGAACGCCTCGACCGCGGCCAGCGCCACGGCGGCGTTGTGCGCCATGTGCGCGCCGTACAGCGGCAGGAAGATGTCCCCGTACTCGCCGCCCAGGCCGCGCAGCGTCAGCTGCTGGCCGCCGACGGCCACCTCGCGCGAGACGACGCCGAACTCCATGCCCTCGCGGGCCACGGTCGCGTCGACCTCGACGGCCTTCTTCAGCAGCACCTGCGCGGCGTCCACGGGCTGCTGGGCCAGGATGACCGTCGCGCCCTGCTTGATGATCCCGCCCTTCTCCTGGGCGATCTCGCCGGGCGTGGAGCCGAGCCGGTCGGTGTGGTCGAGGCTGATCGGGGTGATCACCGCGACCGACCCGTCGATGACGTTCGTCGCGTCCCAGCTGCCGCCCATGCCGACCTCGATCACGGCCGCGTCCACGGGCGCGTCCGCGAAGGCCGCGTAGGCCATTCCGGTCAGCACCTCGAAGAAGGACAGCCGGAACTCCTGCGCGGCGTCCACCATCTCCACGTACGGCTGGACGTCGCGGTACGTCTCGATGAAGCGCTCGGCGTCGATCGGTGCCCCGTCCAGGCTGATCCGCTCGGTGATCGACTGCACGTGCGGGCTGGTGTACCGGCCCGTGCGCAGGTCGAAGGCGTTCAGGAGGGCCTCGATCATCCGGGCCGTGCTGGTCTTGCCGTTGGTACCGGTGACGTGGATCGAGGGGTACGCGCGCTGCGGCTCGCCGAGCACGTCCATCAGCGCCGCGATGCGCGACACCGACGGCTCGAGCTTGGTCTCGCCCCAGCGTCCGGCGAGCTCCTCCTCCACCTGGCGCAGTGCCTTGTCCACCTCGGGATCGGCGGGGCGGGTCGGCGCCGGGTCCCCCTGTGGCGGCCCGGCCTGGGCCCGCAGGGTACGGCTGCCCGCCTCGATCACCGCCAGGTCGGGGTCGCGGTCGGTCTCCTCGGCGACGATCTCATCGAACTGATCGAACCGGTCGGCACTCTCGGGCTGCTGCTCACTCACAGGGCCAGTCTACGGACGGGGGACGCCGGGACTTTCGGCCCGGCCGTTTCGGGACCTTCGGCGGAATTGGCGCCCTGATCGTTATGCAAGCCTTGCGGTCAGGAGATAGGGGAACAAATGCCGCAGGCCAGCGCCAACAAGACAGCCACCAGCCGCGACATCGGGATCGACCTGGGGACCGCGAACACCCTCGTCTATGCGCGCGGGCACGGAATCGTCCTCAATGAGCCGTCCGTGGTAGCCGTCAAGGCGGGCACGACCACCGCGCTGGCCGTCGGCACCGAGGCCAAGGAGACCATCGGGCGCACCCCCGGCTCCATCACCGCGATACGCCCCCTCAAGGACGGCGTGATCTGCGACTACGAGGCCGCCGAGGAGATGATCCGGCACTTCGTCCGCAAGGCCGTCCCGGGGCGCCGCACCCGTACCCGCATGGTCGTGTGCGTCCCCTCCGGGGTCACCCCCGTGGAGCGCCGGGCGATCGTCCACGCCTCCACCCGTGCGGGCGCCCGCACCGTACACCTGATCGAGGAGCCGATGGCCGCGGCGATCGGGGCCGGACTGCCCGTCGCCGAACCGCGCGGCTCCATGGTCGTCGACATCGGCGGCGGCACCACCGAGGTCGCGGTGATCTCCCTCGGCGGGATCGTGACCTCCCGGTCCCTGCGGGTCGGCGGCGACCGCCTGGACGCCGCGATCATGGACTACGTCCGCAAGGAGCACGCGCTCCTGATCGGCGAGCGCACCGCCGAGGACGTCAAGGTGGCCATCGGCTCGGCCTGGCCGGTGCCCGGCCTGCCCGAGCTGGAGACCCGGACCTTCACCGTGCGCGGCCGCGAGAAGGTCGGCGGGATGCCCAGGACCCTGGAGCTGTCCGCGCCCGACGTGCGCAGCGCGCTGGCGGAGCCGGTCGAGGCGGTCATCGCGGCGGTGCGGACCACCCTGGAGGAGTGCCCTCCCGAGCTCTCCGGCGACGTCATGGAGCACGGCATCGTGCTGACGGGCGGCGGCGCACTGCTGCCGGGGCTGGACCTGCGGATGGCCTCGGAGACCGGCATCCCGGTGTTCGTCGCGGACGCCCCGCTGGACTGCGTGGCGCTGGGCTCCGGCATGTGCGTGGAGGCCCTGGACACCATGGACGGCGCGGGCGGGACCGGCGGCCTGGGCGGCCTGCCGGCCACGGCACGGGCGTAGACGCCGCGGCCTCGGGCTCGGCCGCAGCCTCGGCCGGGGCCTCAGCCGGGGCCTCAGCCGGGGCCTCAGCCGCGGGGCAGGGTCGCGACGACCTCGTAGCAGCCGTCCGTGCGTACCGCGGTCAGGGTGCCGCCCAGGCTGCGGACGCGCTCGGACATGCTCGCCGTACCGGAGCCCGCGGAGATGGGCGCACGCAGCGGACTGCGGGCGGGCAGCGGGTTGCTGACCGCGATCCGCAGCTGCGGGCCGTCCGCCGAGATCGAGACGTCGACGGTCTCGCCGCGCGCGTGCTTGGCGGCATTGGTCAGGCACTCCTGGACCACGCGGTAGACCGCGGCCTGGCGCAGCGGCGACAGTCCGTGCGAGGCCTCGTCGACGGTGAGCCGTACGGGTGACCCGGCCCGGCCGCTCTCCTGGGCGAGGGCCGGCAGCCCGTCCACTCCGGGGGTCGAGGTGCGTTCGCCGCGCTGCACGATGATCTCGTTCAGCACCAGGTGGGCCCGGCGCGCGGTCTCCGCGAGCTCGTCGAAGTCCTTCTCGTACGACTTGCCGCGCGCCCGCATCGCGAGGACCTCGGAGCGCACGGTCAGCATGGTCAGCTCGCGGCCCACGAAGTCGTGCACGTCGCGGGCCACGGACGTGCGCTCCTGCTGGACGGCGTGCAGCACGGCCGACTCGGCCCGCTGCGCGTCCAGTTCCCGGACCAGGTCCTGGCGGTACGCCGCGATGCCGACGGCCGCGGCGAGCACCCCGATCGGCACCACGAGGCTCAGGAAGGCACTCAGCGTGTCGCCCTGGTCCGCCGGCCAGCCGGGCAGGTTGAACAGCAGGTAGGCGTAGCCGATGTACCCGGCGGTCGCCAGGACGCCCGCCCGCCGGCCCCGGTAGCGGCCGATGGAGTACAGGGCGAACTGGATCAGCGTCAGCTCGTGCAGCCAGCCGATGAAGAGCAGAGCCGTCAGGTACGCGACCCAGGGCGCCCGGCGCCGCAGCAGCGTCGTGGCCGCACCGGCCGCGAGGACCAGCACCGCCGTGGCTCCGTTGAGCGAGTTGTCCGCGGCTGCCAGGCCGGGCACGTCGAGGAGCATCAGCGCGAAGCAGCTGAGCGCGGTGAGGACGTCGAGGGCGCGGGGCGAACCCGTCCGGCCGCGCGCGAACCGGCGGACGGCGGCCGCCGTCCGCTGGATCGGCGGGGCGGCGGGCTTCAGGCGCATGCCCTCCATCATCCAAGGTCCGCAGGGAGGATCCGCTCCGGCAGGCGCCCGGAATACGTGATTTACGGCACTTCGGAACGGGACATAAGACCCCCTCGGTCCGCGACCTTCCGCCCTGTCCGCGGCCGGCGGCGCTCCGTAGCGTCGAAAGATGACCACCGACCTCTCCCCCCGCAGGTCCGCGCCCGGACCGGCCCTGCTGCTCCTCTTCGGAGGCGTCGTCGGCGCGCTGGCCTCGGGCGTGCTCACGTACGACCGCATCCGCATGCTGGAGGACCCGTTCTTCACCCCCGGCTGCAACGTCAACGCGCTGTTCAGCTGCGGCGACGTGATGGCGACCTGGCAGGGCTCCGTGCTGGGCTTCCCGAACACCCTGCTCGGGCTCGCCGGGTTCGCCGGGCTGGCCGCCCTCGGACTGGCGCTGGTCGCCGGGGCGGTGTTCCCGCGCTGGCTGTGGCTGCTGGTGCTGGCGGCCGTGACGGGGGCGTTCGGCTTCGTCCTGTGGCTGTTCACCCAGTGCCTGTACGTGATCGGCGCGCTGTGCCCGTGGTGCGTGGTGGTGTGGGCGGTGGTCGTACCGCTGTTCTGGTACGTGACGCGGTACGTGGTCCGTCTTCCGAGGCCGCTCGCCGCCCTCCCCCACTGGCTGGTCCCGCTCGCCGTGTACGCGGTGATGGCGGCCCTGACGGTGGCGCGCTTCGGCTGACCGGCGAGGACGGGCGACGGACAGGCGACCAACGGGGAAGGCCCCCGCACCATCCGGTGCGGGGGCCTTCCCGTGTGTCCGTGCGCGCGACCTAAGCGGCCGGGAGCGCGTCCAGCTGGGCCTGGATCCGGGCGATGTCCGCCTCGGCCTTGGCCAGCCGGCCCTTGATCTTGTCCACGACGTTGTCGGGGGCCTTCGCCAGGAAGGCCTCGTTCCCGAGCTTCGCCTCCGCCTGCTGCTTCTCCTTCTCGGCGGCCGCGAGGTCCTTGGCGAGGCGCTTGCGCTCCGCCGCGACGTCGATGGTGCCGGAGAGGTCGAGGGCGACCGTGGCGCCGGCGACCGGGAGGGTCGCGGTGGCGCTGAAGGAGTCGCCCTCCGGCTGCAGGCGCAGCAGCTGGCGGATGGCGCCCTCGTGCGCGGCGAGCGCGGTACCGGCCAGGTCCAGGCGGGCCGGGACCTTCTGGCCGTCCTGCAGGCCCTGCTCCTTGCGGAACCGGCGGACCTCGGTGACCACGGCCTGGACCTGCTCGATCTCGGCCTCGGCGGCCTCGTCGCGGAAGCCGCTGTCGGCAGGCCAGTCGGCGATGACGAGGGACTCGCGCCCGGTGAGCGTGGTCCACAGCGTCTCGGTGACGAAGGGGACCACCGGGTGCAGCAGCCGCAGCATCACGTCGAGGACCTCGCCCAGGACGCGGCCGGAGACCTTGGCCTGCTCGCCGCCCGCGAAGAAGGTGGTCTTCGAGAGCTCGACGTACCAGCTGAAGACCTCGTCCCACGCGAAGTGGTACAGCGAGTCCGACAGCTTCGAGAACTGGTAGTCCTCGTAGAACGCGTCGACCTCGGCCACGGTCTTGTTCAGCCGCGACAGGATCCAGCGGTCGGTCGCCGACATCTCCTCGGGGGCCGGCAGCTCGCCCTCGATGGTGGCGCCGTTCATCAGCGCGAAGCGCGTGGCGTTCCAGATCTTGTTGGCGAAGTTGCGGGAGGCCTGGACCCAGTCCTCGCCGATCGGGACGTCGACACCCGGGTTGGCGCCGCGCGCCAGGGTGAAGCGGACGGCGTCGGAGCCGTACTCGTCCATCCAGTCCAGCGGGTTGACGGCGTTGCCGAAGGACTTCGACATCTTCTTGCCGAACTGGTCGCGGACCATGCCGTGCAGGGCGATGGTGTGGAACGGCGGGGTGCCGTCCATCGCGTACAGGCCGAACATCATCATCCGGGCGACCCAGAAGAAGAGGATGTCGTAGCCGGTGACCAGGACGGAGTTCGGGTAGAACTTCGCGAGGCTGTCGGTCTGCTGCGGCCAGCCGAGCGTGGAGAAGGGCCACAGGCCCGAGGAGAACCAGGTGTCCAGGACGTCCGTGTCCTGGGTCCAGCCCTCGCCGGCCGGCGGCTGCTCGTCGGGTCCGACGCAGACGATCTCGCCGTTCGGGCCGTACCAGACCGGGATGCGGTGGCCCCACCACAGCTGGCGCGAGATGCACCAGTCGTGCAGGTTGTCGACCCAGTCGAAGTACCGCTTCTCCATCTCCTGCGGGTGGATCTTGACCCGGCCGTCGCGGACCGCGTCTCCGGCGGCCTTCGCGAGCGGGCCGACCTTGACCCACCACTGCATCGACAGGCGCGGCTCGATGGTGGTCTTGCAGCGCGAGCAGTGGCCCACGGAGTGGACGTACGGGCGCTTCTCGGCGACGATCCGGCCCTCGGCGCGCAGCGCGGCGACGATGGCGGAGCGGGCCTCCAGGCGGTCCAGGCCCTGGAAGGGGCCGTGGGCCGTGATGACCGCGCGCTCGTCCATGACGGCGAGGTTCGGCAGGCCGTGGCGCTGGCCGATCTCGAAGTCGTTCGGGTCGTGCGCCGGGGTCACCTTGACGGCGCCGGTGCCGAACTCGGGGTCGACGTGCTCGTCCGCGACGACCGGGATGCGGCGGCCGGTCAGCGGCAGCTCGATCTCGGTGCCGACGAGGTGCTTGTACCGCTCGTCCTCGGGGTGGACGGCGACGGCCGTGTCGCCGAGCATCGTCTCCGCGCGGGTGGTGGCGACGACGATGGAGGCGTCGCCCTCGCCGTAGCGGATGGAGACGAGCTCGCCGTCGTCGTCCTGGTACTCGACCTCGATGTCGGAGATCGCCGTCAGACAGCGCGGGCACCAGTTGATGATGCGCTCGGCGCGGTAGATCAGCTCGTCGTCGTAGAGCCGCTTGAAGATGGTCTGGACGGCCTCGGACAGGCCCTCGTCCATGGTGAAGCGCTCGCGGGACCAGTCGACGCCGTCGCCGAGGCGGCGCATCTGGCCGGAGATCTGACCGCCGGACTCGCCCTTCCACTGCCAGACGCGCTCGACGAAGGCCTCGCGGCCCAGGTCGTGGCGGGACTTGCCCTCCTTGGCGAGCTCGCGCTCGACGACGTTCTGGGTGGCGATGCCGGCGTGGTCCATGCCGGGCTGCCACAGGGTCTCGTAGCCCTGCATGCGCTTGCGGCGGGTCAGGGCGTCGATCAGCGTGTGCTCGAAGGCGTGGCCCAGGTGCAGGCTGCCCGTGACGTTCGGCGGCGGGATGACGATGGTGTACGGAGGCTTCTCGCTCTTCTCGTCCGCCTCGAAGTAACCGCGCTCTACCCAGCGCTCGTAGAGCTTCCCCTCTACCTCGGCCGGCGCGTACTGGGTCGGCAGATCGGAGTTCGGGGCGCTTGGCTGCTGCTGAGTGTTCTCGGTCACGAGGCACAGTTTAGAGGCGTAACGGTCCGGTACTGAAACCGGTATTCCGGGGGCCCGGAGCCGTGTCGGGTCCCGGCTTCCGCCAGGATGTCAGCGACACATAAGCATCCTGAAGGGGGACGTGGGCATGAGCTACAACCAGCCCGGCCCGTACGGCGGACAGCCGCAGCAGCCCAACCCGTACGGCGGTCAGCCGCCGCAGCAGCCGAACCCGTACGGCCAGCCGGCCCCGCAGCCGGGCTACGGCTACCCGCAGAACGCCCCGCAGGGCGTCCCCCCGCAGGGCTACGGCTACCCGCAGCAGCCGGGCCAGCCCCCGCAGCCGAACCCGTACGGCCAGCAGCCGCTCCAGCCGCCGTACGGCGCCCCGATGCCCCCGTCCGTGCAGCCCCCGGCGAAGAAGAAGACCGGCCTGATCGTCGTGGCGTCGGTCGTCGCACTGGCCCTGGTCGCCGGCGGCGCGTACCTCCTGCTGAACGGAAAGAGCGGGAGCGGCGACGTCTCCGAGGCGACCAAGGGCTACAAGCTGGTCCCGCCGCCGGCGGTCGCAGAGTTCCAGAAGGGCAAGGACAAGCCGGAGTCCTTCGACTCCGAGGACCGGGCGCAGGCCAAGGCGGCCGGGATCAAGGACGCCCAGCAGGTGAACCAGGACTACGAGTCCGGCGGCGGCTCCTCCAACCCGCTCACCGGCAAGGGGCTCAGCTTCACCGGCTACTACGGCGAGGTCGCGGACCCCGCGAAGGCGGTGGATGCGTACTTCTCGGCCGCGAAGGCGGAAGCCGCCAAGGACAACGACGGCGGAACCGCGGAGTTCGTGGGCTCGCCCAAGGCCATGGAGCCCGCGGGGTTCGAGGGCGCGGTGATGAAGTGCCAGGAGATCAAGTTCACCTCCAAGGAACAGTCTTCGGACCTCCCCACCCCGAAGACGATGTCCTTCCCGGTGTGCATCTGGGGTGACTACAGCACCGTGGGCACGGTCTCGGCCCTCGACCTGGGCGCCCTGATGACCGGCAAGCAGGGCTACACCCTGGACCAGACCTCGGAGTACGCCGCGAAGCTGTACAACACCGCGCGCGTGAAGAAGTAACTCCGACGCAGCGCACGCAGAAGGGGCGCCCCCGGTAAGGGGCGCCCCTTCTGCGTGCGCCGCGTCGGAGCCGCTACGCGGACTTCTCGTGCGGGCCCTGGTCCTTCGGGACGATGCGGGGCACCAGGGTCGGGTTGACGTTGGAGCGGACCACGTCGGCGGTGATGACCACGCGGGCCACGTCCTTGCGGGACGGGACCTCGTACATCACCGACATCAGGACCTCTTCCATGATGGCGCGCAGGCCGCGCGCGCCGGTCTGGCGGAGGATGGCCTGATCGGCGATGGCCTCGAGCGCGCCGCGCTCGAAGTCCAGCTCCACGCCGTCGAGTTCGAAGAGGCGCTGGTACTGCTTCACCAGGGCGTTGCGCGGCTCGACCAGGATCTGGAGCAGGGCCTCGCGGTCCAGGTTGTGGACCGAGGTGATCACGGGGAGGCGGCCGATGAACTCGGGGATCATCCCGAACTTCACCAGGTCCTCCGGCATGACCTCCTGGAACTGGTCGCTGGCCTCGATCTCGCGCTTGGAGCGGATCGTCGCCCCGAAGCCGATGCCCTTGGCACCCGCCCGCGACTCGATGATCTTCTCCAGGCCGGCGAACGCGCCGCCCACGATGAACAGGACGTTCGTCGTGTCGATCTGGATGAACTCCTGGTGCGGGTGCTTGCGTCCGCCCTGCGGCGGGACCGAGGCGGTCGTGCCCTCGAGGATCTTCAGCAGGGCCTGCTGCACGCCCTCGCCGCTGACATCGCGCGTGATGGACGGGTTCTCGCTCTTGCGCGCGACCTTGTCGATCTCGTCGATGTAGATGATCCCGGTCTCGGCCTTCTTGACGTCGTAGTCGGCCGCCTGGATCAGCTTGAGCAGGATGTTCTCGACGTCCTCGCCGACATACCCGGCCTCCGTCAGCGCCGTCGCGTCGGCGATGGCGAACGGGACGTTGAGCATGCGGGCCAGCGTCTGCGCCAGCAGCGTCTTGCCGGAGCCCGTGGGCCCGAGCAGCAGGATGTTGGACTTCGCGAGTTCGATCGCGTCGTCCCGGCCCTGCGCGCCGCCGTTCTCGCCGGCCTGAACGCGCTTGTAGTGGTTGTACACAGCGACGGAGAGCGCCTTCTTCGCCGGCTCCTGGCCGACGACGTAGCTCTCCAGGAACTCGTAGATCTCACGGGGCTTGGGGAGTTCCTCCCACCTGACCTCGGAGGTCTCCGCGAGCTCCTCTTCGATGATCTCGTTGCAGAGGTCGATGCACTCGTCGCAGATGTACACACCGGGCCCTGCGATGAGCTTCTTCACCTGCTTCTGGCTCTTTCCGCAGAACGAGCACTTGAGCAGGTCGCCGCCGTCACCGATGCGTGCCACGAGGTGCTTCCCCTTCGCCTGGGAGACGCCTGGTTCAGCGCTCCTGGTGCCTCATATCCGACGGTACCTTGCCGGGGCCCCGGTTCGGGGCCCCCTTGACGTGGTTCACATCGCCGTTCGTGACGATGCGGCCACGTCAAGGGGCGGCAAAGATCAGCCGTTGTTCATCTTGCGGGTGGAGATGATCTGGTCGATCAGGCCGTAGGCCAGCGCGTCCTCGGCAGTGAGGATCTTGTCGCGCTCGATGTCCTCGCGGATCTTCTCGATCGGGGTCGAGGAGTGCTTGGCCAGCATGGACTCCAGCTGGTCACGCATACGGAGGATTTCGTTGGCCGCGATCTCCAGGTCGGAGAGCTGCTCGCGGCCGGTGCCGCCGGACGGCTGGTGGATCAGCACGCGGGCGTTCGGCAGCGCCATGCGCTTGCCCGGGGTGCCGGCGGCGAGCAGGACCGCGGCGGCCGAGGCCGCCTGGCCCATGCAGACCGTCTGGATGTCCGGCTTCACGAACTGCATCGTGTCGTAGATGGCCGTCAGCGCGGTGAAGGAACCGCCGGGGCTGTTGATGTAGATCGAGATGTCCCGGTCCGGGTCCATCGACTCCAGGCAGAGCAGCTGCGCCATGACGTCGTTGGCGGAGGCGTCGTCGATCTGCACGCCGAGGAAGATCACGCGCTCTTCGAAGAGCTTGGCGTACGGGTCGTACTCGCGCACGCCCTGCGAGGTGCGCTCGACGAAGCGCGGGACGACGTAGCGGTTGTCCACCTGCGCGCCGGTGTAGAGGCCGCTCGCGGAGAGGTTGTTCTGCATGTGGGTGTTCACCATCCTGGTGGCGTTCTGCGGGCTGAGGCTGTGCGGGTCGGGGACCGGGCCGGGGATCAGGCCCCGGTGCCGCCGCCGCCCGGAACGTTGGACGCGGCCGAGATGATCTCGTCGATGAGGCCGTACTCCTTGGCCTCCTGGGCGGTGAACCAGCGGTCGCGGTCGCCGTCGCGGATGATCGCCTCGACGGTCTGGCCCGAGTGGAACGCGGTGATCTCGGCCATGCGCTGCTTGGTGCGCAGCAGGTACTGGGCCTGGATCTTGATGTCCGACGCGGTGCCGCCGATGCCGGCGGAGCCCTGGTGCATCAGGATGTCGGTGTTCGGCAGGGCGAAGCGCTTGCCCTTGGCGCCGCCGGTGAGCAGGAACTGGCCCATGGAGGCGGCCATGCCCATGCCGATGGTGACGACGTCGTTCGGGATGTACTGCATGGTGTCGTAGACCGCCATGCCGGCCGTCACCGAGCCACCGGGGCTGTTGATGTAGAGGTAGATGTCCTTCTCCGGCTCGGCGGCCAGGAGGAGGAGCTGCGCCGTGATCTTGTTGGCGATCTCGTCGTCGACCTGCTGGCCGAGGAAGATGATCCGCTCGCCGAGCAGCCGGTTGTAGACATGGTCGCCGAGGCCGCCACCGATGGACGGCTCACCCGCGGCGTAAGGCATCAGATTCGTCACGTATCCACCTGCTCGTCTCCGACGGCTACGTGCCGTCTCAGCGTCTCGTTCAGAGGGCAGTGCCCTCGTATTCATGGACCCTAACGCGCAGGTCGGACAACGCCATCCCGCTTCCCGAACTGTTCGCTGGGAGCGCAAGGTACGGGCGGCCCGTCGAGCGGGTTTCGAGCGGCTGTGCGGAGGGACGGCGAAGGGCCCGGACAAGCGTTGTCCGGGCCCTTCTGCGGGCCTGGCCTGGGGCCGGGTCCCGCGGGGTCTTACTTGGCCTCGTCGGCCTTGACCTCGGCGTCGGCGTCCACGACGGACTCGACGACCTCGGCGGCGTCCTCGACCTCGTCCTCGTCGGTCAGGTCGACGACCTCACCGTTGGTGTCGACGACCTTGGCGGCCTCGACGACGACCGCGAGGGCCTTGCCGCGGGCGACCTCGCCGACGAGCATCGGGACCTGGCCGCCCTCGACGACGGCCTGGGCGAACTGGTCGGGGGACATGCCGGAGGACTGCGCGCGGCGCAGGAGGTGCTCGGTGAGCTCTTCCTGGTTGACGTTCAGCTTCTCCTTGTTGACGAGCTCGTCGAGGACGAACTGCGTCTTGATGCCCTTGACCGCCTGCTCGCGGGTCTCGGCGTCGAACTCCTCGGCCGTCTTGCCCTGGATCTCGAGGTACTTCGCGAGGTCCAGACCCATCTGGCCGAGCTGGTGGTGCTCCAGGTTGTGCTTGCGGGTGTTGACCTCGTCCTCGAGGAGCTTCTCGGGGATCGGGACCTCGACGATCTCCAGGAGCTTCTCGAGGACGCGCTCCTGGGCCTGCGTGGCCTGGTCGAACTGCTTCATGTTCTCGAGGCGCTTGCGGCTGTCCGCCTTGAGCTCCTCGAGGGTGTCGAACTCGCTCGCCATCTGGGCGAACTCGTCGTCGAGCTCCGGGAGCTCCTTGGCGGCGACGGCGGTCACCTTGACGGTGATCTCGGCGTCCTTGCCCTCGGCGGAGCCGCCCTTGAGCTGCGAGGTGAAGGTGGCCTCGCCGCCGGCCTCGAGGCCGGTGACGGCCTCGTCGATGCCGTCCAGGAGCTCACCCGAACCGATGGTGTAGGAGACGCCGGAAGCGACGCCGTCCTCCAGCACCTCACCGTCGACCTTGGCCTCGAGGTCCACGGTCACGACGTCGCCGTCCGCGGCCGCACGCTCGACCGGGTTGGTGGAGGCGAAGCGGTTGCGCAGCTGCTCGACCGACTTCTCGACGTCCTCGTCGGTGACCTCGACCGCGTCGACCTCGACCTCGATGCCGGAGTAGTCCGGGATCTCGATGGCCGGGCGGATGTCGACCTCGGCGGTGAAGGCCAGCAGCTCGCCGTCCTTCAGCTCGGTGATGTCGACCTCGGGCTGGCCCAGCGGGTTGACCTCGGCCTCGTTCACGGCCTCGGTGTAGAACTTCGGGAGGGCGTCGTTGACGGCCTCCTCCAGCACCGCACCGCGGCCGAAGCGCTGGTCGATGACCCGGGCCGGGATCTTGCCCTTGCGGAAGCCCTTGACCGTGACCTGCTGGTTGATCTTCTTGTACGCCGCGTCGAGGCTGTCCTTGAGCTCCTCGAAGGGCACCTCGACAGTGAGCCGAACCCGAGTCGGGTTCAGGGTCTCCACGGCGCTCTTCACGGTTCGGTCTCCTTGTGGCTGACTACTGGGGTTCTGCCGATGCTGCGAATTCAGCGGATCAGCGGCTGGGGCCCGGCACATCAGACACACGGGCACGCAGCTTGCATAGTAACCGCAAGCGGTCGGCCGCCCACAACGCGATCATCGGGAGAGGTCCGATCACAGGGGGATCGCGGGGAGATCGGGGAGGAACCGGGAAGCACCGGAAATACCGGAAGCGCGGGAAGAGGCGGAAAGAGCAGGGCCCCGGTGCCGCGTACGGAAGCGGACGTGCGGGTGCCAGCTGGTCGGGGTGGCCGGATTCGAACCGACGACCTTCCGCTCCCAAAGCGGACGCGCTACCAAGCTGCGCCACACCCCGTCGGTGCGACACGTAGGGTACATGCCCGCGAGGCCGAGAACGCGCGACTTCCGCCGCCCGGAATGGGGTGTGCGCTCCGGCGCACGGACCCGCTAGGATGCTGTCCGTACCGCGGTCCTGTGACCTGCGGTGTGCTGCATGCGGGCGTAGCTCAATGGTAGAGCCCTAGTCTTCCAAACTAGCTACGCGGGTTCGATTCCCGTCGCCCGCTCCATCGAGTGAGCCGGTTCCCGCCCAGGCGGGGGCCGGCTCTTCGGCTTTCCCGGGCTTCCGGGGCCGGCCGGGGGCCCGCCCCGGGGGTTCGCCCGCGCGGGCCGCTAGAGGCTGATGCCCGCGATGGTGTCGCTCAGCGACTTCAGGAAGCGGTTGACGTCCGGCGCGATGGAGCTCGACGCCAGGAAGAAGCCGAAGAGCACGGCGACGATGGCCGGGCCCGGCTTGATGTGGTTGCCGCGGATCAGTACGAACAGGATCACGGCCAAAAGAACCACCACAGACAGCGAAATGGCCACTACTGATCACACCCTCGGTCGTCCCCTGATGGGCCGCGGTCGGCCCGGGGCGTACGGCCGCGCACACCCCCACATGGACCATCGTGCCACCAACGGGCCCCCGCTATCCGCCTCGTGACGAATCGTTCGGGACCGATTCACGCCAACCGGAGGTGTTTGCGGCAATTTTCGGCCCGTCAGTCCTCCTGCAGCCCCAGCAACTGCCGTACGTACGCGTACTTCGTTGTCAGCCGGTCCCGGGTCGCGGGGTCCAGGACGGCGAGCCGGGCCGGGTCGGCGTTGTGCGCCAGGTCGGCCTGTTTGACCAGGAGGGCGCCCGGGGTGGCGAGGATGCGGGCGGTGTACTGCTCGACCGGCTCGCCGGGGCGCTTGGTGACCGCCAGGACCATGTCCTTCACGGACCGCGGGAGCGCGGCGGATTCCAGCCAGGCGTGGCTGAGCGCGTCGTCCTCGACGGAGTCGTGCAGCCAGGCCGCCGCGATCTGGCGCTCGCTGCCGCCGCGTGCGCGCACCCCTTCGGCCACCGCCTGGAGGTGTTCGGCGTAGGGTCGGCCGGCCTTGTCGGTCTGGCCTTCGTGGGCGGCGCGGGCGAGCGCCTCGACTTCGGCCAGGGTCAGGCCTGTCCGGCCCGACCGGTCTGCTGACGGGTCCCCGCTCACTTCGCCTCCCTCCGGAGGACCTCGGCGACGCGCTCCGCATCGGCGCGTGTGGTCCGCCAGTTGGAGAACGCGGCGCGCAGGGCCGGGGTTCCCGCCAGGACGGTGGGGGTGAGGAAGACGTCGGGTGCCACCGCCTCGCGCAGGGCGGCGAGCCGGGCGGGCGTGGGCTCGGCCGCGAGGGTGAAGCAGACGACGTTCAGGCGTACCGGGGCGAGCAGCCGGAAGGCGGGGTCGCGGTCGAGGAGCCCGCCGAGGGCGCGGGCGCACGCGACGTTGCGCTCGACGATCTCGCGGTGGCCCCGGCGGCCGTACGCGGCGAGGGTGAACCAGGCGGCGAGGGCGCGCAGCCGGTGGGAGTTCTCGGGGGTGAGGTGGACCAGGTCGGGGTGGTCGCCGAGGGGGCCGAGGTAGGCGGCGGAGTTCTGGAAGACCCGGGTCTGGAGGTCCTGGCGGCGGGTGAACTGCACGGCGCTGTCGTAGGGCACGTTCAGCCACTTGTGCAGGTCGATGCAGACGGAGTCGGCCTCGCCGAGGCCTTCGGCGAGGTGGGCGTGCTCGGGCGAGAGGGCGGCGAAGGCACCGAAGGCGGCGTCGGTGTGGAGCCAGAAGTCGTGGCGCCGCCTGAGGTCGGCGAGGGCCGTGAGGTCGTCGAAGTCGACGGTGTTGACGGTGCCGGCGTTGGCGACGACGACGCAGGGGCCCGGGGTGTCGGCGAGCGCGCGGTCGAGTGCGGCGGGGTCGACGGCCTCCCGGCCGGGCAGCGTGGGGACCTGGACGAGGGAGTTCCGTCCGAGGCCGAGGATGGCGAGGGCCTTGCCGATGGAGGAGTGCGGGGCGCCGGAGAGCACGCGGACGGGGCCGAGCGCGGCGGTGCCGTCCTCGGCGGGCGAGACGCCGAGCCGCTCGCCGAGCCATTCGCGGGCGATGGCGAGGCCGGTGGTGTTGGACATGGTGGCGCCGCTGACGAAGGTGCCGGTGTGGGCGTCCGGAAGGCCGAACAGCTCGCGCAGCCAGCCGACCGTCTCGCGTTCGAGGTCCTGGCCGCCGCCGTCGAGTGCGGAGTTGGAGTTCTGGTCGTGGGCCGCGGTGAGCCAGTCGCCGGCGAGGGCGGCGGGGGTGGCGCCGCCGGTCACGAAGCCGAGGTAGCGGGGGCCGGCGGAGGCGGAGAGGCGGGGCTCCCAGCGGGCGGCGAAGGAGGCGAGGGCGGCTTCGGCCCCGCTGCCGGCCTCCGGGAGCGGCGCGGGCCCGGCGGCGGGCGCGGGGGCGGGGGCGGGCAGGACCGGGCGGGCGTCGAGCGCGTCCAGGGCCTGCACGGCGTGCCGGCGGGTGGCGTCGAGCAGGGCGGGGAGCCGGGCCAGGTCGGCGGCGAGCTGGTTGTCCATGCCGGCACGCTAGCCCCGCCCCCGGGCCCCCGCCCGGTCCAATTCCGACCGGGTGGCCGGTCCGCCCGGCGCCCGCCGCCTGCGGGTGGCGGGCGGCCCGGCCGCCTATGCGGCGGGGCGGCGGAGGGCGTGGCGGGCGGGGAGGTGGGTGGCTGCGAGGGTCAGGGCGAAGGCCGTGGCCACCAGGGCGGCGCAGAGGGCGGGCGGGAGGTACGGGGCGCCGCCGGTGACGGCGTCCACCAGGGGCACCAGGGTCGCCAGCGCGATCGCCGCGCCGAGGCCGAGGCCCGTGCAGGTGACGAGCAGGGCCTCCCAGCGGATCATCCGCAGGACCTGTCGGCGGGTGGAGCCCACCAGGCGGAGGGTGGTCAGCTCGCGGCGGCGGTCCAGGACGGTCATCACGAGCGTGTTGGCGGCGGCGATGGCCGCGAAGCCGCCGAGGACGGCCGCCATGGTGGTGTTCGCCCAGGCGTTCACCTCCCGGTCCGTGCCCCGGGCGGTGGTCCAGCCCGCCGCGTCGGTGACCAGGCCGAGCCCGGCGAGGGCGGGTGAGGAGCCCTGTACGAACAGCTCGGTGGGGGCGGTGGAGGTGACGTGCCCGGCCAGGTCGGCGGCCGGGAGGGTGACCTGCCCGAGGCCGAGGCCGCGGGCGTAGACGGCGGTCACGACGGGCTCGGCGGGGCTTCCGTCGGGCAGCCGCAGGGCGATCCGGTCGCCGACCCCGACGCCCGCGGAGCCGGCGAGCGTGCGGTCCACGGCGACCGTGCCCGGCCGCAGGCGGGCGAGGGAGCCGGAGCGTACGTCCAGGTCCTGGACCGCGGTGAGGTCCCCGGTGACGCCCTGCGCGGCGACGGTCAGGAGGCTGCGGCCCTCACCCGAGCCGGTCGGTACGACGAGGGAGGTGCGCAGCACGGGGACGGCGGCCGTCACCCCGGGCAGGGCCGCCGCGCGGGCCGCCGCGTCGGAGGCGAGGCCACCGGGCGCGGTGACGACGTGGTCCGCGAGGACGCCCGCGCTCTGCTGGTCTCGGGTGGCCCGGTCCTCGCTGCTGTGGAGGAAGAGCAGGGTCGAGGAGAAGGCCGTGGCGAGCACGATCGGGGTGATGGCGGAGGCGAGGCGGCGGGCGTTGGCGCGGGAGTTGGCGGCGGCGAGCGACGCGGCGGGGCCGGCCGCGCGCAGCGGGAGGCCGAGGAGCCCCGCGCAGGAGCGGGCGATGAGCGGGCCGAGCAGGGCCACGGCGAGCATGAAGAGCATGACGACGCCGAGTGCGGCGTTGGCGGCGTCGTCGCCGGTCCCGCTCGCGGCGAGACCGGCGCAGACGACGCCGCCGGCGAGGGCCGCGAGCCCGAGCGGGGTGCGGATCCAGCCGGGCCGCAGCCGTTCCACGGCGGCCTCGGTCAGGGCCTGGCCGGGCTTGGTCCGGGAGGGCCGGCGGGCGGCCAGGTACCCGGCGAGCAGGGCGGTCAGGAGTGCGGTGGCGGCGGCGACGACCAGGGGGAGCCAGGAGACGGTCAGCTCGACGGCCCGGGGGACGGCGCCCTTGTCCTGGAGCTGTCCGAACCACCAGCGGGCCAGGGCGATGCCGGGGAGGCAGCCGAGGGCGCCGGCCACGGGGGCGGTCAGCAGGGCTTCGGTGGCGATGGTGCGGCGGATCTGGCGGGGGGTGGTGCCGATGGCGCGGAGCAGGGCGAAGTCGCGGGCGCGCTGTCCGATGGAGAGGGCGACGGTGCCGGCGGCGGTGAAGACGGCCACCAGGGCGGCGACCCCGCCGAAGGAGCCGCCGAGGCCGGTGAGGAGCTCCCGGGCGCCGGCGAGCTGCGGGTCGAGGGCGCGGTCCGGGCCGGTGAGGACCTGCGCGGAGCCGCCGACGGCGGCCTCGGCGCGGGCGGCGACGGCGTCCCTCGTGCGGTCGGACCAGGCGGGCCCGCCGGGCTTCGGCAGCAGGGCGATGGCGTCGAGCCGGCCGGGGTGGCCGGACAGGGCGCGGGCCTCGGCGTCGGCGAACCAGACGCCGTCGGAGGGGGAGGGCGTGCGGGCGGCGGCCAGTCCGGAGACGCGGAAGTCCCTTTTGCCGACGGGGGTGTCGAGGGTGACGGTGCTGCCCAGGGCCGCCGGGGCGCCGAGGACGACCTCGCCGGCGGCGGGGGCGCGTCCGGCGGTCAGTTCCGTACCGGTGAAGGCGGTGGAGCCCCAGCCTGCGGCGGTGCGGGCCGACGGGCCTGCGTGGACGGGGAAGGAGGTGTCGCCGACGACGGTGACGCCGAGCGGGGCGAGCCGGTCGAGCAGGGCCGTGTCGAGGCGCGCCCGGTCGGGGACGGGTGCGGTGACCTCGTACTCGCCGTCCCCGCTGCCGGCCCGTACGCGCAGCTGCTGGTCGGCGGCGATGACCACGGGGGCTTCCGCGTAGCGGGTGGGCGGGGCGGAGGCGCGCAGTCCGGTTTCCAGCAGGATTCCGCAGGCGGAGACGATCGCGACCGTCATGAGGAGGGCGAGGAAGGTGCCGGCGAAGGCCGCGGGGCGGAACCGCAGGGAGGCCCGCGCGAGGCCGTTGGGCATGCGCATCAGGCTGCCGCTCCCTGGAGCGCGGGGGCGGTCAGGGCGGTCATGCGGGCCGCGATCAGCTCGGGGCGGCTGCGCGGCAGCCGTTCCGCGAGCTGCCCGTCGGCGAGGAAGAGCACCTGGTCGGCGTGGGCGGCTGCGGCCGGGTCGTGGGTGACCATGACCACGGTGGCGCCGAGCGAGTCGACGGCGCTGCGCAGCAGGCCGAGCACCTCGGCGGCGGTGGTGGTGTCGAGGGCGCCGGTGGGCTCGTCGGCGAAGATCACGTCGGGGCGGGTGACCAGCGCGCGGGCGAGGGCCACGCGCTGCTGCTGGCCGCCGGAGAGCTCGGCGGGGCGGCGGTGGCCCTTGCCCTCCAGGCCGACGCGGGCGAGCAGTTCGGCGGCGCGCCGGTGGTCCTGGCGTCCGCCGGCGAGGCGCATGGGGAGCAGGACGTTCTGCTCGACGGTGAGCGAGGGCAGCAGGTTGAAGGCCTGGAAGACGAATCCGAGGCGGCTGCGGCGCAGCTCGGTGAGCTTGTTCTCGTTCATGCCGGTGATCTCGGTTCCGCCGAGGCGTACGGAGCCCTCGGTGGGGCGGTCGAGTCCGGCGGCGCACTGGAGGAAGGTGGACTTGCCGGAGCCGGAGGGGCCCATCACCGCGGTGAAGGAGCCGTGCGGGAGGCTGAGGTCGATGCCGCGCAGGGCGTGGACGGTCGCGCCGCGCTTGCCGTACTGCCGCCGCACGCCGCGCAGTTCGACCGCCGCCGCGGGTCCGTGGGGCGCGCCGGGCGCCGTCGGGGCCGTGGGGGCCGTGTTCTCGAACCGCTTGTTCCGCCGCAGCCCCATGGGGTGCCGCCTTCCGTTCCGTGCCTCGTGTAACCCGTCCCCTCGAACGTACGGAGCGCGGGGCGGCGGCGGCCATGACGGAACCCGGCCGGTCGGAGGTGGGGCTACCCCCACCCCTGACCTGCGGCCGGCGGGCGGGGCGGGTCAGGCGGAGCGGCGGATCAGGAGCAGGGCGCGGTCGTCGTTGACGTCCTTGGCGACCTTTTCGATCAGGTGCCAGGCGGCGCCTTCGAAGCCGGAGGAGACGTGGCGGTCGGCCTCGCCGGTGAGGCGGTCGATGCCTTCGCTGATGTCGCGGTCGGCGGTCTCGACGAGGCCGTCGGTGAAGAGCATGAGGACGTCGCCGCGCCGGAGGTTGCCGCGGGCGGGCTTGAACTCGGCGCCGTCGTAGACGCCGAGCAGCGGGCCCTCGCCGGACTTCTCCTCCCAGCGGCCGGTTCCCGCGGAGAGCTGGAGTGCGGGCAGGTGGCCGGCGGAGAGGAGTTCGTAGTCGCCGGTGGCCAGGTCGAGGACGAGGTGGACGGAGGTGGCGAAGCCCTCGTCCCAGTCCTGGCGGAGCAGGTAGCCGTTGGCGGCGGGGAGGAAGTCCTGCGGGGGCAGCGAGCCGAGCAGGCCGCCGAAGGCACCGGACAGGAGGAGGGCGCGGGATCCGGCGTCCATGCCCTTGCCGGAGACGTCGGTGAGGACGGCTTCCAGGGTGCGGCCGCCGTTGGTGCGGGCGGCGACGACGAAGTCCCCGGAGAAGGACTGCCCGCCGGCCGGGCGCAGGGCCATTTCGCGGTGCCAGCCGCGGGGCAGCGCGGGCAGCTTGCTCTGGACCCGGATGCGTTCGCGGAGGTCGAAGAGCATGGTGCCGCCGCGCCGCCAGGGCACGCCGACGCGGCTGCGGAACTGCGCGATGACCAGTCCGAAGAATCCGCAGGCTGCGACGACCAGCACGGTGCCCGGGGTGACCCGGGCGGGTCCCTGGGTGTACGGGCCGAGGACCACGGACTCGACGATCAGGGCGCCGGCCGCGGCGGCGTAGAGGCCGAGGAGGCTGGCCGGGCGCAGCAGCAGGCCGCCCGCGACGATCGGCAGGACGAGGGCGGAGGGCGAGAACCAGACGGGCATCGTGATCGTCCCGCAGGCGATGGCGGGGATGGTCAGCAGCAGTCCGGTGAGGGCGAGCCAGTCGGAGGCGTCACCGCGGAAGTAGTCCACCGCGGATTTGCGCAGGGCGGTGCGGGCCCGGTGCGCGACCTTGCGCATCCGGGCCGGGAACGATTCCACGCGAGCTCCGGCCATTGCTTCGGGACCCTATCCATCCTGGCTGTGCGCGCGCAGCAGTGCCCCCGACAAGACCCTTACAAGCGGTGGCCGAAGCTCCGCGATCGGGTCCGAAATCAGATCGACCAGACAGGTTTGCCCTGATAGGGATGGCATATGACGATCGAGATGCGGGTGCTGCGGACCGGTGAGTGGGACGCCTGGTTCGAGGGTCTGGAGCTGGCGTTCGGCGGGGTCGCGGAGCCGTCCGAGCAGCGGGAGCTGTACCGCTCGCTGACCGAGTACGGGCGTTCCCTCGGGGTCTGGGAGGGCGAGGACTGGGTCGGCAGTGCGAGCGCGTTCGGCTTCCGGCTGTCGGTGCCGGGCGGCGCGCTGGTGCCGGCGGCCGGCGTGACGATGGTCGGGGTGTCCCCCACGCACCGGCGGCGCGGGGTGCTGACCTCGATGATGCGCCGCCAGCTGGACGACGTACGGGCCGCGGGCGAGCCGGTGGCGGTGCTGACGGCCTCGGAGGCGGCGATCTACGGGCGCTTCGGTTACGGGGTCGCGACGATGGCGCTGTCCGCCGAGATCGACACCCGCCGCGTGCGGCTGGCGGTTCCGGAGGGCACGGACGGCGTACGGCTGCGGCTGGTGAGGCCGGCGGACGCGCTGGAGCGGTGCGAGGCGGTGTACGCGCGGCTGGTGGAGCGGCGTGCTGGCATGCTGGCGCGGCAGCCAGGCTGGGAGCGGATGGTGCTGGCGGACCCGGAGCAGTCGCGGGACGGCGGGTCGCCGCTGCAGTGCGTCCTCGCCGAGCGGGACGGGCAGGTCGTGGGCTACGCGCGCTTCCACAACAGGCCGCGGTGGACGGCGGCGGGCGCGGACGGCGTGGTGTCCGTACGGGACCTGGACGCGCTGGACCCGGCGGCGTACGCGGCGCTGTGGCGGTTCTTGTTCGAGATCGACCTGACCAGCTCGGTGGAGGTGCGCGGCCGCCCGGCCGACGACGCCTGGCAGTACCTGGTGGACGACGTGCGGCGCTGCCGGGTGGGGCTGCGGGAGGCACTGTTCGTACGGCTGGTGGACGTGGGCGCGGCGCTGGAGGCGCGGACGTACGCGGCGCCGCTGGACGTGGTCCTCGAGGTGCGGGACGCGTTCTGCCCGTGGAATGACGGGCGCTGGCGGCTCACGGGTGACGCGAAGGGCGCGAGCTGCACCCGTACGGATGACCCGGCGGACCTGGAGCTGACGGTGCGCGAACTGGGTTCGGCGTATCTGGGCGGCATCGGCCTGGCGGCGCTGGCGGCCGCGGGCCGGGTCGGGGAGCTGCGCCAGGGCGCGCTGGCGGAGGCCTCGCGGGCCTTCGCCGCCGATGCGGCACCCTGGCTGCCGCACGGCTTCTAGGCCGCCTGGCGCTGCTGGCAGGCGGGGCACCAGAAGAGGTTGCGGGCGGCGAGACCGGCGGTGCGGATCTCGCCGCCACAGATGTGGCAGGGCTGGTCGGCCCTGCGGTAGACGTACACCTCTCCGCCGTGGTCGTCCACGCGCGGCGGGCGGCCCATCGCCTCGGGCATGTGCTCGGGGCGGACGGTGTCGATGCGGTTGTTGCGCACGCCTTCGCGCATCAGGCAGGCGAGGTCGGCCCAGATCGCGTCCCACTCGGCGCGGGTGAGGTCGCGGCCGGCCCGGTACGGGTCGATGCCGTGCCGGAAGAGGACCTCGGCGCGGTAGACGTTGCCCACGCCCGCGACGACCTTCTGGTCCATGAGGAGGGCGGCGACGGTGGTGCGGCTGCGGGAGATCCGGTCCCAGGCGCGGCCGGGGTCGTCGTCGGCGCGCAGCGGGTCCGGGCCGAGCCGGTCGTGTATCGCCTTCTTCTCGGCCCCGGTGACCAGCGCGCAGGCGGTCGGGCCGCGCAGGTCGGCGTAGTGGTCGTCGTTGCGCAGCCGCAGCCGGACGGTGTCGGTCGCGGGCGGGGCGGGCGCGGGCCCGAAGCCGTACTTCCCGAAGAGTCCGAGGTGGATGTGGATCCAGTCCTCGCCGAAGCCGAGGAAGAGGTGCTTGCCGTGGGCCTCGGCGGTGTCGAGCTCGCGGCCGTCGAGCAGGGCCGCGCTCTCCGCGAAGCGGCCCTGGGGGCTGCCGACCCGGACCGGGCGGGCGGCGAAGCGCTCTGCGTGGTCCTGGGCGAGGCGGTGGATCGTATGCCCCTCGGGCACGGCTGTTCTCCTCGGCGTGGGCATGGCCGTGCCGCCGGGCCCCGCGCAGGGGTCCGGCGGCACGTGCGTCCTACTGGTCCTGCGGGTGGTGGGCCGGGATCGGGGGGAGCTCGCCGGTCTGCTCGTAGGCGGCGAGCATCTCGATGCGGCGGGTGTGGCGCTCCTCGTTGGAGTACGGGGTCGCCAGGAAGGCCTCGATGAAGCTGGTGGCCTCTTCCTCGGTGTGCATCCGGCCGCCGACGGAGATGACGTTGGCGTTGTTGTGCTCGCGGCCGAGCTTGGCGGTCTCGACGCTCCAGGCGAGGACCGCGCGGACGCCCTTGACCTTGTTGGCGGCGATCTGCTCGCCGTTGCCGGAGCCGCCGATCACGACGCCCAGGGCGTCCGGGTCCGCGGCGGTCTTCTCCGCGGCACGCAGGCAGAACGGCGGGTAGTCGTCGACGGCGTCGTAGATGTGGGGCCCGCAGTCGACGGGCTCGTGGCCGTTGTTCTTGAGCCAGTCCACGAGGTGGTTCTTGAGCTCAAAGCCGGCATGGTCGGATCCGAGGTAGACGCGCATGGCACCGAGTGTGGCACGAGCACCCCCGCCGGGGTGCAGGGGGTGTCGCGTGGGTCACGCGGAAAGCTCAAGTAATGCCAAAGTTCGCAGTTGGGGAGGGTCGGGACTTTGGTCCAGGCCATTTGCCCTATGGCAACGATCCGGATTCAGGCCTTCCGTCCTGCGTTCATCCCGGTTTGAATGCCCGGGCTCGCAACCCGAGAACCTAAGGATCCGTCCATGAGCTCCACGACGACCCTTCAGAAGGCAGGCGGACCCGCTGGTGACCCCAGTGGTCCGACGCCCTCCGACGGTCTGAAGGCCGGTCTCAAGAACCGCCACCTTTCCATGATCGCCATTGGCGGTGTCATCGGCGCCGGCCTGTTCGTCGGCTCCGGCGGCGGTATCGCCAAGGCCGGCCCCGCCATCCTGATCTCCTACGCGCTCGTCGGCGCGATGGTGGTCTTCGTGATGCGGATGCTGGGCGAGATGGCCGCCGCCAGCCCGAACTCGGGCTCCTTCTCCGCGTACGCCGACCGCGCGCTGGGCCGCTGGGCCGGCTTCTCCATCGGCTGGCTGTACTGGTTCTTCTGGGTGGTCGTGCTGGCCGTCGAGGCCACGGCCGGCGCGGTGATCCTGGAGGGCTGGATCCCGGCCGTCCCGCAGTGGGCCTGGGCCCTGATCGTCATGGTCGTCCTGACCGTCACCAACCTGGCCTCGGTCTCGTCGTACGGCGAGTTCGAGTTCTGGTTCGCGGGCATCAAGGTCGTCGCCATCGGCGCGTTCGTGGTCGTCGGCATGCTGGCCGTCTTCGGCGTCCTGCCGGGGTCCGACAACCCGGGTGCCGGCTTCGCCCACCTGACCGACACTGGGGGCTTCCTGCCCAACGGCGCGGGCGCGATCCTCACCGGCGTACTGATGGTCGTCTTCTCCTTCATGGGCAGCGAGATCGTCACGCTGGCCGCCGGCGAGTCCGAGGACCCGCGCCGCGCGGTCACCAAGGCCACCAACTCGGTGATCTGGCGCATCGGCGTCTTCTACCTGGGCTCGATCTTCGTCGTCCTGACCCTGCTGCCGTGGAACGACAAGTCGATCACCGAGAAGGGCTCGTACGTCGCCGCCCTGGACTCGATCGGCATCCCGGCCGCCGGCCAGATCATGAACTTCATCGTGCTCACGGCCGTGCTGTCCTGCCTGAACTCGGGCCTGTACACCGCCTCCCGCATGGCCTTCTCGCTCGGCCAGCGCGGTGACGCGCCGAAGGCCTTCGCGAAGGTCAGCGCCAAGGGCGTGCCCACCATCGCGATCTGGGGCTCGGTCGTCTTCGGCTTCGTCGCCGTGTACTTCAACTACGCGTTCAAGGACACGGTCTTCAACTTCCTCCTGAACTCCTCGGGTGCCATCGCGCTCTTCGTCTGGCTGGTGATCTGCTTCACCCAGCTGAAGATGCGCGGCATCCTGCTCCGCGAGGCGCCGGAGAAGGTCACCGTCAAGATGTGGCTCTTCCCGTACCTGACCTGGGCGACGGCCGCGATGATCGTCTTCGTCATCGGCTACATGTTCTTCGACGACGCGAACCGCGAGGTCGTGCTGCTGTCGACGCTGGTCGCGGCGGTCGTCGTGGTCATCGGCCTGATCGTGGACCGCAGGCGCAAGACGGCGCTCACCCCCTGAGTGCGCACGCCGGGGCGACACCGCCCGCGGCACATGCGAGAACCCCCCGGACAACGGCGTCCGGGGGGTTCTCGCATGTGCGCCGGGCTTCGGGCGGCCGCGCCGTCCGGGGACCGTCAGCCGCGTCGGCCGAGCAGCTTCCACACGGTCGGCAGCAGGCCCATGGCGAGGGCCGCCTTGAGCGCGTCGCCGATCAGAAAGGGCAGCATGCCCTCGGCGACGGCGGTGGAGAAGGGCATCCCGGTGGCCAGCGCGAGGTACGGCACGCCGACGGCGTAGACGACGAGGGAGCCCACCGCCATCGCGCCCGCGGTACGCAGCACCGAGCGGCCCGCGCCCCGCCGGGCCAGGGCGCCGACCACCGTCGAGGCCAGCAGCATGCCCAGGACGTAGCCGAAGGTGGCGCCGCCCGCACCGGCGGTGCCGCCCGCGAACCACGGCACGCCGGCCATGCCGACCAGCGCGTAGAGCGCGAGCGAGAGGAAGCCGCGGCGGGCGCCGAGCGAGGTGCCGACGAGCAGCGCGGCGAAGGTCTGGCCGGTGACCGGCACGATCAGGCCGGGGACGTGCACCGACACCTGGGCGGCGAGACCCATGAGGGCGGCTCCGCCGGCGACCAGCGCGACGTCGCGGGTGCGGCTCGCCGGGAGCAGGTCGGCGAGGACGGCGCCGGGCCGGAAGGAGAGGGAAGCGGTGCTCATGAGGGCTCCGGGAATCGGGGGCTCGGGGAGGGACACCGCGACGTTAGTCCTGCCGCCGGGCCGGTCCCACCGTCACACGGACACAAAGCGTTGATCCCCCCGTTGGTGGGGAGTGCACAAAGAGCGGGGTTCCGCGCCGCAAGCGGAACGTCCGAAGTGACACGGATCACGCAGCCATTGATTGTGTCCCGTCCGTTTTGCACGGCAGCTCTCCGCTCGGAGACACTGTCCGGATGTCACAAGCACCTCTGCCGGAACTCGCCGAGGAACCCCTCGGTCACGGCCTCAAGCAGCGCCATCTGACCATGCTGGGGCTCGGCGGCGTCATCGGCGCGGGCCTCTTCGTCGGATCCGGCGCCGGCATTGCGCTGGCCGGGCCCGGCATCGTCGTGTCGTACCTGCTCGCGGGCGCGCTCGCGATGCTGGTGATGCGGATGCTCGGCGAGATGTCCGCCGCGATGCCCGCCTCCGGCTCCTTCTCCGTGCACGCGGAGCGGGCCATGGGCCGCTGGGCCGGGTTCTCGGTGGGGTGGCTGTACTGGTTCCTGCTGGTCGTGGTGCTCGCCGTGGAGGCCACCGGCGCCGCGAAGATCGCCAACGGCTGGCTGCCGGGCGTCCCGCAGTGGACCTGGGTGCTGATCTTCATGGTGGTCTTCACCGTGAGCAATCTGGCGGCCGTGCGGAACTTCGGCGAGTTCGAGTTCTGGTTCGCCGCCCTCAAGGTCGGCGCGATCGTGCTGTTCCTGATCCTGTCGACGCTGGCGGTCGTCGGCTGGCTGCCCGACACCGACCCGATCGGCACGGCCAACCTGACCGGCCAGGGCGGCTTCCTGCCCAACGGCTGGTCGGGGGTGATCTCCGGGGTGCTCGCGGTGGTCTTCGCCTTCGGCGGCCTGGAGGTCGTCACGATCGCGGCCGCCGAGTCCGACGACCCGGCCCGGTCGGTGGCGCGTGCGGTGCGCAGCGCCGTGTGGCGCATCCTCTTCTTCTACGTCGGCTCGATGCTGGTGATCGTCACGCTGCTGCCCTGGGACGAGCTGACGCCCGGCCAGAGCCCGTACGTCGCGGTGCTGGACTCGATCGGCATCCCGTCGGCCGGCCAGATCATGAACATCGTGGTGTTCGTGGCGCTGCTGTCGGCGCTCAACGCGAACCTGTACGGCTCCTCGCGCATGGTCTTCTCGCTGGCCGAGCGCGGCGAGGCGCCCAAGGCCCTGCTGAAGGTGTCCGGCGGCGGGGTGCCGCGGCGCGCGGTGTTCGCGTCGGTGGCCTTCGGCTTCTGCTCGGTGGTGCTGAACCTGCTGTGGCCGGAGACGGTGTTCCTCTACATGCTCAACGCCGTCGGCGCGGTGCTGCTGTTCGTGTGGGCCCTGATCGCGGTCTCGCAGCTGAAGCTGCGGCGCCGGATCGAGCGGGAGACCCCGGAGCGGCTGACCCTGCGGATGTGGGCCTTCCCGTACCTGACCTGGGCGGCGCTGGCCGGCATGGCGGCCGTGCTGGTGCTGATGCTCTTCGACGACTCCGCGCGCCCGCAGCTCCTGTGGTCCACGGGCGCGGCCGCGGCCGTCCTGGCGGTGGCGGGCATCCGGGAGCTGCGCGGACGCCGCGCCGCCGGCTGACCCGGCGTTCGAACCGGGCGAGAGCCGGGGCCCCGCGCGGTGTGCGCGGGGCCCCGGCGCGTTCCCGGGCAGGGCGGGCGGTCAGGTGCGCAGGTAGGAGGCGCCGTTGACGTCGAGGACGGTGCCCGAGCTCCAGAGCGCTTCCGGCGAGGCCAGGTAGAGCACCGCGGAGGCGATCTCCTGCGGGGCGGCGACCCGGCCGAAGGGGCTCTGCGCGCGGATCTGCTCGCCCTCCGCGCCGTCGAGCCGCCCGGCGACGCGCTCGGTGGCCGTGAACCCGGGCGCGACGGACGCCACCGCGATGCGGTGGGGGGCGAGGGAGACGGCCAGCGACTGGCCGAGGGCGTGCAGCGCCGCCTTGGTGGCGCCGTACGCCGGGTGGTCGGGCTCGCCGCGGAAGGCGCCGCGCGAGCCGACGTTGACGATGCGGCCCTCGCGCCCGTCGTCGATCATGCGGCGGGCGACGCAGTGGCTGAGGTTCGCGGCGCCGAAGAGGTTCACGGCCACGGTCCGCTGCCAGGCCTCCTGCCACTGGCCGTACGGGGTCTCGGGCAGCGGGTGCCGGACCATCACCGCGGCGTTGTTCACCAGGACGTCCACGCCCCCGAGCGCGTCGGCGGCCTCGGCGGCCAGCGCTTCGACGCGCGCCGGGTCGGCGAGGTCACCGGTGACCAGGACGTGCCCGGTTCCGTCGAGGGCCGCGAGGGTCTCCTCGGCGTCGGCGTGCCGGGCGGAGGCGTGCACCGCGACCCGGTCGCCCTGCCGGGCGAACGCGGCGGCGACGGCGCGTCCGATGCCGCGGGAGGCTCCGGTGACGAGCACGCCCCGGCCGGTGGCGGGCGGCGGTGCGGTCTGGCGGGTCATGCGACGCTCCTTCGGCTCGGTCGCCCGGGCGGCCTCGCCCCGGGGCTCCTCCATGATCACCCGGGCCGGACGCGTGCCGGGGTGATCACGTCCAGTTCTCCGGGCGTCCGCATATCGGACGCGATCCGTCCGTTGAGCGGACGGAGGGCAGACTGAGCCAACTCACCCGTCGCCCACACCAACCGGACAGGCAAGGCAAATCGTCCCCATGAGCCAGACCGTCACGCCCCCCAGGCAGGAACGAGCAGCCGGCCCCGCGGCCGGGTCCCCGCTGTCGAACGGCCTCAAGCAGCGCCACCTTTCGATGATCGCCCTCGGCGGGGTCATCGGCGCCGGACTGTTCGTCGGCTCGGGCGCCGGAATCGCCGCCGCCGGCCCGTCGATCGTGCTGGCGTACGCCGCCTCCGGCCTGCTCGTGATGTTCGTGATGCGGATGCTCGGCGAGATGTCGGCCGCCAACCCCGCCTCGGGCTCCTTCTCGGTGCACGCGGAGCGGGCCATCGGCAAGTGGGCCGGTTTCACCGCGGGCTGGATGTTCTGGACCCTGCTGTGCGTGGGCGTGGCCATCGAGGCGATCGGCGCGGCCCAGATCATGGTCGGCTGGTTCCCCGGCACCCCGTCCTGGATGTGGGTCCTCGTCTTCATGGCGGTGTTCTGCGGCAGCAACCTCGCCGCGGTGTCCCGGTTCGGCGAGTTCGAGTTCTGGTTCGCCACCCTGAAGATCGGCGCGATCGCCCTCTTCCTGACCCTGGGCACCCTGGCCATCCTGGGCGTGCTGCCCGGAACCGACGCCCCCGGCACCGCCAACCTGCTCCACGACGGCGGCTTCCTGCCCAACGGCGTGGAGGGCCTGCTGGTGGGCCTGCTCGCCTCCGTCGTCGCGTACGGCGGACTGGAGACCGTGACCATCGCGGCGGCCGAGTCCGAGGACCCGGTGCGCGGAGTCGCGCGGGCCGTGAAGACGACCATGTGGCGGATCGCCATCGTGTACGTCGGCTCGATGCTGGTGATCGTCACGCTGATCCCGTGGAACTCCGAGGGCGCGGCCAGGGCGCCGTACGCCACCGCTCTGGACCACCTGGGCATCCCCGGCGCCGGCCAGGTCATGAACGTCGTCATCCTCATCGCCCTGCTGTCCGCGATGAACGCCAACATCTACGGCTCCTCGCGGATGGCGTACTCGCTGGTCGCGCGCGGCCAGGGGCCGCGCGCCCTGGGCAAGGTCACCGGCCGGGTGCCGCGCCGCGCGGTGCTCGCGTCCTCCGGCTTCGGCTTCGTCACCGTCCTGCTGTCGTACTGGTACCCGGACACCCTCTTCGCCTGGCTGCTGAACATGGTCGGCGGCGTGATCCTGGTGGTCTGGGGCTTCATCGCGGTCTCGCAGTTCGTGCTGCGCCGCCGGCTGGAGCGCGAGGCCCCCGGGAAGCTCGTCGTGAAGATGTGGGGCTTCCCGTACCTGACCTGGGTGGCGCTGGCCGGTGTGGCCGGGGTGCTGGGCCTGATGGTGTGGGACGCCGACACCCGGCTCCAGGTGATCTTCACCGGCGGTCTGACGGCCGCTCTGGCGGCCACCGGCTACGTGCTCCAGCGCAGGGGCGCGGCCCGCGAGGCGGCAGCGCCCGCGGCGGACTGACGCCCGCCCGTTCACCCCGCCGCCCGAAGGCCCCCGGCGCACCCGCGCCGGGGGCCTTCGGCGTGTCCGCACCCGGCCCGGGGTGAGGTAACCCTTAGATGATCAGAGGAATAGTTACTGCTAGCGTGCAGTTGCGAGTGAGTTGCAATAAGACCGCCGAGGGGACCGGACTGACGCATGGCCATCTACACGCTTCCCGAGCTGCCGTACGAGTACTCGGCACTCGAGCCCGTGATCAACCCGCAGATCATCGAGCTGCACCACGACAAGCACCACGCTGCGTACGTCAAGGGCGCCAACGACACCGTCGAGGCGCTGGAAGAGGCCCGCGACAAGGAGAACTGGGCGGCGCTGAACGGCCTGGAGAAGAACCTGGCCTTCCACCTGTCCGGCCACATCCTGCACAGCATCTACTGGCACAACATGGCCAGCCCGAAGACCGGCGAGGGCGGCGGCGAGCCGACGGCGGCGGACGGCCTCGGCGACCTCGCCGACGCGATCACCGAATCCTTCGGCTCCTTCGCCAAGTTCAAGAAGCAGCTGACCTTCGCGTCCTCCGCGACGCAGGGCTCCGGCTGGGGCGTGCTGGCGTACGAGCCGATCAGCGGCCGTCTGATCGTCGAGCAGATCTACGACCACCAGGGCAACGTCGGCCAGGCCTCCGTGCCGATCCTCGTCTTCGACGCCTGGGAGCACGCCTTCTACCTGCAGTACAAGAACCAGAAGGTCGACTTCATCGAGGCGATGTGGAACGTCGTCAACTGGCAGGACGTGGCCAAGCGCTACACCGACGCCAAGGCGAACACCCCGCTGCTGATCCCCGCCAAGAACGGCTGATCAGCCCCTGAACCGTCCGCCTCGTGATCGTCTTCTCAACCTTCACCGGCGGGCGTGTCAACCGGAAGGCCCTTGCGAGGACGTGACTCGCAAGGGCCTTCCGCACGCCTCGCGCCGCGGCTAGCCGAAGCTCGGCTGCGCGGTGCGGGTCCGCTTGATCTCGTAGAAGCCCGGGGTGGAGGCGACCAGCAGGGTGCCGTCCCACAGCCGGGCCGCCGCGTCGCCCTTCGGGGTCGGGGTGACCACCGGGCCGAAGAAGGCCACGTCGTCGCCGTCCGCGCCGGGGACCGAGATGACCGGGGTGCCGACGTCCTGGCCGACCCGGTCGATGCCCTCCTTGTGGGAGGCGCGCAGCACCGTGTCGTACTCGTCGGAGTCGGCGTACCGGATCAGCTCGGCCGGCAGGCCGACCTCGTCGAGGGCGGCGGCGATGACCTCGCGGGTCGGGCCGAGGCCGTCGTTGTGGATGCGGGTGCCGAGCGCGGTGTAGAGCTTGCCGGTGACCTCGTCGCCGTGCTTCTGCTGGGCGGCTATGACGACGCGGACAGGGGCCCAGCCCTTGGGGCCGAGCAGCTCCCGGTAGACCTCGGGGAGCTCGTCGAGCTTGTGCTCGTTGAGGACCGCCAGGCTCATCACGTGCCAGCGCACCTCGACGTCGCGGACCTTCTCGACCTCCAGCATCCAGCGGGAGGTCATCCAGGCCCACGGGCAGAGCGGATCGAACCAGAAGTCGACGGGGGTCTTCTCGCGCACCTGCGTGTCGGACATCTCTCTCCTCGTGATCCTGCCGTCGGCAGCGGTCGCACCGACCGCGCTCGGACCCCTGTACGACGTAAAGGGATCCCCCTCGCCAACCGGCCGGAAGGTCCGTGCATTCCCCATGGGAGGATTCGACCGTTGAAGGCGAACTCGCACGAAGGAGTGCCCGTGCCTGGTGAGAATCTGTCCCGCGAGGAGGCCCGCGAGCGGGCCGACCTGCTCTCCGTCGACGCGTACGAGGTCGTGCTCGACCTCCGCTCGGCGGTGGACGAGGCCGAGCCGGCGGACGGGCCACGCACGTTCCGCTCGGTGACCACGATCCGCTTCCGCTCCGCGGTCCCCGGGGCCGCCACCTTCGCGGACCTGATCGCGCCCTCGGTGAACTCCGTGACCCTCAACGGGCACGCGCTGGACCCGGCCGCCGTCTTCGACGGCTCCCGCATCCGCCTCGACGGCCTGGCGGCCGAGAACACCCTCGTCGTGGACGCGAACTGCGCCTACAGCCGCACCGGCGAGGGCATGCACCGCTTCGTCGACCCGGAGGACGGCGAGGTCTACCTGTACACGCAGTACGAGCCGGCCGACGCGCGCCGCGTCTACGCCAACTTCGAACAGCCCGACCTCAAGGCGCCCTACCGGTTCGAGGTGACGGCTCCCGACGGCTGGCAGGTGTGGAGCAACGGCACCGAGGAGTCCCGCGAGGGGCAGACGCGGCGCTTCGCCGCCACCGAGCCGATCTCCACGTACATCACCTGCGTGGTGGCGGGCCCGTACCACTACGTGACGGACACCTACACCCGCGGGGACCTGACGATCCCGCTCGGCGCGATGTGCCGCAAGGGGCTCGCGAAGCACTTCGACGCGGACGACGTCTTCCTCCTCACCAAGCAGGGCTTCGACTTCTTCCACGAGCACTTCGACTTCCCGTACCCGTTCGGGAAGTACGACCAGGCCTTCGTCCCCGAGTACAACCTCGGCGCGATGGAGAACCCCGGCATGGTCACCTTCCGCGAGGAGTACATCTTCCGCGGCAAGGTCACGCAGGCGTCGTACGAGCGGCGGGCCAACGTCATCCTGCACGAGATGGCGCACATGTGGTTCGGCGACCTGGTCACCATGAAGTGGTGGGACGACCTGTGGCTCAAGGAGTCCTTCGCCGACTTCATGGGCTCCTTCTCGCTGGCCGAGGCGACCCGGTTCACCAACAGCTGGGTCACCTTCGCCAACAACCGCAAGTCCTGGGCCTACCGCGCCGACCAGCTGCCGTCCACCCACCCGATCACGGCCGACATCCGTGACCTGGAGGACGCCAAGCTCAACTTCGACGGGATCACCTACGCCAAGGGCGCGGCCGTCCTCAAGCAGCTGGTCGCGTACGTGGGCCGGGACGCGTTCCTGGAGGGCGCGCGCCGCTACTTCAAGGCGAACGCCTACGGGAACACCACCCTGGACGACCTGCTGACCGTGCTCGCCGAGGTGTCCGGCCGGGACATGGGCGAGTGGTCGCGGGCCTGGCTCCAGACGGCCGGCGTGAACGCCCTGACCCCCGTGCTGACGTACGACTCCGAGGGCCGGATCACGGAGCTGGCGGTGCTCCAGGACGGCGAGGAGCTGCGCCCGCACCGGGTGGCGGTCGGCCTGTACCGGCACGCGGAGGGCGCACTCGTCCGGTACGCGCGGGCCGAGGCGGACGTGGCCGGGCCGCGCACGGTCGTCGCCGAGCTGGCCGGGGCCGAGCGGCCCGACCTGGTGCTCGTCAACGACGACGACCTGACGTACTGCAAGATCCGCTTCGACGAGAGCTCGCTCGCGTCGCTGCGCAAGCACCTGGGCGACCTGACGGACCCCCTGGCGCGGGCGCTGTGCTGGTCGGCGCTGTGGAACCTGACCCGCGACGGGCTGATGCCCGCCCGCGACTTCGTCTCGCTGGTCCTGGCCTTCGCCGGGCGCGAGAGCGATGTCGGCGTGCTCCAGATGCTGCACTCGCAGGCGGCCGGCGCGGTCACCCACTACGCCGCCCCGCAGTGGCGCGAGCAGGGTGCCGCCGAGCTGGCCGCGGGCGCGCTGCACGAGCTGCGGCTCGCCGAGCCGGGCTCGGAGCACCAGCTGACCTGGGCCCGCTTCTTCGCGGCGTCCGCGACCACGGACGCGGACTTCCAGCTGCTCCAGGGGCTGCTGGACGGCAGCGCCCGGATCGACGGGCTGGACGTGGACCAGGAGCTGCGCTGGGACCTGCTGGAGCCGCTGGCGGCCCACGGGCTCGCCGACGAGGCGCGGATCGCGGCCGAGCTGGCGCGTGACGACACGGCGTCCGGCAAGCGGCACTCGGTGCGCTGCCTGGCCGCGCGGCCCTCGGCGGCGGTGAAGGCGCAGGCGTGGGCGGCCGTCGTGGAGTCCGACGCGCTGTCGAACGCGCTGGTGGAGGCCACGATCTCGGGCTTCGCCCAGCCGACGCAGCGCGAGCTGCTGGCGCCGTACGCCCCGAAGTACTTCGAGGCGATCGAGCGGGTGTGGGAGCAGCGGTCCATCCAGATCGGCATGGACGTGGTGCGCGGGCTGTTCCCGTCGCTCCAGGACGACCGGGCCACGCTGGACGCGACGGACGCGTGGCTGACGGACCACGAGGACGCGGCGCCGGCGCTGCGCCGCCTGGTGCTCGAGTCCCGGGACGACCTGGCGCGGGCGCTGCGCGCGCAGGCCTGCGACGCGGCGGCGGGCTGAGTCTGATCGGTGGGGACGGGCGGGGCGGGGGCCTTGGCGGCCGCCGCCCCGCCCGTTCGCCGTTCCGGCCGTGTTTGCCACTGGTGCGCCCGGATCGCAGCAGGTCGCGGCCGGTCGGCGCTGCGCAGTGTCGGCAGTCGAACGCCCGTACTTTAGTGCGGGCTTGTCCGGATTTGTCGACGGGCGTGTAACAGCGGTTAGCGGGGGTGCCGGGGGCGGGAATCTCCGCGTCATGAACCACAACTCCCCCACCTTCCACGGTGTTTCCGCTCCCCGCCCGCTCCACCACCTCAGCGGTTCGCGGCCCCGCGTGCTCAGCGTCACGCAGCTGCGCGAGCACGGGATCACCCCCTCCGACACGTCCGAGCGGTGCCGCCCCGGAGGGCCCTGGCAGCAGGTCCTGCCGGGGGTGTTCCTGCTCCACCCGGGCCTGCCCACCAGCGAGGAGCGGCTGCACGCGGCCCTGCTGTACGCGGGGAAGCGCGGCGGCGACGTCATGATCACCGGGCTGGCGGCGCTGGCCCTGTACCAGTTCGCCTCGGCTCCCCCGCTGCCCGCGCTCGACCGGATCGACGTCCTGGTCCCCGGCACCCGGCGGCTGCGGTCCACGGGCTGGGTGCGGGTGGTGCGGGCGCACGCCCAGCCCGGGGCGCAGCAGGTGACCGGGCTGCCGGTGGCGCCGGTGGCGCGGGCCCTCGCGGACGCCGTGGCGGAGCTGGCCGACGCGGGGACGGTACGGCGGCTGCTGAGCGAGGCGGTGCGCGGCGGGCACTGCGAACCGGCCGCGGTGGTGCGCGAGCTGACGCAGGCGCGGCTGCTGAACCGGCCGCACGTGGTGGACGCGGTGGACTCGCTGCTCGCCGAGGGCCGTGCCATCGCGGAGGACCGGCTGTACCGGCTCGTGCGGTCCTTCGACCTGCCGGACCCGCTGTGGAACGTCGACCTGCGGCTGCCGGGCGGCCCGCACCTGGGCGGCGTGGACGCCTACTGGCCCGACCAAGCGGTGGCGGTGGAGCTGGACACCCGGGCTCCGCGGCAGGGCGAGGACGACCAGTGGTCCGAGTACGCGCGCAAACGGGAGCACCTGGAGCGGCTGGGCCTGACCGTCGTCCACATCACCCCGCGCAAGCTCCGGGACCACGCCGAGCAGCAGGCCGCGGTCATCCGTACCGCGCTGACCGCGTCCGGCGACCGCGACCCGGCGGCCTACCTGGTGGTGCTGCCCCGGTGAGGCGCCCCGGGGACCGGGGGGTTGGCCGGGGAGTACTCGGGGGTGCTCCACCGCAGCCGGCCCGGATGGAGGCTTTCGACGGCCTCTTCGACGGTGAAGCGGACGGTACGGGAGCCGTCGGGGCCGAAGTCGGTGCGCGCGCGGCCCGTGAGCTGGAGGACCGCACCCGTCTCCCAGTCGGGGAAGAGGAGTCCGGCCCGGGGGTCGGCGGTGAGGTTGCCGAGGGTCAGGAACATGGCGTTGCCCGGGTAGTCCGGCCAGGCGAGTTCGGCCGGGGAGCGGACTTCGACGAAACCGGGGTTCCCGCCGCGGTGGCTCGCGTCCACTGCGCCCCCGGCGGTGGTCGCGATGAAGAAGGTATCGGCGGCGCGTACGGTCCGCTGCTGGCCGGGGGTGAGGGTGCGGCCGCGCCGCACGACACCGGTGCCGGTCTCCTCGACGGCGAGCGGCTGCCGCTTCTGGAGGTACTTGGGGCAGTTGGAGAAGACCTGCCGGGCCTGGACGGCGAAGCCGTTCGGGGTGGGGTCCGCCGTGCCGTTGAGTCTCATCCGGCGGCGGGTGCGGGGGTCGAGGGCGATCGTGCCGACGGCGGTGCCGGGCCTGGCGAGGGCCTCGGCGAGCGGGTCGCCGGCGGGCACGCCGCCGCGGACGGCGATCCGGTCCGGCCCGGTGGCCCGGACGAATCCGGGCTCACCGGTCAGGACGGAGGCCCAGAGGCGGCCGCCGGGGTCCGGGGCGTCGGCGGCGCCGAGGACGAGGATGGGCTGGAGCCCGAGGAAGGCCGCCGCGACGTCGCGGATGCCGGGGCCGATGGAGCGGCCGACGTGGTCGGCGAGCTCGCGGACCCCGACCCGGTCCTGTACGGCGCGCGAGCCCGGGTGGTAGGGCTGCGCAGCGGCTGCTGTCATGACGGACTCCTCCTCGGGAAGCCGCTTCTCCAGAGGGTCTTCTAGAAGAAGCCGCAGGTGGGTGCGGTGGAGCTGGGAGCCGGGGCGCCTTCGGCGCCGGTCGGCACCGAGATCTCCAGGCGGGTGCCGTCGGGGTCGTGGAAGAAGATCCCGCCCGAGGCAGCACCCTCGCCGTGGGCGACGACGCCGTCGTAGGCGAACGCGACGTCCAGGGCGCGCAGGCGGGATTCGAAGTCGCGCACCTCGTCGATCGACCCGGCCGAGAAGGCCAGGTGGTGCAGGCCCGCGGCGGACGGGGCGAACGCACCCCCGGCCTGTTCCCAGAGCGTGAGGACGAGCGTGCCGTCCTGTCCGAGGAAGGCGAACCGGCGGTCCGCCTCCTTGCCTTCGCCGAGGACCTCGAAGCCGAGCGCGTCCCGGTAGAAGCCGAGCGACCGGGCGAGATCGGTGACGTTCAGGCCCACGTGGCCGGTGGTGAGCGTGCCGGCAGCCGTCATGACTGTTTCCCCTCTTCGACGTGTCGCGCCGTTCTGGCTAACCTTTCAATTCGACTTTAAGGGTTAGGCAAGATCACGTCAACCGTCCACGTACTCTTGAGTGGTTAGTCGAGAAGGAGCATGGGATGACCGCCGCGAACGATCCGCGCCCGCTGACCGGCGAGCCGGTCTGCCTGGACCTGCTGAACACCCGCTGGATGCAGGAGGGGGAGCGGCAGGACCTGTTCGCCGGAGCCGCGGGCCTGACCCGGCTGGAGGGGCTCGCCCTCTGGCTGGAGGGCGCCGGCCTTGCGGGCCGCTTCCGTGCGGACGCGGCGACCCTGGTCCACCTGCTCACCGCGCGCGAGGCCCTCGCCCGCATCGTGGACACCCCGTCCGACCCCGGCGCCCGCTCCCTCGTCGACGCCGTGCTCGGGCACGGCCGGATCCGGCCGACCCTGACCGCCGACGGGCCGGGCGAGACCGCGGAGTTCGAGGACCGCACCTGGGGGCCCGCGTGGACCGCGGCGCACGACTACCTCGCCCTGCTGCGCACCGCGCCGGACCGGATCCGCGCGTGCGCCCACGAGGCCTGTGTCCTGCACTTCTTCGACACCTCGCGGAACGGCACCCGCCGCTGGTGCTCCATGGCCGCCTGCGGAAACCGGGCCAAAGCATCCCGCCACTACGCACGTTCACGCGAAGACCACTGAGTCGACAAATCTACTTCTGAGCCCCTTCGGCTCGTACGGGTCTGTCCCGGTACGGCCTCGCTGACGCATCGCACGCGCTGGCGGGTGTCCGCCATGACGGACACCCGTCCCCGGCATCCCTCCCCAAAGCCCTGTCACTTGCGCAAAGCTGACCGGTCATCCGGCACCGAAATCCGGACCGTTTCTTTCACTTATCAGGGATGCTGATGACCCTCGAATCCCCCAGTTCGATATCCGGGGCGAGACGCGCTGCCCGCGTCGCCGCCGCGGCAGGCCTGGTGGCCGCCCTCGCGGCCGCAGGGCCGGTGCCCGCGTTCGCGGCGTTCAACGCCGACGACCCGGCCGCCTCCGCACCCGTCAAGTCGGCCGAGGAGAAGCTCGGCTCGGAAGACGCCAAGCTGCTCGCCGAGGCCGAGTCGAAGGGCGAGAAGACCGTCACCGCGATGGTCGCGACCGCACCCGGCGCCACCGAGCAGGTGGCCGCGCAGCTCGACGCCGTCCCGGGCGCGTCCGTCGGCAAGACGTACGACAAGCTCGGCTACGTCCGCGCCACGCTGCCCACGGCCAAGGCCGGGGCCGCGCTCGCCGCCGCGGCGAAGCTTTCCTCCGTGCACGGGATCGACCTCAAGCACGAGATCAAGCGCGAGGACCCGCGTCCCGGCTCCAGCCGCGAGACCGGCACGGTCAAGCGCACGGCCGCCGCGTCCTTCCCGGCCCCGGACAAGAACACGCCGGCGAAGAACCCGTACAACCCGTCCTTCGAGACGGGCGCGGTCGACTTCGTCAAGGCGAACCCGAAGGCCGACGGCCGTGGCGTGACCATCGGCATCATGGACTCCGGTGTCGACCTCGGGCACCCGGCGCTGCAGAAGACCACCACCGGCGAGCGCAAGGTCGTCGACTGGGTCACCGCGACCGACCCGATCACCGACAGCGACGGCACCTGGCGCGCCCAGATCACCCCGGTTTCCGGCACCGAGTTCACGGTGTCCGGCACCACCTGGAAGGCCCCCGCGGGCAGCTACCAGTGGAGCCGCTTCACCGAGTCGATCACCGCCAACGGCGACATGAAGGGCGACGTCAACCGCGACGGAGACACCTCCGACCGGTTCGGCCTGCTCTACGACCCGGTTGCGGGCACCGTCCGCGTGGACACCGACCAGAACAACGACTTCACGGACAACGAGCCGATGAAGCCGTACAAGGACGGTTTCCAGATCGGCTACTTCGGTACGGACAACCCGTCCACCGAGATCGCCGAGCGGATCCCGTTCGTCATCGAGATCCGCAAGGACGTCCCGATGGACCCGCTGGGCGGGGACTGGGTCGGCAAGAAGGCCGACTTCGTCAACGTCGGCATCATCGAGTCCGAGCACGGCACGCACGTGGCCGGCATCACCGCCGCCAACAGCCTGTTCGGCGGCAAGATGAACGGTGCCGCGCCCGGTGCCAAGCTCGTCTCCTCCCGCGCCTGCTCCTGGAGCGGCGGCTGCACCAACGTCGCGCTGACCGAGGGCATGATCGACCTCGTCGTCAACCGCGGCGTGGACATCGTCAACATGTCCATCGGCGGCCTGCCGGCGCTCAACGACGGCAACAACGCGCGCGCCGAGCTCTACACCCGCCTCATCGACACCTACGGCGTCCAGCTGGTCATCTCGGCCGGCAACTCGGGCCCGGGCGTCAACACCATCGGCGACCCGTCGCTGGCCGACAAGGTCCTGAGCGTGGGCGCCGCGGTCTCCAAGGACACCTGGGCCGCCAACTACGGCTCCGGTGTGGAGAAGAAGTACGCGATGTTCCCGTTCTCCTCGCGCGGTCCGCGCGAGGACGGCGGCTTCACGCCGAGCATCACCGCCCCCGGTGCCTCCGTCAACACCATCCAGACCTGGCTGCCGGGCGCTCCGGTCGCCGAGGCGGGCTACGCCCTCCCGGCCGGCTACGGCATGCTGCAGGGCACCTCGATGTCCTCGCCGCAGGCCGCGGGCGCGAGCGCGCTGCTGATCTCGGCCGCCAAGCAGGCGAAGATCTCCCTGGCCCCGGCCGGTCTGCGCACCGCGCTGACCAGCACCGCCAAGAAGATCTCGGGCTACAAGGCGCACGAGCAGGGCGCGGGCCTCATCAACGTCGTCGCGGCGTGGGACTCGATCCAGCGCGGCGCGAAGGCCCACGACTACACCGTCAAGGCCCCGGTCGACACCGCGCTCGACCAGTTCCTGAAGACCCCGGGCTTCGGCACCGGCCTGTACGACCGCGAGGGCGGCCTCAAGGCCGGCCAGAAGAAGGTCTACGACGTCGTCGTCACCCGCACCACGGGTCCGAAGTACGGCGTCCGTCACGACGTGTCGTGGCGCAACAACGACGGCACCTTCAAGGTGCTCGGTGACTACGACTACGTCACCCTGCCCCTGAACAAGCCGGTCACCGTCAAGGTCCAGGCGAAGGCCTCCGGCGCGGGCGTCTTCAGCGGCATCCTGCAGCTGGACGACGCGACCACCGAGGGCATCGACAAGCAGGTCCTCACCACGGTCGTCGTCGCCAAGCAGCTGACCAAGCCCGCCTTCGGCTTCTCCGAGACCTCCTCGGTGCAGCGCAACAGCCACAAGTCGTACTTCGTGAACGTCCCGGCGGGCGCCAAGTCCCTCGAGGTCGCCCTCGGCGGGCTCGCGGCCGGCAGCCAGACCCGCTTCATCTCGATCCACCCGTACGGTGTGGCCGTCGACCCGACCTCCACGGTCAACTGCTACCCGAACTACGCCAACCCGGCCAACACGTGCCGCCCCGACCTGCGGTCGGTCACCGACCCGCAGCCGGGCGTCTGGGAGATCGAGGTCGAGTCGCGCCGCACGTCGCCGCTGCTCGACAACCCGTACAAGCTGGACGTCACCGTCCTCGGCGCCTCCTTCGACCCGGCCGTCAAGGTGCTGCCGGAGGCCAAGGTCGGCACCCCGGCGCCGGTCCAGTGGACCGTCACCAACGACTGGGCGGGCCTGCAGGGCAAGCTCAAGGGCGGCCCGCTCGGCTCCGCGAAGGTCGCCAAGCCGACCATCGCCGAGCACGAGACCCAGACCACCGAGGTCACCATCGGTGAGGGCGTCGAGCGCCTCGACATCGCGATCGGCAACGTCTCCGATGCGGGTGCGGACCTCGACCTCGAGGTCTACAAGGACGGCATGAAGGTCGGCTCCGCCGCGGACGGCGACTCCGAGGAGGCCGTCACCCTGCTCAAGCCGGCCGCCGGCACCTACTCGGTCCAGGTCATCGGCTACGCGATCCCGGCCGGGACCACCACGTACGACTACCGTGACGTCTTCTTCGCCGACTCGCTGGGCTCCGTCCAGGTCGACGAGGCCGCCACGGTGAACCTCGCCAACGGCGCGTCCGCCCCGGTGAACGCGAACGTCCTGGTGAAGGCCGCGGCCCCCGAGGGCCGTCAGTTCTTCGGCCAGGTCCAGCTGCTCAACGCCCGCGGCACCGCCGCCGGCACCGGCAGCGTGCAGATCCAGAGCGTCACCCCGTAACCGGATGACGTGAACGACAGGGCGGGGGGGGGGGGGGGGGGGGGGGGGGGGGGGGGGGCGCGGCCCCCCCCCCCCCCCCCCCCCCCCCCCCCCCCGCTCCGTTCTTCCCCCTCGTACCCCCCGGGTGCTGCCCGGGTCCCCCTCGGGCGTCAGCCCTTCAGGCCGCGCAGGTCCTGGGCGTACGTGCCGACCGCGTGGGCGATGACGTCCACGTTCGTGTCGAAGACCTTCCGGTCGATGTTCTTCAGGTTGTCGCCCGCGCCGTGGTAGTTCGGGTCGTACGCGACGCCGGCCGTGCCGCCGTAACGGGCGGCCTGCTCCGGGGTCTTGATGCCCTCGGCGCCCGTGAAGGTGCCGCCCGCGGGGATGCCGTTCGCGATGAACGGGCCGTAGTCCGAGCGGCCGTCGAAGTCGCTGCCCTCGTGGGCCTTGCCCTTCTTGTCGAGGAAGCGGTTGATGAGCTTCTCGATCTGCGCCGAGCCCGCCGGGCCGGCACCCGCGCCCTTCTTGTCCGAGTCGTCGCCGTCGTACACGAACTGCGCGGGGTTGGGCGAGGCGATCATGTCGAAGTTCAGGTAGAGCGCGATGTTCTTCTTCTGCTTCTCCGTCAGCTTCGACACGTAGTGCTCGGAGCCGAGCAGGCCCAGCTCCTCGGCGGACCACCAGGCGAAGCGGACCTTGTTGGCGGGCTGCTCGCCCGTCTTGCGGGTCTGCTCGGCCAGCTTGAGCGCGACCTCCAGGAGACCGGCGGAGCCCGAGCCGTTGTCGTTGATGCCCGGGCCCTCCTTCACCGAGTCGAGGTGGCTGCCCACGGCGACCACGCGGTCGGCGCGGCCGCCGCGGGTCTCGGCGATCACGTTGCGGGTCTTGCGCTTGATGTGCTGCTGGTCCAGGTCGAGCTTGACCTTCACCTCGCCCTTGCCCGCGGCGGCCGTCAGGGCCTCGCCGTCGGCCAGCGTGATGCCCGCGCTGGGGATGACGCCCTCGGACGGCGAGCCGAAGCCGCCGCGGACCGGGGTGGTGCCGCTGTGGTTGTAGACGATCACGCCGAGGGCGCCGGCCGCGGCGGCGGCCTTCTGCTTCTCCACGAAGGTGCAGCTGCCGCGCTTGACCAGGGCGATCTTCCCGGTGAAGGCGCCGGCCGGGTAGTCGGCGGCGTCGCAGCCCGGGGTCTCGTCCACGCGGGCGAGCGCGATCGGGGCGGTCAGCCCCTGCTTCGGGGTGGAGGGGGTGAAGGTGAAGGCGGCCGTGGCCAGTTCGCGGGCCTCCGGGGTGAGCACGGAGAGCTTCTCGGTGCGGGTCTTCGCCTCGTAGATCTCGAACTCCTGGTACCCGACCTTGTACCCGGCCTTCTTCAGGCGGTCGTGCACGTAGGCGGCGGAGGCGTCGTAGCCCGGGGTGCCGGCGGCGCGGTTGCCGCCGTTGGCGTCGGCGATCTTCTGGAACGCGGCCAGGTGGCGGTAGGCGCTCTTGCCCGAGGCCTGCTTGACCAGCTGCTTCGCGAGCTTGCCGGGGCGCTCGTGGGCGACGGCCGGGGTGGAGCTGAGCAGGACGGGCGTGGCGACGGCGGCGGTGACGAGGGCCGCTATGGTCCGGTTGCGGTGGCGGTGGGCGCGCACGGTGGTATCTCCCCGAGTTCGGTCTGCGGAACGCGTGTCCGTATATCGGTCACGCCAGACCGGACCGTAACCACTGCCCCCCGCCCGGACCGCCCTTTTCGGCCCCCGGCAACACAGCCGCCACATACTTGTCATACGTCGTCATATCCGTACTCGAAGCGTCAACTCCGCTGACATCGCCTGACATCGGTTGTCACTCAGGGGGGCAACACCGCCGCCCCCGCCCAGCCGGTCCGGATAGCCGTCTGCCGCCTGGAGCAGCCCGGACCACCGGGCCTCGACGCCTCCCTCCTGCTGCTCGACGCGCAGGGCACCGTGCGCGGCGACGCCGACCTCGTCCTCCACGGTCGGCCGCAGCACCCCTCGGGCGCGGCGCGGCACCTCGGCGCGAGCGAGGGCGGCGGCCGGCGGGCGCAGTGGCTGGAAGCGGACCTGCCGCGGCTGGAGCCGGAAGTGGAGCGGGTGGTGATCGCGGGCTCGGCGGACGGCGGGACGTTCGGGGCGGTGCCCGGACCGTACGTGCAGGTGACGGCGGGCGACGCGACGGTCGCCACGTACCGGGTCGAGGACGCGTCCACGGAGACGGCGTTCGTCCTCGGCGAGCTGTACCGGCGCGGAGTGGAGGTTCCGGGCGGTCGGCCAGGGCTACGACTCGGGGCCGGCGGGCCTGGCGGCGGACTTCGGGATCGCGGTCGCGGACGTCTCCGCGGGTACCCGGGTCCCGGGGGCTCCTGTTCCCCGGGGGCCCGAGCCCATCAGGGTCTCGAAGGCGCCCGGGGCGGCCGTGCCCGGCGCGGCGGCCGTGACGGCACCGGCGGCGACCGTACCGGGCCCGGCATCCGCTGCGGCCCTGCCCCTGACGCACCCGAAGCCGGCCCCGGCCCCGGCTGCCGTGTCCGCGTCCGCACCGGCCGTGCCCGTGCCCGCACGCGTCCAGGCCCCGGCCCCGGCTCCCGCCCCGCAGCCCGTACGGGCCCCCGCCGCGGACGTCCTCCTGGAGCGCAGCGGGCGCGCGGCAACCGCGGCTGAGCCGTCCGGACCCCCGACGAGGAGATGCTGCGTGTGCAACGGCTCACTCCGGGCAGCGGGCCGCACCGGCTGCCGCCCGGGATCCTGCCGGTGCGGACCGGCGGAAAACGGACCCTCGTGGTCCGCCGCCGAGGGGGGCGCAACCGCCGGCGGCCCGCGGCGCGTCCGTACTGCGGACAACTGATTGGACAAGCCTGCCGGGGTCGCCCGCATGATGGAGCAGGCTTGACCTAGCTGTACGTACCAGAAGGAGTCACCGTGAGGGTCGGAATCGTCGGAGCCACCGGACAGGTCGGCGGCGTGATGCGCCGCATCCTCGCCGAGCGGAAGTTCCCCGTGGCCGAGCTGCGGCTGTTCGCCTCGGCCCGGTCGGCCGGCTCGACGATCGAGTGGGAGGGCCGGGAGATCACCATCGAGGACGCGTCCACCGCGGACTACTCCGGTCTCGACATCGTGCTGTTCTCCGCCGGCGGCGCCACCTCCAGGGCCCTGGCCGAGAAGGTGGCCTCCCAGGGCGCCGTGGTGATCGACAACTCCTCCGCCTGGCGCCGCGACCCCGACGTTCCGCTGGTCGTCTCCGAGGTCAACCCGCACGCGATCAAGAACCGCCCCAAGGGCATCATCGCCAACCCGAACTGCACCACGATGGCCGCGATGCCGGTGCTGCGCCCCCTCCACGACGAGGCCGGCCTGACCTCCCTGGTCGCCACCACCTACCAGGCCGTGTCCGGCTCGGGCCTCGCGGGCGTCGCCGAGCTCAAGGGCCAGGCCTGTGCGGTGTCCGAGGCGGCCGACCAGCTGACCTTCGACGGCGAGGCGGTGGAGTTCCCGGAGCCCGCCGTCTACAAGCGCCCGATCGCGTACAACGTCGTCCCGCTGGCCGGCTCCATCGTGGACGACGGCTCCTTCGAGACCGACGAGGAGCAGAAGCTCCGCAACGAGTCCCGCAAGATCCTGGAGATCCCCGAGCTGAAGGTCTCCGGCACCTGCGTGCGCGTCCCGGTCTTCTCCGGCCACTCGCTCCAGGTCAACGCCCGCTTCCGCCGCCCGATCAGCGTGGAGCGCGCGTACGAGCTGCTGTCGGGCGCCCCGGGCGTCGAGCTCTCGGAGATCCCGACCCCGCTCCAGGCGGCGGGCAAGGACGTCTCGTACGTCGGCCGCATCCGCGTGGACGAGACGGTCGAGAACGGCCTCGCGCTGTTCCTCTCCAACGACAACCTCCGCAAGGGCGCGGCCCTGAACGCCGTGCAGATCGCGGAGCTGGTGGCCGAGGAGCTCCAGCAGGGCTGAGCCCGGTGACGTGAGCGAGGGGCGGGTGCCGGCCGGCACCCGCCCCTCTGCCGTCCCCGGTCCGGTCAGGGCCGGGTCAGGGCCGGCGGACCTCGAACTGGAAGCAGCCGTACTCCGCGGCCCGGACGTGGACCAGCGCGACGGCGGGATCGGCGAACGCCTCCGCGAAGGCGGCCTCGAAACCCTCGGCGGGCCGGTCCGGGAGCTCCAGGACCCGGCCGCCGAGGATGCGCCCGGCGGCGCTGTACCGGCGCACGGTGCGCAGCGCGCCCGGCTGCCCGAAGGGGTACGCGCCCCCCTCCCCGGCGGGTCCGCCGCAGTCGTCGGCGTGGATGAAGACGGGCCCCTGTTCGTCGTAGGCGCCCGGCTCGGCGCCGGTGCCGGCCGCCCAGCGGCGCAGGGGTGCGTACGAGACGAGCGCGATCCACTCTCCGGGGCGGCTCCGGCGCAGGCAGCAGCGCAGCGGCGCTCCGCCCTCGGGATCGGGGTACGGGGCGCAGGGCCGGCCTGCGTCGTCACGCTCGCGCAGCTGCCGCAGGGTCGCCGGTTCGACGGGTCGGGCCGTGTACGGGTTCATGGGCTCCAGCGTCCGCCACGGCGCCGGGCATGTCCGGCAGGAATCCGACGTCGCGTTCGAAACTGGGTGAGAAGAGACCTCCGGCGGCTCGCCGTCCGGCGCCGCCCGATTACCGCAGGCGGGTGACGGACCCGTCGTGGAAGGATGGGCGGGAACGTCACCATCGAAGGAGATGAACGCGTGCCAGGCACGAATCTGACCCGTGAAGAGGCTCAGCAGCGGGCAAAGCTGCTCACCGTCGAGTCGTACGAGATCGATCTCGATCTGAGCGGCGCCCAGGAGGGGGGCACCTACCGGTCGGTGACCACGGTGCGCTTCGACTCCGCGGAGGCGAACGCCGAGACCTTCATCGACCTGGTCGCACCGGCGGTCCACGAGGTCGTGCTCAACGGCCGGTCGCTGGACGTGGCGGCGGTCTTCCGTGACTCGCGGATCGCGCTGAAGCACCTGGACGCCGGGCCGAACGAGCTCAAGGTCGTCGCGGACTGCGCCTACACCAACACCGGCGAGGGCCTGCACCGCTTCGTCGACCCGGTGGACGAGCAGGCGTACCTGTACACGCAGTTCGAGGTGCCGGACGCCCGCCGGGTGTTCGCGTCCTTCGAGCAGCCGGACCTGAAGGCGACCTTCCAGTTCACCGTGAAGGCCCCCGAGGGCTGGACGGTCATCTCGAACTCCCCGACGCCGGAGGCCTCGGAGGTCAAGGACAACGTCTGGACCTTCGAGCCGACCCCGCGGATCTCGACGTACATCACCGCGCTGATCGTTGGCCCGTACCACTCGGTGCACAGCTCGTACGAGAAGGACGGCCGGACCGTCCCTCTGGGCATCTACTGCCGTCCGTCGCTGGCCGAGTTCCTCGACTCGGACGCGATCTTCGAGGTCACCCGGCAGGGCTTCGACTGGTTCCAGGAGAAGTTCGCCTACGACTACCCGTTCGCGAAGTACGACCAGCTCTTCGTGCCGGAGTTCAACGCGGGCGCGATGGAGAACGCGGGCGCGGTGACCATCCGCGACCAGTACGTCTTCCGCTCGAAGGTGACGGACGCGGCGTACGAGACGCGCGCCGAGACCATCCTGCACGAGCTGGCGCACATGTGGTTCGGCGACCTCGTCACCATGGAGTGGTGGAACGACCTCTGGCTGAACGAGTCCTTCGCGACGTACACGTCGATCGCCTGCCAGGCGTACCACCCCGAGTCGAAGTGGCCGCACGCCTGGACCACCTTCGCCAACTCCATGAAGACCTGGGCGTACCGGCAGGACCAGCTGCCGTCCACCCACCCGATCATGGCGGAGATCCGGGACCTGGACGACGTCCTGGTCAACTTCGACGGGATCACGTACGCCAAGGGCGCCTCGGTGCTCAAGCAGCTCGTCGCGTACGTGGGCATGGACGAGTTCTTCACGGGCGTGCAGGCGTACTTCAAGGCGCACGCGTTCGGCAACACCCGCCTGTCCGACCTTCTGGGCGCGCTGGAGGAGACCTCCGGCCGTGACCTCACCGCTTGGTCGAAGGCGTGGCTGGAGACCGCGGGCATCAACATCCTGCGCCCGGAGATCGAGACGGACGAGCACGGGGTCATCACCTCGTTCAAGGTCCGCCAGGAGGCCCCGGCCCTGCCTGCGGGCGCCAAGGGCGAGCCGGTGCTGCGGCCGCACCGCATCGCCGTCGGCTTCTACACGCTCGACGACGCGAGCGGGAAGCTGCTGCGCGAGCGCCGGGTGGAGCTGGACGTCGCGGCGGCCGAGCTGACCGACGTGGCGGAGCTGGTGGGCCACCGCCGTCCGGACGTCGTGCTGCTCAACGACGACGACCTGTCGTACGCGAAGGTCCGCCTCGACGAGCACTCGCTGGCCAAGGTCACCGCGCACCTGGGCGACTTCGAGGCCTCGCTGCCGCGTGCGCTGTGCTGGGCCTCGGCCTGGGACATGACGCGCGACGGCGAGCTGGCCGCCCGCGACTACCTGTCGCTGGTGCTCTCCGGCATCGGCAAGGAGTCGGACATCGGCGTGGTCCAGTCGCTGCACCGCCAGGTGAAGCTGGCGGTCGACCAGTACGCCGACCCGGCGTGGCGGGCGACGGGCCTGGCCGTCTGGACCGAGGCCACCCTGGAGCACCTGCGCGCCGCGGCGCCGGGCGGCGACCACCAGCTGGCGTGGGCGAGGGCGTTCGCGGCGACCGCCCGTACGGACGAGCAGCTGGACTTCCTGGCCGCGCTGCTCGACGGCTCGGCCACGGTCGAGGGCCTGGTCGTCGACACCGAGCTGCGCTGGGCGTTCCTGGAGCGCCTGGCCGCCACCGGCCGCGCCGACGAGGCGCGGATCGCGGCGGAGCTGGAGCAGGACAAGACGGCGGCGGGCGAGCGGCACGCGGCCACGGCCCGTGCGGCCCGCCCGACGGCGGAGGCGAAGGCGGCGGCCTGGGCCTCGGTGGTGGAGTCCGCGGACCTGCCGAACGCGGTGCAGGAGGCGGTGATCGGCGGGTTCGTGCAGACCGACCAGCGCGAGCTGCTGGCGCCGTACTCGCCGAAGTACTTCGCCGTGATCAAGGAGATCTGGGAGAACCGCAGCCACGAGATCGCACAGCAGATCGCGGTGGGCCTGTACCCCGCGCTGCTGGTCTCGCAGGAGACCCTGGACGCGACGGACGCCTGGCTCGCCTCGGCCGAGCCGAACGCCGCCCTGCGCCGGCTGGTCTCGGAGTCCCGCGCGGGCGTCGAGCGCGCCCTGAAGGCCCAGGCGGCGGACGCGGCAGCCGCGTCCTGACCCCGGGTCGGTGAACCACCGGTGCCCCGGTCCGCTTCGGCGGGCCGGGGCACCGGCGTTCGCGGGCCGCGGCGTTCGCGGGCGGCGAGGTCAGGGGGACGGAGTGCGCGGGCGGGCCGCGTCGCACAGGGCGGCCAGGACGCGGGCCACGGCCGGGGCGCAGTCCGCGCCGCGGCGGGTGGCCGCGACGACGTGCCGGGTGGGGCGGTCGTGGGGCAGGGCCCGGACGACGACGCCGGCGGCGCGGGCGGTGGCCATCCGGGGGATCAGGGCCACGCCCATGCCGGCCTCGACCATGGCGAGGATCGCGGTCCAGCCGGCCGCGGAGTGGGCCTGTTCGGGAACGAAGCCCGCGGCCTCGCAGGCGGTGCGGGTGATCTCGGACCAGGGGCCGGAGCCGCCGAAGATCCAGCGTTCGCCGGAGAGGTCGGCGAGGTGCAGGTCCGCTGCGCCGGCCAGCGGGTGACCGGGCGGCAGGGCCACGTCGAGGGGGTCGGCGAGCAGCGGGGTCCGGGTGAAGCGCGGGTCGCGGGCGGTGGGTGCGTGGGCCGCGAGGGACAGCGCCAGGTCCACCGCTCCCGCGGACAGGAGGTCGTACGACTCGGCGGCCTCGGTCTCGCGTACGCGGACCTCGACGGAGGGGTGGGAGCGGCGCAGGGCGGCGACCGCGGGGACCACCAGGGCGGGGACGGCGGTGGAGAACGCGCCGACCCGGACCTCGCCCGCCTCGCCCGCCCGGTAGCCGGTGAGCTCGGCGTCGGCCCGCTCCAGCTGGGCGAACACCGCCTCGGCGTGACGGAGTACCAGGTGGGCGGCGCCCGTGAGGCGGACCCGGCGGCCCTGGGCCTCCAGCAGGGGGACGCCGAGCTGCCTGGAGAGGTTGGTCAGCTGCTGCGACACGGCCGAGGGCGTCATGAGGAGCGCCTCGGCCGTCGCGGTCACGGTGCCCCGTTCGGCCAGGGTCCGCAGGATCCGCAGCTTCTTGATGTCCCACTCGGTCGTTCCGGTCATGGGCCCGAACCTACCGGCGGGCCCCCAGCGCCACGCCGCCCAGGATCAGGGCCATGCACAGGAGCTGGGCGGGACCGGTCCGCTCGCCGAGCAGGGCGAAGGAGAGGAGCGCGACGCAGACGGGCTGGAGGTAGTAGACGACCCCGGCGCGGGCCGCGCCGATCAGGGAGATGGCCTTGTTCCAGGCGAAGAAGGCCACCGCGGAGGAGAGGACGCCGACGTACAGGAGCGGTCCGGCGGTGCCCGGGGTGACGGCGAACCCGCCCTGGAGCGACAGGGACAGCGCGTACGCGGGGGCGAGCATCAGCGCGCCCAGCAGGAAGGTGGTGAAGAGGAAGGCGAGCCCGGTGATCTCGGCGGGCTTGCGCTTGAGCAGCGCGCTGTACGAGGCGAAGGACAGGGCCGCGCCGAACATCCACAGGTCGCCGGCGGCGAAGTCCGGGGCCGCGGAGCCCTTGCCGACGAGCAGCAGCACTCCGCAGGCGGCGAGCAGCATGCCGAAGGTGCGCACGGCCCCGAGCCGCTCGCCGCCGAGGCGGGAGAAGACGGCCATGACCACCGGCGAGGCGGCCATGATCATGCCCATGTTGGAGGCCGAGGTGGTCAGTCCGGCCTGATGGACCAGGGTGTTGTAGAGGGCGATGCCGAAGAACGAGGCCAGGGCGACGTACCCGAAGTGGCGGCGGATCAGGGCGCGCTGCCGCCAGGTCTCGCGGGCCGCGAGCGGGGCGACGGCGAGCAGGGCGATGATCCAGCGCCAGAAGACGGCCTGCACGGGCGGGACGGTGTCGGCCATGCCGCGGGTGGCCACGAAGCTCCCGGACCACACGACCGTCGCCACGAGGGCGAGGAGCACGCCCAGCCCGACGGCGCCCTTCGCTGCCGTCACGCCGGCGGTGGGCGGGCGGCGCTGCGGGCCTCGCTGCGGGAGGCTGGAAGCGCTGCGGACGCGGGCCATGACGGGCACGGTGGTCTCCCCCTGGGGTGCTTGGTGTCGGTGTCGTGCGGACTACCGTCGCACCTCGTCATCGCTCAGGTCTATCGAAAACTTTCGATCGATCTGTTCAGTTTTACTGAACGTTTTCTTGGTCCTGGGAGGCAGCTGCCCCAAGGCGGTGGCGGCGACCGCGATCACCATGCCCACGACCTGCACGGGCGAGAGCGACTGGCCGAGCGCGGCCCACCCGATGACGGCGGCGGTGAGCGGGGAGAGCGGGCTCAGCAGGGTCACCGAGGTGGCGCCGAGCCGGCCGATGCCGCGGAACCAGAGCCAGTACGCGGCCCCGGTGTTGAGCAGCATCATGTAGCCGTAGCCGAGCCAGGCCTGCCCGTCGAGCGCGGGCGGCGCCCCCTCGGCCACCGCGGCGACCGGGAGGATCAGCAGGCCGCCGGCGGCGAGCTGCCAGCCGGTCAGTACCAGCGGGCCGACGCCCTCGGGGCGGCCCCAGCGCTTGGTCATCACGGTGCCCGCGGCCATCGACGCGGCGGCGGTGGCACCGGCCAGGACGCCGATCAGGTCGAGGGCGGCCCCGGCCTTGAGCACCACCATGGACACGCCGAACGCCCCGGCGATCGCGGCGAGCAGCGCGCGGGCGCTCGCCTTCTCGCCGAGCAGCATCGCGGCGAGTCCGATGACGGCCAGCGGGCCGAACGCGCCGAGCACGGCCGCGAGACCGCCGGGCAGCCGGTATGCGGAGAGGAACAGCAGGGGGAAGAAGGCGCCGATGTTCAGTGCGCCCAGGACGGCGGACTTCCACCACCACTCCCCCCTGGGCAGGGTGCGGCCGGCGGCGATCAGTAACAGCCCGGCGGGCAGGGCCCTCATGACCCCGGTGAACAACGGCCGGTCGGGCGGGAGCAGTTCGGTGGTGACGGCGTACGTCGAGCCCCAGGAGACGGGCGCGAGCGCGGTGACGGCGACGACGGCGAGGCGCTTCATGGCGTGGTTCCTCCGACGGGTGAGGAAGGCCGGGCGGCGGTACGGGCTCAGGCGGCCGCCGGGGCCGGGCTGCTCGGGGCGGCAGCACGGACCGGCGGCTCGGGGTGCACGGCCTCGGGGGGCAGGTGCCGCTCCAGCCGGACCAGCGCCAGGGCGGCGCCGAGTGCGGCCACGGTGAGCAGCGCCCAGGGGAGCCGGCCGTCGACGGCCAGCAGGGCGGTGAACAGGGACGGGGCCAGCGCGGTGGCCAGCGAGTAGGACAGCTGGTAGGTGGCCAGGTAGCGGCCGCGCACGGCCTCCGGGGCGGCGGAGACCGACAGGGCGCCGCCCGAGGGGCTGTGGACGAGCTCGCCCAGGGTGTAGACGACCACGATGACCAGCAGTGCGGCCATCAGAACGGCCGGCCCCGGGAGCAGGGTGCCGAGCACGATCTGGCCGGCGAAGGCGGCGGCGAAGAGCAGGGAGCCGAGGGCCGCGGAGCGGGTGCGGCGGGCACCGGACCGGCGGACCCGGCCGGCGACCAGCACGCCGGCCCCGGCGCACAGCACGGTGTTGAGGGTGAAGGCGGCGCCGGTCAGCGAGGCGGGGCCGCGCAGCCAGGTGGCGATGTAGAGGGGGAAGAGGACGGACAGGGCGGCGTAGCCGAGCGCGGTGAGGAAGTTGGCTGCGGTCAGCCCCAGGAAGGGGCGGTCGCGCAGCACCGTCCGGTAGCCGGCCGCGGGCCGCCGGGCGGCGGCCGCCTCCCCGCCCCGCACCGGGCGGACCCGGCTGACGAGCAGTCCGGCGGCCGCGAAGGCCAGGGAGTTGCCCCAGGCCGTGTACGTGTAGCCGCCGCTGCCCGCGAGGGCCAGCACCGCGGACACCAGGAGGGCGCCCGCGCCCATTCCGGCGTTCTGGAGGGCGCGGACGGAGGCCTGGAGCCTGTCCCGGGCGGAGCCCCGGGCCACCTCCCCGATCAGCGCCTGCTGCACGACCGGGAAGGACCGGTCGGCGAGGGCGGTGACCAGGGCGACGGCTGCGAACGCCGGCAGCGACCCGGCCAGTGGGAAGAGGGCGAAGCCGAGGACGCGGACGCCGTAGAGGGCCACGTTGACCCGCCGGGCGCCGAACCGGTCGACGGCCGAGCCGGCGAGCGGCATGAAGGCCAGTCCGGCCAGGCCGGTGACGGTGAGCACCACGCCGACGGCGGCGAAGGAGAGCCCGGTGACGTGGTGGAAGAAGACCAGCGTGAACGGTATGTACATGCCGATGCCGACGGCGCTGATCCCGACCCCGGCCAGCAGGGCCCGCTCTCCCGCGATCCGCCGGCCGCCCTGCACGGCGTCCGGTCGTCCGTCTGCCCCCGTCATCGCTGCTCCCCCCAAAGTAGATTGCCGATAAGTAGCTTAGCGCTAAGCTACTTTCCGTCAAGTAACTTTCTTGGCATCGATCGGGTTGCTGGCCGATACTGCGGCCATGAGCGAGCAGGAGGACGCCGTGGACGCGATCACGGCGCAGTGGAACGCGGTGCGGCCGGATCTGGACGTCGCCCCCATGGGCGTCTTCGGTCGTATCTACCGGATCACCCGGACCATGGGGGACGAAATGGAGCGGACCTATGCGCGCTTCGGCATCTCGCGCGGGGAGTTCGACGTCGTCGCCACGCTGCGCAGGTCCGGCGAGCCGTACACGCTCTCGCCGCGGCAGCTGTCGGCGACGCTGATGCTCACGACGGGCGGCATGACCGGGCGGCTGGACAAGCTGGAGCGGGCCGGACTGCTGCGCCGTACGCCCGATCCGCACGACCGGCGGGCGCTCCAGGTCACGCTGACCGAGCAGGGGCTGGCCGTCGTAGACGAGGCCGTCGGGGCGGGCCTGGAGGTGCAGCACGCGGCCATGAAGGACCTCAGCGGGGCCGAGATCGAGGCGCTCACCGGGCTGCTGCGCAAGCTGCTGGCCGGGGTCTGAGCACAGCATGCGTCAGGGCGCCGGGGGCCGTACGCGCGGTACGGTCCCCGGCGCCCTGACGGAGAAAAGGGAAAGGCCGGCCCCGGATCAGCCCTGGCCGGGCTGCTTGCGGGACTTGTCGCCGACCATCACGAGGCCCGCGATCACCAGGAACAGCACGATCGGCGCGGCGACGAACAGACCGAGGGTCTCGCCCACGCTCAGGCCCGGGCCCGGGTCGTCACCGTCGTCGCGCGTGAGCGCGAGGGCGGGAGACGTCATCAGCATCATCATCAGCGTCGATCCGGCCGTGACAGCGCCGGCGCGCAGGGCGTTCTTCTTGTCCACGGTGCAAACGTAGCGAACACCTAATCGGACCGCGCGCCCGGGGGTGCCGTACGGGGGTCCGGGGCCGGATCCCGGCCCGCCCGTACGGCCGCCATCAGCGCGTTCAGCCGGTCCGACGCGGCCAGCTCCGCCAGGGTCAGCGGCCGCCCGGCGGCATCGGCCACCGGCAGCCGCCAGTTGGGGTACTGGTCCCAGGTGCCGGGCAGGTTCTGCGGGCGCCGGTCGCCGACGGCGTCCGGGAGCCACACCCCGACCAGCCGGGCCGGGGTGCGCAGCAGGAAGCCGTACAGCGCGCGCACGGCCGCCTCCTCGCCGTGGACGTCGAAGCCCAGCCCGGCCAGGGTCCGCAGCCACTCGGTCGTCTCGGCGGCGTCCGCGGCCTTCTCCTCGGCGAGCGGGCGGGCCAGCAGGCCCAGCCGCTCGCGCAGGTCGAGGTGCTCCCCGGTCAGCTTGGCGGCGGTGGGCGGCAGGTCGTGCGTGGTGACCGTGGCCAGGCAGTCAGCCCGCCATTCCGCGGGGGCGAGCGGGCGGCCCCCGCCCTCCCAGTCCCGCTCGAACCACAGCACGGACGTGCCGAGCACCCCGCGCCGGGCCAGGGCCTCCCGCACGCCCGGCGCGACCGTGCCCAGATCCTCCCCGATCACCACGGCACCGGCCCGGTCCGCCTCCAGGACCAGGATCGCGAGCATCGCCTCGGCGTCGTACGCGACGTACGTGCCCTCGGTGGGCTCGGCGCCCGGCGGGATCCACCAGAGCCGGAACAGGCCCATGACGTGGTCGATGCGCAGCGCGCCCGCGTGCCGCAGCAGCCCGCGGAGCAGGGCGCGGTACGGCCCGTAGCCGGAGGCGGCCAGCGTGTCGGGCCGCCAGGGCGGCAGCCCCCAGTCCTGCCCGCGGGCGTTGAAGGCGTCCGGTGGGGCGCCGACCGACATGTGCGCGGCGTAGGCCTCGGGGTGGACCCGGACGTCCGCGCCCTCGGGGTGCACGCCGACGGCGAGGTCGTGGACGACGCCGACGGTCATCCCGGCGCTGCGGGCGGCCTGCTGGGCGGCGGCGAGCTGGGTGTCCGTCAGCCAGACCAGCCAGCGGTGGAAGTCGGCCCGCTCCGGCTCCCCGGCGGCCCGCGCGCACCAGTCGGCGTGGGCGTCGAGGGCGGGTCCCTGGGCCTCGCGGAACTCCCGGTAGGCGCTTGCGCGTTCCGTGGTGCTCGGGGCCTCGTAGAGCAGCTCCAGGGCGGCCCGCTTCAGGTCCCAGACGGCGTCGCGGTCGATCAGCGCGCCCTTCTCCAGCACCGCGCGGCGCAGTTCCGCGCCGCGGGCGGCCAGCCGGGCCAGCCGGTCGCGGACCGCGCGGTCGGCGCAGCCGGCGTACTCCGGCAGGTCCTCGATGCGCAGGTGGACCGGGTCGGGGAAGCGGCGCGAGGAGGGCCGGTACGGCGAAGGGTCGGTGGGGCTGCCGGGCAGGGCCGCGTGCAGCGGGTTGACCTGGACGAAACCGGCGCCGTGGGTCTCCGCGGCCCAGACGGCGAGCTCCGCGAGGTCCCCGAGGTCGCCCATGCCCCAGGAGCGGTCCGTGAGCAGCGAGTAGAGCTGGACGAGGAGGCCGTGGGCCCGTCCGGGCGGCGCGGGGGCCCGCTGCGGGGCCACGACGAGGGTGGACTCGGCGCGCCGTCCGTCGGGGGTCTCGGCGGTGATCCGGTGGACGCCGTGGGGCAGTGCGGGGTCCGGTCCCCACGGCTGCCAGGGCGTGTCGCCGCCCTCCTCCAGCCGGACGCGGAGCCGGGTGTCCGGGGGGAGTCCGGCGAGGGCCGGGGGCGGCGCGGAGCCCGCCCAGTGCACCAGCGCGGGCGGGAGCAGCCGCGGGGCCCCGGCGGCCGCGAGCGCGGCCTGCAGCGCAGCCGGGGTCGACGCGTCGACCCCGAGGGCTGCGAGCACCGCGAGGACGGTCCGGTCGGAGACCTGGACGGTCACGTCCTGCGAGGGCGAGTACGAGGTGGCCACCCCGTGCATCGCGGCGAGCCGTTCGAGGCTCATCGGCACCTCTGTCCGTCTGGAGTGCGGGGCGGGACCTTACGGACGTCCCAGGAGGGCGGGCGCCTCGGACGAGGCGAGGGTGGCCGGTTCGCTGGTGAGGGCGGGGGCGTCCCACGGCGGCGGCTCGCTGATCAGCGGTACGGCGGCGAGCGGGGGCTCGCTGGTCAGCCGTATCGGGCGCGGCAGCCGGACCGCGGCGACGGGCCGGCGCGCGGGCGGCACGGCGGCCGGGGCCGGCCGGGAAGGGTCGGGTGCGGTCACGGAGGTCTCCTCGGGAGGGGGCGGGCCCGGCCCGCCCGCATGCGGACGGCGCAGGCCTACCCGTCCGGTCTTGCAGCATTCCTCACCTCGAGCCGTCCGAAACTCAGGGCATAGCGGTCACAAAGGCCACGCGCATTGACACTTCAGCCGTACGAGTGGTGGGCTCAGGGCTGATTCGAACGGGCGGGGGACGACCGAGCGAGGAGGCTTCGTGCAGTTCAGGGGCAGGAAGCGGGCCACGGCCAGCGCAGTCGCCGTCATCGGCGGACTGCTCGCCGGCGGCCTGGCCGGTGCACCCGGCGCCCTGGCGGCGCCTCCCCCTCCGGCCCCGACGGCCGGTCAGACCCCGCCCCCGGCGAAGCAGTCCGCGGCGCTGCCCGCGGTGTGGCCCCGCCCCCAGTCGCTGACCGCCCGCGGCGCGGCCGTCCGGCTCGGCGCCGAGGCCGTGCTCGTCGTACCGGCGGACGCCGACCCGTACGCCGTGGACGCCCTGCGCGGGATCCTGCGCGCGGCCGGGGTCCGCACCCTCCACGAGCGGTCCCCGCTGGCCCCGCTGCCCGGCCGCGGCACGGTCGTACGGGCCCAGGGGCCCGACGCCGAGGCGGCGTTGCGCGCGCTCGGCGGGTCCGAGGCCGGGGACCTGCCCGCGGGCGGGTACCGGATGGCGGTCGGCCGGCACGCGGGCCGGGACACCGTCGCGCTCGTCGGCACCGGCGAAGACGGCCTGTTCCACGCCGCCCAGACGCTCCGCCAGCTGATCCTCGCCCCCCACGTGCCCGGCGTCGTGGTCCGCGACTGGCCGTCGGCCGCGGTGCGCGGCACCACCGAGGGGTTCTACGGGCAGCCCTGGACCCACGAACAGCGGCTCGCGCACCTCGGCTTCATGGCCGGCACGAAGCAGAACCGCTATCTGTACGCCCCCGGCGACGACCCGTACCGCACCTCCCGCTGGCGCGAGGAGTACCCGCAGGACCAGCAGCAGGAGTTCCGGGCGCTGGCGGAGCGGGCCCGTGCCGCGCACGTCACGCTCGGCTGGGCCGTGGCACCCGCGCAGACCATGTGCCTGTCGTCGGCCGGGGACCGGGCGGCGCTGCTGCGCAAGGTGGACGCCATGGCGGAGCTCGGGTTCCGGGCGTTCCAGCTGCAGTTCCAGGACGTCAGCTACACGGAGTGGGGCTGCCGGGCGGACCGCGAGCGGTTCGGCCGCGGACCCGGGGCCGCAGCACGGGCGCACGCGGAGCTCGCGGGCGAGCTGGCCGGCCACCTGGCCCGCCGTCATCCGGGCGCGGCCGCGCTGTCGCTGGTGCCGACGGAGTACTACCAGGACGGCGCGACGCCGTACCGCACCGCACTCGCCGATGCCCTGGACCCGCGGGTGCAGGTGGCCTGGACGGGCATCGGGGTCGTGCCGCGGACCATCACGGGCCGGGAACTGGCCGGGACCCGGGACGTGTTCCGGCACCCGCTGGTCACCATGGACAACTACCCCGTCAACGACTACGCGCAGGACCGGCTCTTCCTCGGCCCGTACACCGGCCGCGAACCGGCCGTCGCGAACGGCTCGGCGGCCCTGCTGGCCAACGCCATGCCGCAGGCCGCGGTCTCCCGCATCCCGCTCTTCACGGCGGCCGACTACGCCTGGAACGCCCGCGCGTACCGGGCCGGGGCGTCCTGGCAGGCCGCGCTGGACGACCTGGCGGGCGGGGACGCACGGGCCCGCGAGGCGCTCGGCGCGCTCGCCGGGAACACGTCCTCCTCGGTCCTGGGCGGTGACGAGTCCGCGTACCTGCGGCCGCTGCTCGCGGAGTTCTGGCAGACCCGCGGCGGCACGGACCGGGCGGCGCAGGACCGCGCCGCGGGGCGGCTGCGCGGGGCGTTCACCGTGATGCGGGAGGCGCGGCTGCGGCTCTCCGGGCCCGCGGCGGGCACCCTGCCGGTGGAGGCCGGGCCGTGGATCGACCGGCTGGCCCGCTACGGCGCCGCCGGCGAGCTGGCCGTGGACCTGCTGCACGCCCAGGCGCGCGGGGACGGCGCGGCGGCCTGGCGGGCCTCGCTGGCGCTGCGCACCGCACGCACCGCCCTGGAGAGCGGCCCGGACGGCGCGGGCCCCGCTGCCGTGACGGTCGGCAAGGGCGTGCTCGGGCCGTTCCTGGCGAAGGCCGCCGCGGAGGCGGACGCCTGGACCGGCGCGAGCCGCGCGGTCGCCGGGTCGGTGGCGCAGGACTCGGGTTCGTACACCGTGCGCCTGGACCGGCCCCGGCCGGTGGAAGCGGTCACGGTGATGACCGACCCGGTGGGCCCGCCGCAGGAGCAGGTCCCGGCCGGGGCGGCCGGGCGCGGCACCGTCGTCGAGGCGCACGTGCCGGGCGAGGGCTGGCGCAAGCTGGGCGAGATCTCGCCCAGCGGATGGACGCAGACGGCGGCCCGCGGGCTGCGGGCGGATGCCGTGCGGCTGCTGTGGGGCGGCCGGGCTCCTTCGGTGCACCGGGTGGTGCCGTGGTTCGCGGACGAACCGTCGGCCCGTTTCGAGCTGGGCGGCGGCGGCCGCACGGACGCGGAGATCGGCGGCGGGGCGCAGCAGGTGGCCGCGGAGCTGTCGTCGGTGCGGCCGGGCCGGATCGAGGGGGCGCTGACGGCGAAGGCGCCGCACGGGATCAAGGTGAAGGTGCCGCCGCGGACCACGGTGCCGCGCGGCACCCAGGTGTCCGTACCGGTCGAGGTCACGGTGCCGGCGGGCACTCCGGCCGGCGTGTACGAGGTGCCGGTCTCCTTCGGCGGCGAGTCCCGCACGCTCACGGTGCGGGCCTTCCCTCGTACGGGCGGCCCGGATCTGGCGCGGGGCGCCCGCGCGTCGTCCTCGGGCGACGAGACGGCGGACTTCCCGGCCGCGGCGGCGGTGGACGGAGATCCGGCCACCCGCTGGTCCTCCCCGGCCCAGGACGGCGCCTGGTGGCAGCTGGAGCTGGCGGCGCCGGTGCGGCTCGGCCAGGTGGTGCTGACCTGGCAGGACGCGTACGCCTCGGGGTACCGGATCGAGACCTCGGCGGACGGGGTGTCCTGGCGGACGGCCGCGACCGTGACGGGCGGGCGGGGCGGGCGCGGCGCGGGGGCCCGGGTACGAGAAGGGCCCGGTCTCAGGCGGAAACGCCGTCGATCCGGGCCATCGCGTCCTCGGCGCCGTACGGTTGCAGGTACGGCATCCAGCGCGGGTCGCGATGACCCGTGCCGATGATCCGCCAGGCCAGGCCGGAGGGCGGCGCGGGCGGGTGGCGCAGCCGCCAGCCGAGGTCGACCAGGTGGCGGTCGGCCTTGACGTGGTTGCAGCGGCGGCAGGCCGCGACCACGTTGTCCCAGACGTGCTGTCCTCCGCGGCTGCGCGGGATGACGTGGTCGACGCTGGTGGCGACCCCGCCGCAGTACATGCAGCGACCGCCGTCGCGGGCGAAGAGGGCGCGGCGGGTGAGAGGAACGGGCCCCCGGTAGGGGACCCGCACGAAACGCTTGAGCCGTACCACGCTGGGCGCGGGGACGGCTCTGGTCGCGCTGTGCATGTAGGCGCCGGATTCCTCCAGGGAGATCGCCTTGTTCTCCAGGACGAGGACGAGCGCGCGGCGGAGCGGTACGACGCCGAGGGGCTCGTACGACGCATTGAGGACCAGGACGTGCGGCACGGGTGCCTCCTTGTACGCCGGCGGCGCGTGGCTCGCGCCGGGACGATCTGCTCTCAGTCTCTCCTTAGCGCTGGTCGAAGCGCCACCACGCGCCCGTAACGGGTCGGGGGTGTTTTCAACCACACGTGATTCCTATCCAGGTGAGTCTGGTCTCTCCCTCGAACACGGCCACCGGGTCAAGGGGAATGCCCCGTTAGTGTGGTTGGCCTGTCCCGCACACCCCTTCCGGCGGGCAGACCGTTGCACCTGGAGGTTCCCGTCGTGTCCTGGCCCGCCCCACTGCCGGCCCTGGCTGCCATCACCCCCGAGGCTCCCAACACTCTCCAGGAGGCTCACGAAAGCGCCACGAACGCCGCGAGCTTCGTCGAGGAGAACTGGGCCAGCTGGCTGAACGTCGGCCTGAAGATCCTGCTGATCCTGGTGATAGCCGGGGTCCTGCGCTCGGTGGTCCGCAAGGCCATCACCAAGCTCATAAACCGGATGAACCGCAGTGCGGAGGCCGTCGAGGGCACCGCGCTCGGCGGGCTGCTGGTCAACGCCGAGCGGCGGCGCCAGCGCTCCGAGGCGATCGGCTCCGTGCTCCGTTCGGTGGCGTCCTTCGTGATCCTCGGCACGGCCGGGCTGATGGTGCTGGGCGCCCTGCAGATCAATCTGGGCCCGCTGCTCGCGAGTGCCGGTGTCGCCGGTGTCGCCATCGGTTTCGGTGCCCGCAACCTCGTAACGGACTTCCTGTCGGGCGTGTTCATGATCCTCGAGGACCAGTACGGCGTCGGGGACAAGGTCGACGCGGGCGTGGCGTCCGGCGAGGTCATCGAGGTCGGGCTGCGCGTGACGAAGCTGCGCGGCGAGAACGGCGAGATCTGGTACGTGCGCAACGGCGAGGTCAAGCGGATCGGGAACCTCAGCCAGGGCTGGGCCACCGCGGGCGTGGACGTACAGGTCAAGCCGTCCGAGGACCTCGCGAAGGTGCGGGCGGTCATCGAGGAGGTCGCCGGGTCCATGGCCAAGGAGTCCCCGTGGGACGAGCGGCTGTGGGGCCCGGTGGAGGTGCTGGGCCTGTCCGAGGTGCTGCTCGCCTCGATGACGGTGAAGGTCTCCGCGAAGACCATGCCCGGCCAGCAGTTCTCCGTGGAGCGCGAGCTGCGCTGGCGGATCAAGGAGGCCTTCGACGCGGCGGGGATCCGGATCGTCGGCGGCGTCCCCGGCGACGACGAGGACGGCCCGGCCGCGCCGGACCCGGCGGCGGCCGTCGCGCCGCCGTCGGCGCTGGCCAACCCGGCCTCGCCGCAGTCCCTGGCGACCGCGCCCATCCCGCCGCCCTCCGGCACCGTGCGGATGACCAAGTAGCCGCACGCCCCCTGCTCCGGGCTCCTTCTGCGCCCCCGTCGCGACCCGTTTCGGTCACGGCGGGGGCGCAGCCCATTGACACGGCTCTGACCTGCGTCGTAGCTTGCGCAGCGCGATAGGAAACTTTCCTAATAGTACGAGCCAGTGAGGTCGGAGATGGCCGGAACCACCCCGGGTACCCCGCGCGTGCTGCGCGCGATGAACGACCGCGCTGCCCTGGACCTGCTGCTGGCCCACGGACCGCTGTCCCGGACCCGGATCGGCCGGCTGACCGGCCTGTCCAAGCCCACCGCCTCGCAGCTGCTGGCCCGTCTGGAAGCCGCCGGACTGGTCGTGGCCACCGGCACGTCGGGCGGCCGGCCCGGCCCCAGCGCCCAGCTGTACGCGCTCAACGCCTCGGCCGCGTACGTCGCCGGACTGGACGTCACCCCCGAGCGGATCCGCGCGGCCGTCGCCGACATCACGGGCACCGTGACCGGCAGCTGCGAGGTCGCCGTCCCCGCCACCGGGCGGCCCGGGACCGTGGCCCTGGTCACCGGCGCCCTGGACGAGGCCGCGAAGGACGCCGGCCTGCGCCGCGCCGACCTGCACCGCGTGGTCATCGGCACCCCGGGTGCCTTCGACCCGCACACCGGCCGGCTGCGCTACGCCAGCCACCTGCCGGGCTGGCACTCCCCCACGCTGCTCGACGACCTCGCGGCCGTGCTGCCGATGCCCGTCGAGTACGAGAACGACGTCAACCTCGCCGCGATCGCCGAGCAGCGCCTCGGGGCCGCCCGCGGCCACGAGGACTTCGTCCTGCTGTGGAACGAGGACGGCATCGGCGCCGCCCTCGTGCTCGGCGGCCGGCTGCACCGCGGCTGGACCGGCGGCGCGGGCGAGGTCGGCTTCATGCCCGTACCCGGCACCCCGCTGGTCCGCGGGGTCACCCGCGCCAATACCGGCGGCTACCAGGAGCTCGCCGGCGTCCAGGTGGTGCCGCGGCTCGCCCGCGAACTGGGGATCGAGCCCCCCGAGGCCGCGCCGGGCGGTCCGTACGAATCCCAGGTCGCGGTCGCGATCGCGCTGCTGGAGCAGGCTGCGGAGCAGCCCGAGGGCCCGTACCGGCAGCTGCTGGAGACCTTCGCGACCGGCCTCGCCACCGGTCTGGCCTCGATGGTCGCCGTCCTCGACCCCGAGGTCGTCGTGCTCTCCGGCGCCGTGATCACCGCGGGCGGGGAGGCCCTGCGCACGCTGGTCGAGTCCGAGCTCGCCGACCTGGCGCCCTCCCGGCCCCGGCTGGTGGCCGGGGAGGTGCGGGAGCGGCCGGTTCTGCGGGGGGCGCTGGAGAGCGCGCTGGCAGCGACCCGGGACGAGGTCTTCGACACCTCGCGCTGAGGCCCCGTACCGCCCGCAGCACCCGCAGCGCCCCGCCCGCGCCGCACGTCCCCCGCGAGTCCTTCCGTTCCGCACGTCCGTTCCGTTCCGCACGTCCCGTCCCCTCCGCGCAGAGAGAGACACCGCCATGCCCAGGAACCGCCGAGCTGCCGTCGTGACCGTCGCCGCGATATCCGTGCTCGCCACCGCGTGTACCGGCCGGAGCGATCCGCAGGCCGCGGACGACCCCACCGAGAACGTCACCCTCTCCTTCTGGCACGGCTGGTCCGCGCCGGGCGAGGTCAAGGCCATCGAGGAGAACATCGCGCGGTTCACGCAGGCCCACCCGAACATCAAGGTCAAGGTCACCGGCAACATGACCGACGACAAGATCAACCAGGCCCTGCGGGCGGGCGGTTCCAAGGCCCCGGACGTGGTCTCCTCCTTCACCACGGACAGCGTGGGCAAGTTCTGCAACTCGGGCGCCTTCGCCGACCTGAACCCCTTCCTCGCGAAGTCGGGGATCGACAAGGCCAAGGTGTTCCCGCAGCCCCTGCTGGACTACACGCAGTTCAAGGGCAACCAGTGCACCCTGCCCCTGCTGAACGACGCCTACGGCCTCCTCTACAACAAGGACGCCTTCAAGGCCGCCGGCATCACCGCCCCGCCGAAGACCTGGAGCGAGTTCGCCGCGGTGGCGAAGAAGCTGACCAAGGAGAAGGGCGACTCCTACGAGCGGGTGGGCCTGATGCCCACCTTCCACGGCTACGAGACCACGCCGATGCGGCTGGCGGCCCAGTGGAGCCCGGCGTACTTCGGCCCGGACGGGAAGTCGAACCTGGCCGGGGACCCGGCCTTCGCGAGCATGCTGACCGTGCAGAAGGAACTCGTCGGCTCGCTCGGCGGGTACGCGAAGCTGGAGCGCTTCCGCAGCACCTTCGGTGACGAGTGGGGCGCCGAGCACCCCTTCCACCAGGGCAAGGTCGCCATGCAGATCGACGGCGAGTGGCGGCTGAACATGGCGGAAGAGGCCGGTGTCGGCTTCGAGATCGGCACCGCCCCGCTGCCGGTCCCCGACGAGCAGGCCGCCGACTACGGCAAGGGCTACGTATCCGGCACGATCATGGGGATCTCGGCGGTCAGCGCGAAGCAGAACGCCGCCTGGGAGCTGGTGAAGTACATGACCACCGACACCGACGCGGTCGTCGCCTTCGCCAACGCCATCCACAACGTCCCCTCCACCCACGCGGCCCTGGAGTCGCCGAAGCTCCGGGTCACGCCGGAGTTCAAGACGTTCATCGACATCGCCCGGCACCCGAAGTCGTCGACCACTCCCCCGCAGGCCGACGGCGGCACGTACCAGCTGACCTTCACCGACCTGGCCTACGCGCACGAGAAGGGCGCCGTCGGCGACCTCGGGGCCGCGCTCGCCCGGACCGACGCCCAGATCGACACGGACATCGCGAAGGCGGAGTGACCCGCGATGACCACCCGCACCCTGCCGGCCAAGCGCCGCAGAGCGGCCCTGCGGACCGCGGCCTTCCTCTCGCCCTGGCTGATCGGCTCCGGCGTCTTCTTCGCCTACCCGCTGCTGTCCACCGTGTACTTCTCCTTCACCAAGTACGACGGGTTCCGGCAGCCCGTCTTCAACGGCCTGGACAACTGGACGTACGTCTTCACGCAGTCCCCGATGTTCTGGCCGGCGATGCGCAACACGCTGTGGCTGGTGGTGGTGATGGTCGGCTGCCGCGTGCTGTTCGGCCTCGGCGTCGGCCTGCTCGTCACGAAGATCAAGACGGGCGCGGGGGTGTTCCGGACGCTGTTCTACCTGCCGTACCTGGCCCCGCCGGTCGCCGCGACGCTTGCCTTCGTCTTCCTGCTCAACCCGGGCACCGGGCCCGCGAACACCGTGCTGGACGCCGTGGGCCTGCCCGCCCCCGGGTGGTTCACGGACGCCGACTGGTCCAAGCCCGCGCTCACGCTGCTCGCGGTGTGGGGGGTCGGCGACCTGATGGTCATCTTCATGGCCGCGCTGCTCGACGTGCCGCGGGAGCAGTACGAGGCCGCGGAGCTGGACGGCGCCGGAGCGTGGCAGCGGTTCCGCCACATCACCCTGCCGAACATCTCGCCGATCGTGCTGTTCGCCGTGGTCACCGGGGTGATCCAGGCCATGCAGTACTACACGCAGCCGCTGGTCGCGGGGAAGGTGGCGGCGGGGGTGATCGGCGGCTCCGGGCAGCAGTTCGAGCCGGGCTACCCCGACAAGTCGACGCTGACTCTCCCGCAGGTCGTCTACAACGCCGGCTTCCAGCGCTTCGACTACGGCACCGCGTGCGTGCTCGCCCTGGTGCTGTTCGCCCTCTCCATGGCCTTCACCGCGTTGCTGATGCGCCGGCGCGGCGGACTCGTCGGGGCGGGTGACTGAGCGGTGAGACACCGGAACCGGCACACCGCGCTGCTGCACTGGATCGGGGTCCACTCCCTGGGCGTGGCCGCCGCGCTGTTCTTCGTACTCCCCTTCGTCTTCGTCCTCCTCACCTCGCTGATGTCCGATCAGCAGGCGCTCACCCGCGACCTCGTGCCGGACACCTGGCAGTGGGACAACTACGCCCGGGTGTGGGACACCCCGGGCTTCCTGACCTGGTGGCGCAACACCCTGCTGTACGCGGGCCTGGGCACGCTGCTGACCGTGGTGTCCTCGCTGCCGGTGGCGTACGCCCTGGCCACCTTCCGCTTCCGCGGGCGCAGGCTCTCGCTGCTGCTGGTGATCGCCGCGATGATGCTGCCGCCGCAGGTGGTGGTCATCCCGATGTACCTCTTCTGGGCCAAGCAGCTCGACCTGTCCGGGACGCTGTGGCCGCTGATCGTCCCGCTGGCCTTCGGCGACGCCTTCTCGGTCTTCCTGCTGCGGCAGTTCCTGCTGACCATCCCCGGCGAGTACCTCGACGCGGCGCGCGTCGACGGCTGCGGGGAACTGCGGACCCTGCTGCGCGTGGTGCTGCCCATGGCCAGGCCGGCGATCGCCGCGGTCGCGCTGTTCCAGTTCTTCTGCCTCTGGAACGACTACTTCGGCCCGCAGATCTACGCCTCCGACAACCCGGCAGCCTGGACGCTCAGTTACGGCCTGGAGTCCTTCAAGGGCGCGCACCACACCGACTGGAACCTCACGATGGCCGCGACCGTACTGGTCATGGCCCCGGTGATCGTCCTCTTCTTCTTCGCGCAGAAAGCGTTCGTCGAGGGCGTCACCCTGACCGGAGTGAAAGGCTGACGACATGAAACTCGCAGTGGTGGGCGGCGGTTCCACCTACACACCCGAGCTGATCGACGGCTTCGCACGGCTGCGGGACACGCTGCCCGTCGAGGAGCTCGTGCTGATCGACCCGGCCGCCGGACGGCTGGAACTGATCGGCGGGTTGGCCCGGCGGATCTTCGCCCGGCTGGGGCACCCGGGGACGGTCACCACCACCGCCGACCTCGACGCGGGGGTCGCGGACGCCGACGCCGTCCTGCTCCAGCTGCGCGTGGGCGGCCAGGCGGCCCGGGAGAAGGACGAGACGTGGCCGCTGGACTGCGGCTGCATCGGGCAGGAGACCACCGGCGCCGGCGGGCTGGCCAAGGCCCTGCGCACCGTGCCCGTGATCCTCGACATCGCGGAGCGGGTGCGGCGCGCCAACCCGGACGCCTGGATCATCGACTTCACCAATCCGGTGGGCATCGTGACCCGGGCGCTGCTGGAGGCCGGCCACAAGGCCGTCGGGCTGTGCAACGTCGCCATCGGCTTCCAGCGGAAGTTCGCGGCGCTGCTGGGCCTCGCGCCCTCCGAGGTGCACCTGGAGCACGTGGGGCTCAACCACCTCACCTGGGAGCTGGGCGTGCGTGCGGGCGGCCCCGGCGGCAAGGACCTGCTGCCCGGGCTGCTGGCCGCCCACGGCGACACGATCGCCGCCGACCTGCACCTGCCGCGGCCCCTGCTGGACCGGCTCGGCGTCGTGCCGTCGTACTACCTGCGCTACTTCTACGGGCACGACGAGGCCGTGCGGGAGCTGCGCGCCAAGCCCTCGCGGGCCGCCGAGGTCGCCGCGATGGAGCACGAACTGCTGCGCATGTACGCGGACCCGGCCCTGGACGAGAAGCCGGCGCTGCTGGCGAAGCGGGGCGGGGCGTTCTACTCGGAGGCGGCCGTGGACCTGGCCGCCTCGCTGCTGGGGGCGGGCGGACCGGCCGTGCAGGTGGTCAACACGTACAACCGCGGCACCCTGCCGTTCCTCCCGGACGACGCGGTGATCGAGGTGCAGGCGCGGATCGACGGCAGCATCCGCACGGGCGCGGTGCCGCTGGCCGTGCCCCGGCTGGACCCGCTGTACGCCGGACTGATCGCGAACGTCACGGCGTACGAGGACCTGGCACTGGACGCGGCCCTGCGCGGCGGCCGGGACCGGGTGTTCCGGGCGCTGCTGGCGCATCCTCTGATCGGGCAGTTCGAACAGGCGGAGGCGCTGACCGACCGGCTGCTGGCGCACAACAAGGAGCACCTGCCGTGGGCGTGAGCGCCGTGCGGCGGCCCGCCGTGCTCGCGCTCGACGCGGGCAACAGCAAGACCGACGCGGCCCTGATCGGCGCGGACGGCGAAGTGCTGGGCACCGGCCGGGCCGCCGGCTTCCAGCCCTCCCGGGACGGGATCGAGGCGGCCGTGGACGTGCTGGGGCGGGCGGCCGCGGCGGCGGCCGCCTCGGCGGGGCTCGCCGGGATCCCGTACGCCGCGCACGTCAGCGCGTGTCTGGCCAACGCCGACCTGCCCGTCGAGGAGGCCGAGCTGACCCGGGCGGTCGCCGCCCGCGGCTGGGGCGCGGCGACCGGGGTGCGCAACGACACCTTCGCGATCCTGCGGGCCGGTGTGGACGAGCCGCGCGGGGTGGCCGTGGTCTGCGGAGCGGGGATCAACTGCGTCGGCATGCTGCCGGACGGCCGCACGGCGCGCTTCCCGGCGCTCGGGAGGCTCTCGGGCGACTGGGGCGGCGGGGGCGGGCTGGCCGCGGAGGCCCTGTGGCACGCGGCGCGCGCCTGGGACGGCCGGGGCGAGCCGACGGAGCTCGCGCGGGCCCTGCCGGCCCACTTCGGCCTCGGTGACACGGGCGCGCTGATCGAGGCGCTCCACCTGGGCGCCCTCGGGCAGCACCGCACGCACGAACTGGTGCCGGTGCTCTTCGCGGTGGCCGAAGCCGGGGATCCGGTGGCGGCGTCGCTGGTGCACCGGCAGGCGGACGAGGTGACGGCGATGGTGACGGTGGCGCTGGGGCGCCTCGACTCGCTGGACGCGGAGATTCCGGTGCTGCTCGGGGGCAGCGTCCTGGCCGCCCGGCACCCGCAGCTCAACGGCCGTATCACCGCCTCCCTGGCCGAACGGGCCCCGCGGGCCGCGGTGTCCGTGGTCACGGCCCCTCCCGTGCTCGGCGCCGCGCTGCTGGGACTGGACGCCACGGCTGCCCACCGGGACGCCTACGGAAAGCTGCGGGCCCACTTCGGGTGAAGCGGTGCCCGGGTGGGCAGGTCTGGAACCGCGGGCGGTGCACCGCGCGTTTAGACCGGTGAGCAGACGAGGGGCAGGGACCGTCGATTCGAACAAGATCGAGTCATTGATGCTGTGGATGTCGGCCGGTGCGGCCATACTGCTGGCCGGGCGGCCGTCGCCCGCGCCGGCGGGAGCGCGCCGGGCAGACATCCGCCGTCCGCGACCCAGGGGGAGGTCAGGTGACATACGCATCGAGTGCGCCCGCGGCAGCGCCCGGGACCGGCGCACCACCGCCGCCCCGGCGGAGCACCGCGTGGTCCGAGGGCTCGGAGCGGCTGCGGAAGGCGGCCACCACCGAGCCGGGGCGGCTGCGGATCATCGGCGCGGTCCTGGCCGCGCTGGTGATGCTGTTCGGCGCGGTGACGGCCTGGCAGATCGCGGGCCGCGCGGCCGCGGCCGACGACGTGGTCAACCGGAGCCAGCCGCTCAGCGCGGACGCCGCGAGCATCTACCGTTCGCTCGCGGATGCGGACACGGCCTCGTCCAGCGGTTTCCTGGCCGGCGGGCAGGAGTCCCGCGAGGTGCGGGACCGGTATCTGAAGGACATCACCAACGCCTCGCGGCTGCTGGTGAAGGCCGCGGCGAACACCGAGGGTTCGGAGGAGTCGCGGCGCGAGATCGCCCTGCTGGGCGAGCAGCTGCCGCGCTACACCGGCCTGATCGAGCAGGCGCGGGCCAACAACCGCCAGGGCCTCCCGCTGGGCGGCGCGTACCTCCGGTATGCGAACGAACAGATGAGCACGCAGCTGCTGCCCGCGGCCCAGCGGCTGTACGAGGCCGAGACCGGCCGCCTGTACCGGGACTACGAGAACGCGGACCGCTGGCCGGCGGCCGCGCTGGGCGCAGGCCTGCTGGCCATCGGCGTGCTGGTGTGGGCGCAGCGGCGCAACTTCCGCCGGACGAACCGGGTGTTCAACCACGGCCTGCTGGCCGCGACCGCCGCATCGGTGGTGGTACTGCTGTGGCTGGCCGTCGGGCACACGGTCGCCCGCACCGGCCTCGGGGAGTCCCGCTCGGACGGCCAGGCGTCCCTGAAGGTCCTCAACGACGCCCGGATCAGCTCGCTCCAGGCGCGGGCGAACGAAAACCTCACCCTGGTCTCGCGCGGTGCCGTCCTCGCGCCGGACAAGAAGTCCGACAAGTACGACGTGGACTACCTGAGCGACATGGCGGCCCTCGACGCGGGCCTGGCCGAGGCGAGCCGGCTGGCCGACGACGCGGCGGGCGCCGAGCCTGTGGCGCGTGCGATGACGGCCGTACGGCAGTGGCAGGCCCGGCACCAGGCGGCCCGCGCGACCGACGTCCAGGGCGACTACGAGGGCGCGCTCGTCCAGGTGATCGGCGGCAAGGACAGCACCGGCGCCTCCTTCGACCAGGTGGATGCGGCGCTCCAGCAGGCGCTCGCCCACGAGCAGCAGGAGTTCTCGCGGGCCGCCCGGAGCGGTGTGGGCGCCTTCGGCGGTCTGGTGGCGGGCGCCGCCGTGCTGGCGGTGCTGGGCGCGGTGGCCGCACTGCTCGGCATCGGCCGCCGACTTTCGGAGTACAGGTGAGATGCGCATGCGCATGAGGCGGGGTGAACCGGACTCGGTGTCCAGGACCAGCAGGCTGCGCGGCTGGGGCGGTGTGACGGGGATGGCCGTGGCGTGCGCGCTGACGGCCGCCGCGGTGCTGGTGCCGCTGCAGCGGGAGACGGGGCGCGGGGCCGGTACGGCAGCGGCCGCGGCTCCGGGCGGTTCCGCGGTGGTGCACGCGCCGGCGGACACCTGCAAGGACCCCGAGGCCAGCCTGCGACCGTCAGGGGCGGGCGGGGCGACCATCGCCCGGATCAAGGCGGCCGGCAAGCTCATCGCCGGCATCGACCAGAACAGCTACCGGTGGGGCTACCGCAACCCGGCCACCGGCCAGCTCGAAGGCTTCGACATCGACCTGGTCAAGGCCATCGCCAAGGACATCCTGGGCGACGAGAACGCCGTCATCTACCGCGCCATCCCGACCAGTCAGCGGATCCCCGCGCTGCAGGAGGGCCGGGTCGACGTGGTCGTACGGACCATGACGATCAACTGCAAGCGGCTGGAGGACGTCGCCTTCTCCACCGCGTACTTCGAGACCGGGCCCCAGGTGCTGGTGCCCAAGGGATCGCCGATCACCGGGTACGACAGCTCCCTCAAGGGCCGCCGGATCTGCTCGGCCAAGGGCTCGACCGCCGAGACGGCGCTGAAGGCCAACTCCTTCGGGGCGGACATCTCCCCGACCGTCCCCAACCAGCTCGACTGCCTGGTGCGCCTGCAACTGGGCGAGGTGGACGGCATGGTCACGGACAACGCCCTCGCGGCGGGCCTGGCCGCGCAGGACCCCACGGTCCGGGTGGTCGGGCGGCCGTTCACCAGGGAGTTCTACGGCGTCGCCATGAACCTGCACGCCACGGACCTGGTCCGCCGGGTCAACAAGGTCCTCGACGGGTACCGGCAGGGCGGGGACGGCAGCCCCTGGATGAAGGCCTACCGTAAGTGGCTGGCCGAGGACCTCCCGGGCATAGCGGGGCCGCCGGCGCCGAAGTACCGCAGCTGACGCCGGCGGCGCCGCCCGGGGCACAGACAGAAGTTCGGAACGGCAGAGAGGGCATCGATGGCCGGCACGGGACCTTTTCCCGCCTCCGCGGACGGGCCCGCGGGCCCGGTGATGGACCGGGACGAAGTGGACCGTGCACTGGCCCGGCTCGACGCCGAGCACGAGGCCGTCGAGACTTCGCTGCTCGCGCTCCAGGACCATGCGGGACGGCGGCTCCTGGAGGGTGCCGCCCTGACCGGGCGGACCCGCGAGCGCTGGACGGTCACGGAGGCGGCCGTCACCCGCCTGTGGACGTACTTCGACGCGTACAGCGGGGCGCTCAAGGCCGTCCGCGAGGTCCGCGAGCGGCGCCGCTGGGCCAGCCGCGACGACCTGGTGGAGCTGACCGAACGGCTGCGCGGCGCGAGCGTGACGGTCGCGGGCGCCGGGGCGGAGGGCTCGGCCCTGGCCGAGCGGTTCACCCTCGCCGAGCTGGTGGCGCGGATGAACGAGCTGTACGCGAGCTCGCTGGACATGGTGGTGGCGGCGGACGCGGTGTGGTCGGCGCTGCCGGCGCGGATCGACCTGCTCGCCGCCGAACTGCACCGCACGCGCTCGCTGGCGCACTCCGTCGGCGTCCGGCCGGGCGAGCACCCCTCCGGCGACGACCTGGAGTCGATCACGCAGGAACTGACCGGGCTGCGCGCCGAGGTGATCTCGGACCCGCTGTCGTTCTGGCAGTCCGCGGCGGGCAGTTCGGCGCCGGGCGGCGGCCGCCCCGACACCGGCCGCTACGACCGCGCGGCCCGCGCCCTGGAGGACGTGCGCCGGGAGATCGAGGCGGTGCTCGCGGTCCGGCAGGACGCGGAGCGGCGGCTCGTCAGCCTGCGGGACGTGCTGTCGCGGGCGGACCGGACGCTGGCGGAGGCGCGGACCGCGCGCGGCGAGGTGCTGGCGAAGATCGCCGCGTCCGAGGTGCCCGCGGTGAGCGGGCCGCCCACGGCCCTCCAGGAGCAGCTGGTCGCGGCGGCGGAGTACCGCAGGAACGCCCAGTGGCACCGGCTTTCGCCGCTGCTGGAGTCGCTGGAGGAGCGCGCGGAGGACGAACTGCTCCGGGCCCGCGAGTCGTTGACGGCGGTCACCGCACCGCTGGCGGTCCGCGCGGAGCTGCGCGGCAGGCTGGACGCGTACAAGGCGAAGGTGGCCCGGCACGGGCTGGCGGAGGACCTGCTGCTGGCGGAGCGGTACGACACCGCGCGCCGGATGCTGTGGAGCGCTCCGTGCGACCTCCGGGCGGCGGAGCAGGCCGTGCTGCGCTACCAGCACGCGGCCGCCGAGATGCTGGTCCCGCGGCCCCGTGCGGACGGTGCGGGCCCGCAGGACCGGGTGAGCGAACCGGAGGAGAGGGCATGAGCGAGATGCCGGCGGCCGGCGCGGGGATCGCGTGCCGGCGCCCGGGGTGCCCGGGCACGTACGAAGACGTGGGCGGCGGCGAGCTGTACTGCGACACCTGCGGGCTCGCGCCGCTCACCGGGGCGCGCCCGGGCGGCATGGACGGCGGTGCCGAAGAGCTGGTCTCGCCGCCCACGGGGATGACCAGCGCGGCCCGCGGGGCACGCGGCTCACAGGGGTCCCAAGGTTCTCAGGGCTCTCAGCAGTCCCGCGGCTCGCACGGGTCCTCGCGCGGCTCGGCCTCGGCGCGGTCCTCGCAGTCGTCCCGGTCGTCGAGTTCGCACCGCTCCGTCTCCGGGCGGCTGTCGCGCTCGCTGTCCGGCTCGGCCTCCACGCGCTCCGTCTCGGTGCGCAGTACGGGTACGGCGTCCAAGACGTCGGGGCGCAACCGGCTCGGCGCCGGCCTGGTGACCGTACCGGAAGTACCGCGTCCGGATCCTTCGACGGCGGTGCTGGAGAACCCGGAAGTGCCGGAGCGCAAGCGCTTCTGCTCGCGCTCGGACTGCGGCGCCCCGGTGGGCCGCTCGCGCGGCGACCGGCCGGGACGGACCGAGGGCTTCTGCACCAAGTGCGGGCACCCGTACTCCTTCGTGCCCAAGCTCCAGGCGGGCGACGTGGTGCACGGGCAGTACAAGGTCGCCGGCTGCCTCGCGCACGGCGGTCTGGGCTGGGTGTACCTGGCGGTGGACCGGGCGGTCTCGGACCGCTGGGTGGTCCTCAAGGGCCTGCTGGACACCGGGGACCAGGACGCGATGGCCGCGGCCATCTCGGAGCGGCGCTTCCTCGCGGAGATCGAGCATTCCAACATCGTCCGGATCTACAACTTCGTCGAGCACCTCGACCACCGCACCGGCTCGCTCGACGGCTACATCGTCATGGAGTACGTCGGCGGCAAGTCCCTCAAGGAGATAGCCAACGAACGCCGCCGGCCGGACGGGCGGCGCGACCCGCTGCCGGTGGAGCAGGCCTGCGCGTACGGCATCGAGGCCCTGGAGGCCCTGGGCCACCTGCACAGCAGGAACCTGCTCTACTGCGACTTCAAGGTCGACAACGCTATCCAGACGCGGGACCAGCTGAAGCTGATCGACATGGGCGCGGTCCGCAGGATGGGCGACGAGGAGTCGGCCATCTACGGCACGGTGGGCTACCAGGCCCCCGAAGTGGCCGAGGTGGGTCCTTCGGTGGCCTCCGACCTGTACACGGTCGCGCGCACGCTGGCCGTGCTGACCTTCGACTTCCAGGGCTACACCAACGTCTTTGCGGACAGCCTGCCGGACCCGGACCACATCGAGGTGTTCCGGCGGTACGAATCCTTCTACCGGCTGCTGGTGCGGGCCACGGACCCGGACCCGGCGCGGCGGTTCGCCTCGGCGCAGGAGATGGCGGAGCAGCTGACGGGGGTGCTGCGGGAGGTCGTGGCCCTGCAGACGGGGCGGCCGCGGCCGCAGCTGTCCACCCTCTTCGACCCGGAGCTGCGCGTTCCGGACACGAGCCTCTTCGCGGCGCAGCGGACCGAGGTCTCCCGTCTGGGAGTCCGGCCGGCGGCCGAACGGCGCGGGCCGTTCGCGCTGTTCGGCCGCGGCTCCGGCGCCGCGGGCGGCACCCGCGTTCCGGTCGCCCCGGCCGCGGTGCCGCAGCAGACCGGCTCTGCGGGTCGCGCGGGCGGCCGGCACGCACCGGGTGCGGCCGCCGGGCCCTCCGCCGCCGTGACGCCGGTGGTGACGGGGCCCGGGGGCGGCTCGGCAGTGGCGGCGCTCGCGACCACGGCCACGCACGTGGCGGCGGGCCCGGGGGCACCGGCAGCGGGGTTCGCCGCAGTGCCCGCGCCCCGCCCCGCCGATCCGGGCGCCGCCGGTGTGCAGGGCACGTACGGCGGCCCGGCCGCGGCACCGCACACGCCGCCGGGGCAGGCGGGGGATCCGGCTGCTCCCGCGCACCCGGCGCAGGTCGCGCCCGGCGCGCCGCTGCTGGCGCCGCTCGACGCCACCGGCACGGCGCTCGCCCTGCCCGTACCGCTGGTCGACCCCACCGACCCCAACGCCGGCTTCCTCGCGGGTCTGATGGCCTCCGCCGCCGCCGACCTGCTCGGAGCGCTGGCCGCCGCGCCCGCCGACTCCGTGGAGCTGCGGCTGCGCGAGCTGCGGGCCCGCCTGGAACTGGGCGAGCTCGGCACGGCCGGCGCGGCGCTGGCCCGGCTGGAGACCACGCATCCCGACGACTGGCGGGTGGTCTGGACCCGCGGGGTGTCGGCCCTGGCCACCGGCGACGACGAGCTCGCGGCGCTCTCCTTCGACGCCATCTACGACGCCTTCCCGGGCGAGCCCGCACCCAAGCTGGCGCTCGGCTTCTGCGCGGAGTTGCTGGGCCAGCTGGACAACGCCGCCGAGTACTACCGCCTGGTCTGGTGCACCGACCCCGGCTTCGTGAGCGCGGCCTTCGGGCTCGCGCGGGTCCAGCTCGCCACCGGCGACCGGGCCGGCGCGGTGCACACCCTGGAGTCCGTACCGCAGTCGTCCATCCACTGGACGGCGGCGCGGGTCGCGGCCGTCCGGGCGCGGCTGCGCGAGCGGTCGGCGGCGGAGCCGCTGCTCGAGGATCTGGAGGCCGCCGCCGGGCAGGTCGACGAGCTGCAGCGGGCCGGTCTGGACGCGGTCCGGCACGAGCAGCTGGTGACCGAAGTTCTGGGCTCGGCACTCGACTGGGTACTGTCGGGGAGCCGGGGTGCGAGCCCCGGGCAGACCTCGCTGCTCGGCAGCCAACTGGACGAGCGGGGGCTGCGTTTCGGCCTGGAGCGCTCCTACCGCGTCCTCGCGAGGCTGACGCAGCGCGGCGAGGAGAGGATCGAACTGGTGGAGCGGGCAAACCGTTTCCGTCCCCGAACGTGGGTGTGAGTGATGGCTCGGATGAATCGGCAGTCGGGCTGCCCCAGCTGCGCGGAGCCGCTGGAGGAGGGCGACCGCTTCTGCGGCCGCTGCGGATATTCCCTCTCGGCACCGCCGTCCCCCGACGACCGGCCCACGGTCCCCCTCGCGGGCGCATGGCCGGGCAGCCGCCCGGCCGGGGACGACGGCGGCCCCGCCGGTCACGGCCCCTGGGGAGCGGATCCGGCCACGGCGGCACCCGCCCCGAACACGGGCGGTACGGGCGGTACGGGCACCCCGGACGGCTGGCCCGGCGGCGCGTGGGGCGTGCCCGCCCCGGGTCCCGGCCCGGACGGCCACTCCTTCTCCCCCGCGGGCGGCGAAGTCCGCTACGACGGTCCCGAGTACGCGGCGCCGTCCCCGGGACCGGCCGAGGGCACCGCGCCCGGCGGGCCCGGCATGGCCGGTGCGGCCGGCGCGGCAGGTGGACCGGCAGCCGCGCCCGGTGACCCCGGCCCGGCCGCGGGCGGACCCGCCCTTCCCGTCCAGCCGCCCCAGCCCGCACAGCCCGCCCCGTCCCCCGCAGGGGCCTCGTACGGCGGCAAGACCTGCGTGGCCTGCCGGGCCGGCCGGGTCGACACCGACGGGTACTGCGAGCACTGCGGCCACGCCCAGCCCCGTGAGCGCGACCACGCGGAGGAGGAGCTCGGCAGCGTGGCCGCCGTCAGCGACCGCGGCCTGCGCCACCACCGCAACGAGGACTCCTTCGCGGTGGCCGCCACCAGCCTGCCCGACGGGTCGACCGCCACCGTCGCCGTGGTCTGCGACGGGGTGTCGTCCGCCAGCAGGCCCGACGACGCCTCGGCCGCCGCCGCGGCCGCGGCCAACGAATCCCTGCTGGAAGCGCTGCCCCGCGGCGCCCATCCCCAGCAGGCCATGCACGAGGCGATCGTCACCGCGGCCGCCGCCGTCAACGCCCTGGCCCCCGAGGTCCCCGGCGCCCAGAACGCGCCGGCGTGCACGCTCGTCGGCGCCGTCTCCATGGGCGGCCTCCTCGTCATCGGCTGGGTCGGCGACAGCCGCGCGTACTGGGTGCCCGACGACCGCACCGCCCCCGCCGGCCGGCTCACGGAGGACGACTCCTGGGCGGCGCAGATGGTGGCCGCCGGCCTGATGAACGAGGCCGAGGCCTACGCCGACGTGCGCGCCCACGCCATCACCGGCTGGCTGGGCGCCGACGCGTACGAGCTCGAACCGCACACGGCCGCCTTCAAGCCCGACCGGCCGGGTGTGGTCGTCGTCTGCACCGACGGCCTGTGGAACTACGCGGAGTCCGCCGAGGAGATGGCCCGGGTCCTGCCCCCCGACGCCGCCGTGCACCCGCTGCACAGCGCCCAGGTGCTGGTGGGGCACGCCCTGGACGGCGGCGGGCACGACAACGTCACCGTGGCCGTGCTGCCCTTCCCCGGGCCGCCCCGCCCCTGACACTCCCTGCCCGCTCTCCAAGGAGCCGACCGAATGGCCAACTTCGCCAAGCCCCGTGCGCCGCGCTTCTCCGTCGAGGTCTACCAGAACGAGTACCTGCCCGAGGGCGGGCGGGACGTCAACGCCATCGTCACCGTGCAGTCGACGGGTGGCGCGAAGCTGTCCGCACGCGGCACCGGGGCGGGCGCCGAATCGGCCGTGGTGCTCATGGTCGACTGCTCGGGCTCCATGGACTACCCGCCGGAGAAGATGCGCAACGCGCGGGACGCGACGGCGGCCGCCCTGGACACCCTGCGCGACGGCACCGCCTTCGCGGTGATCGCCGGCACGCACGTGGCCAAGGACGTGTACCCGGGCGGCGGCCGCCTCGCGATCGCCGACGCCCGGACCCGTGAGGAGGCCCGGCAGGCGCTGCGCCGGCTCAGCGCGGGCGGCGGCACCGCGATCGGCACCTGGCTGCGGCTCGCCGAGCGGCTCTTCGCGGGCGCGGACGCCCGGATCCGGCACGGCATCCTGCTCACCGACGGGCGCAACGAACACGAGAGCCCCGAGGAGCTGGCCGCCGCGCTGTCGCTGTGCGAGGGCCGCTTCACCTGTGACGCCCGCGGTGTCGGCTTCGACTGGGAGGTCAAGGAGGTCACCGGGATCGCGACCGCCCTGCTCGGCAGCGCCGACATCGTCCCCGAGCCCGCCGGCCTCGCCGCGGACTTCACGGGAATGATGGAGACCGCGATGGGCAAGGAGGTCGCGGACGTGGCCCTGCGCCTGTGGACGCCCGTCGGCGCCGAGGTGCTGTTCGTGAAGCAGGTCGCGCCCACGGTCGTCGACCTGACCGGCCGCCGCGCCGGGGCCGGGCCGCGGGCCGGGGACTATCCGACGGGCTCGTGGGGCGACGAGTCCCGCGACTACCACGTGTGCGTCCGGGTGGCGGCCGCAGGCATCGGCCAGGAGATGCTGGCCGCCCGGGTCTCGCTGGTGCAGCCGGATCCTGCGGGCGGCGCGGCGGGGGTGCTGTCCCAGGGACTGGTACGCGCGGTGTGGACGGACGATTTCGCGGCATCGACCGCGATCAACGCCCAAGTGGCGCATTACACAGGTCAGGCGGAGCTGGCCGAGGTCATCCAGCAAGGGCTGGAAGCCCGCAAACTGGGTGATTCCGACGGCGCTACGGCCAAGCTGGGACGTGCCGTACAGCTGGCGAGTGTGTCGGGGAACGAGGACACTGCGAAACTGCTGGCGAAGGTGGTCGACGTCGTCGACGCCGCGGCAGGTACTGTGCGGCTGAAGGCGAAAGTCACGGATGCGGACGAGATGACTCTCGAAACGCGTTCGACTCAGACCGTTCGAGTGAAGAAGTCCTGAATTGCGGTCCCGAAGGGGGGCCGGACAGGGAGAGGGGGAAGGGCCGACATGCCGACCTGCCCGAACGGACACCCATCGGTCTCCGATGACTGGTGCGAGGTCTGCGGCATCCGCATGGCCGGAGGGGGCGCGCCGACGGGCGCCACGCCTCCCCCGCCGCCCTCCTACGGCTACGGCTTCCCTCCGGCCGGCGGCGAGCCGACCGCGCACGCCGAGCTCTGCCCGCAGTGCCGGACCCCGCGCGAGGCGATGGCGCCGTTCTGCGAGGAGTGCCGGTTCAACTTCCTGACCCGGGCGGCGACCCCGTACACCCCGCCGGGCCCGCAGCACGGCGGCCCCCAGCACCCGGGACAGCACGGCGGTCCGCAGCATCCCGGACAGCACGGCGGTCCGCAGCACCCGGGACAGCAGCCCGGCTTCCCGCCCCGGCAGGCCCCGCAGGACCCGTACGAGTACCAGGGCTCGCGGCCCTCGCAGGTGAACCGGCCGGCCGAACCGCTGCCGCCCGAGGGCTCCGGCCCGCCGCGGCCGCCCGGTCTGCACCCGCAGGCCCCCGTCCTGCCGCCGCTCCCGGGCTTCGAGCAGCCCGGCCAGCAGCCGCAGCAGCAGCAGCGCCCGCAGGGGCAGCCGGGCCGCCCGCAGCAGCCCGGACCGCAGACCGGCGGTGACGACTGGCTGCTTCCGCCGCCCGGCGGGCAGCAGTCGGCGCAGCCGTTCCCGCCCCACCAGGGCGGCCACCCGGGCCAGCACCCCGGTCACCCCGGCGCGCCCCAGGGCCGGCACCCCGGGCAGCAGCACCAGCCCTTCCCGGGCCAGGGCGGCAGCTGGTCGGCGACCATCGGTCCCGACCGGTCGTACTTCATGGCGATGATGCACCGCAGCGGTCCCGAGGCCGCGGGGCTCAACCTGCCGGCGTACTCCCCGGAGCAGCACCTTCCGCTGTCGGGCGGCCAGATCACCATCGGCCGCCGCCGCCAGTCCACGGGCGAGTCCCCCGACATCGACCTGTCGGTGCCGCCGGAGGACCCGGGCGTCTCGCACCAGCACGCCGTGCTCGTACAGCAGCCCGACGGCAGCTGGGCCGTGGTGGACCAGAACTCCACCAACGGCACCACGATCAACGGCGGCGAAGAGCCCATCCAGCCCTACGTCCCCGTCCCGCTCGGCGACGGCGACCGGGTGCACGTCGGCGCCTGGACCACCATCACCATCCGCCGGGGCTGACGCGCGCTAGCCGGGCCGCCCGCCGGCCGCGGAACCCTCCCCCAGGGGCCATACGTACGGCCCCTGGGGATCGTCGAGCCAGGACCACTGGCCTTCCGGGGTGACCGTGACCCCGAAGCGCTCCCGGCCCGGCAGGCCCTCGTGCCGCCACAGGTCCAGCGCCTCGCGGGTGCCCAGGGCGCCCGTGGTCAGCATCAGCATGAAGTGGAAGCGGTCGTTCTCGAACACGTCGTAGGGCAGCCCGCCGCCGTGGAGCTCCGGGAGGCCCCGGGGGGGGGGGGGGGGGGGGGGGGGGGGGGGGGGGGGGGGGGGGGGGGGGGGGGGGGGGGGGGGGGGGGGGGGGGGGGGGGGGGGGGGG
>NZ_JBVJWO010000008.1:0-10796 GCF_055602345.1 Streptomyces sp. NPDC037401
GGGGAGAGGACCAGGATACACGCGATCCGTTGGCGGCCGCCTCGTGTTGGTGGGGGGGGGGGGGGGGGGGGGGGCACCCCCCCCCCCCCCCCCCGTTCCGTTCTCCTCCCCCCCCCCCCCCCCCCCCCCCCCCCCCCCCCCCCGGTGCCGTGTGCTGTGGTGTTGCGGTCAGAGGTCGCGGACGTCCACGGAGGTGCCGCCGACGCCGGTGCCCGTCGCGGAGCAGAGCGCGCCGGAGTTCGCGCGCTTGCCCGGCCTGACCGTGACCCACGGGCCCTTCTCGTCCCAGCTCAGGCCGCAGACGACGACCGCCCGGAACTCGATGGGGTGGCTGTTGTTGTTCTTGCAGATCGCCGTCGACCGGTATCCGTCTTCGCTGAGCGTGTACGAGCAGTGCTCGCCGCTGCCGGGCGGGCGCATCACGACGGCGTCGGCCGGGGTGGCCTGCACGGCGGTGGAGAGCGCGAGCACGGCTCCCACGGCGAGGGCCCTCAGCTGGGTGTTCATGGAATTCTCCTTGTCGATGGTTCGGGTGTTCGGGTGTACGGGTGAATGCAGTGCGGTGCGGTGCAGGCGGCGCGGCGTCCCGCCGTGCGGCGGGTGCCCGCGCCTCACAGGTCGCGGAAGTCGGCCACGATGCTGCCGACGCCGGTGCCGCCGCAGGTTCCGCGGGCCCCGTCGCTCTCGCCGGGCGCGATGGTCAGCCAGTCGCTCTGGAGGTCCGGCGACCACCCGCACACGAAGGTGAGGCTGAACTCGACGGTGTGGCTGCCGTTGTTCTTGCAGACGCCCGCACCGCTCTTGCCGTCCTCGCTCACCGAGTACGTGCACGCTTCGCCGGGGCCGGGCGGGCGCAGCGCGGCCGCGCCCGCCGGTGCGGCCTGCAGGGCGGCACCGGCGATCAGCAGGGCTCCGACGGTGAGGGTCCTCAGCCTGGAACGCATGGTTCTCCTTGGAGTCGTGAAGTGGACGTGGTGCGCCCGTCACCCCATCGGGGGACAGGCGGTCATGGCCCCGGCGGCGTCGCGGAAGCGGTGGTCCGGGCAGTGCGGATCCGCCCGCTGCCGGTGGGCGCCCCGTGATCCGGGTGTCTGCGACCGCACCGGGGAGCCGGGGCGTTTCCGAGTGTGTGGCGGTCCGTCAGGCCCCCGCAAGCTTGTCCCGGTTGCTTCGCCGATGTCGGGATCCCTAGGGTTCCGACCTGCTGGGACACGCCCGTCCCGGGATGAGGGACGGCCGGCTGGAGCAGCAGCAGACACGGCCCGGACGGAAAGACCAGTGCATGGCGGACACGGCCGCAGGCGGATCGCCCGAGGGCGATCCCGCCCGCCGACTGGGCGGCGCGCTGCGCGCCTTGCAGCAGCGCTCCGGCTTCACCCTCCGCGAACTGGAGACCCGGGTGCGGATCAGCGACTCGTCGCTGTCGCGGTACTTCCGCGGGACCACCGTCCCGCCCTGGGACATGGTCCGGGCCCTGTGCCGTGCCGTGGGCGCCGATCCGGCGGAGTACCGCGTGCTCTGGGAGGCCGCCGCCCGGAGCCAGCCCCAGACCCAAGCCCAGTCACAGACCCAGTCACAGAACCAGAACCAGAACCAGAACCAGAACCAGGATCAGCCCCAGACCCGGCCCCGGCCGTCCGCGGACGCCGGGCGTACGGCGTGGCTGCGGCCGCGCGGCCGCCGGACCTGCATCCTGACCGGCGCAGTCGCCGGGGCCGTGGCCGGGGCGGCACTGGGCGCGGTGCTCACCTGGCTCCTCCTGCCGTCACCCGGCGCCCCGGCGGGCGGCGGGCAGGCCACCCCGGCAGCCGGCGGGGGAGTGCCCGGGGCGGGCGGGGCGAGCGGTCAGGGACCTGCGGACACCGAGCGGATCTTCGTCAGCCGGCGTACCGGCGCCTGTCTGGACCACAGCCTCGACAAGGAGCTGCGCTCCTTCGCCTGCAACGGCATGAGCTACCAGCGGTGGACCGTGCAGCGGCTGCCGGACGGCGCGTTCCGGCTGCGCAACCACGCCACCGGCGCCTGCCTGGAACACGGCGGGCGCGGGGTGGGCGCCGTGGCCTGCACCACCGCCGCGTCCCAGAAGTGGGTGGTCACCCCGTGGCCCGACGAGTCGGTCGAGCTCAGGAGCAAGGCCACGGGAGCCTGCCTGGACGACAGCGGCGCGGGCCTGCGGGCGCTGCCGTGCTCGCGTACGGACCACCAGAAGTGGGGCTGACGGCGGGCGGGCACCGGGCCTGTCCGCCGGTCACGGGGGCTCCCCGCGGGGTGACCCGTCAGGCCACGTCCACGCCGTCCAGTTCCGCGTACAGGTCGCCCTTGGCGAGCCGGACGGTGTTCCAGCCCTCGCGCAGGGTGAGGGGCGCCTCGGCGGTGCGCCAGGTGTCCCACCCGGTGTGCGGGTAGCGGACCGTGCCCGTGTCGCGGCCGTTGACCGAGAGCCGGTGCGAGGCGGCCGCGGGGGTCCCGGCGGGGTCCAGGGAGCCGTTCCCGAAGCGTACGGACAGGGTGTGGTGCCCCGCCGATGCGGCGAAGACGCCGAACTCGACGAAGCTGTCGGGGTGGTCGATGTACCCGACGGCCCGGCCCGCCCGGGCGTCGGGGGCGTCGCGGACGACGGCGTTGTTCAGGCGCGCGTCCTCCGCCTCGTACGGCACCCTGCTGCCGCGCACCACCGGGCGGCCGTGCGCGAAGCCGAGGTCGGCGGTGTACATCACCCGGCCGGGAGCGCTCCAGCCGTGGAAGACGATGCGGTCCCGGCCGTCCGGTCCGGTGACCACGTCCTGTCCGCCGGGGCCGACGACCGTCCGGGCGAAGCCGTCGGTCGTCATCAGCGGCTCGGCGGCCTTGGTGTACGGGCCGGTGAGGCGGTCGGCGACCGCGTAGCCGGTCTTGTACCGGTCCCCGCCGTACGCGTCGGCCGAGTAGAACAGCACGTAGCGGCCGCCCCGCCGGACCAGGGTGGGCGCCTCCACGAGGTCCCCCTCCCAGGCGCGGTCCCGGGTGATCAGCCGTACGGGCTCACCGGTGAGGCGGGTGCCGTCCCGGGACGTCTCCTGGAGGTGGAGCCAGGTGTCGCGGGAGCAGCAGTTGCCGTCGTTCTTCCACAGCACGTACCGTCGGCCGCCCTCGGCGAAGCCGGCGGCGTCGATCGCGCCGCCCTCGTCGGCCGGGCAGATCAGCGGCCGCTCGCCGACGGGGGCGAAGGGGCCGTCGGGGGAGCGGGACAGGGCGACGCCGATGCACTGCCTGCCCGTCGCGGCGTCCCGGGCGGTGTAGTGCATGGTGAAGCCGGTGCCGTTGTCGTACACGTCGGGCGCCCACACCTTGCCGCGGGGCTCCGTCGCCGCCCAGCTGCCGAGCACGGGCAGGGCGTCGGCCCGGGCGAGCGACCAGCTCTTCAGGTCGCGGGACGTGGCGTGCTGGACGTTCCGGCCGTTCCCGTTGGTGGCGTACGCGTGGTAGGTGCTGCCCGCCTTGACGATGTCGGGGTCGGGGAAGTCCCGGTCGAGCACCGGGCCGCCGACGGCCGCCCGGGCGGGCAGCGCGGCCAGGCAGGCCGCCAGGGCGGCGGCGCAGAGGACGAGCCGGAGCAGCCGTCGCGCGGTCCGGCGCGCGCTCGTAGGGGATGACATGGGCCTCGGCTCCTCGGGGCGGTCCGGCGGCGGCAGGGCGGGTGGCACGACCGGCGAACGATCCGCGGGCCCCGGGGTTGCGCCCCCGGCCCCCGCCACGTGGAGCCGCGGCGGCGGACGGCGACGCCGCCGGACTTCGTGAGAACCATTACATCCGCCACAAAATCGGATGTTTTCGGGCAACCATGGTGTCCGGAATCGTCGTCTATGGGCTGCTGTCGCGGCCCGCGCCACCCGCTCGGCCGGTGGGCGCCACAGGGAGAGACATGGGACGCGCGCGCAGCTGGACGGGTGACTGGCGGATCGCGGTGCCGGTGGCAGGCGGAGCCGTCGTACTCGGGCTGGGCGGCCTCTACGGCACCGCGCTCGCGGCCGGCGGCGACATCGAGCCGGGCACGCGGGTCCGGGGGGTCGACATCGGCGGGATGAGCCGGGCCGAGGCGCGGCAGACACTGGAGCGCGAGCTCGGGCCCACCGCCACCGCGCCGCTCGCCCTGAAGATCGGCGACCGGACCGAGAAGGCCGACCCGGCCGCGCTCGGGCTCTCCCTCGACACCGCCGCCACCGTCGACCGCGCCGCACGCCCCGGCAGCGGCCCGGTCGCCGTCATCGGCAGCCTCTTCGCCTCCGGCGAGCGGGAGGTCGAGCCGGTGACCCGCATGGACGAGAAGACCGCACGGGCCGCGCTCGACCGCATCGGAGCGACCACCGCCCGGAAGGCCCGCGACGGCGCGGTCGACTTCGAGAAGGGCGCCGCGAAGTCCATCGCGCCGCTGCCCGGCGTGGCACTGGCCGAGGACCGGGCCCTCGACACCCTCCGCGGCGCCTACCTGCGCGCGGACGCCGGCGCCGTCGTGATGCCGGTCGAGCACACCCGGCCCCGCATCGGCGCCGAGGAGACCGGACGGGCCATGCGGCAGTTCGCCCGGCCGGCGATGTCGGCCCCGGTCACCCTGACCGTCGCCGGACAGCGCATATCCATCACCCCCGCCGTCCTCGGCGAGCACCTCTCGATGAAGCCCGGCAGCGGGGGCCGGCTGGTGCCGGAGCTGGACGCCGAGAGCCTGCTCGCCGACCCGGCCGTGGCCCGCCCGCTCCAGGACGCCGTTCCCGGCCAGCGCGAGTCCGGGATCCGCCTCGACCCCGCCGGACGCGTGGTGCCCGCACCGCCCGGCCGAACGGAGCACCAGGTCACGGAAGCGGCGCTCGGCCGGGCCGTGCTGCCGCTGCTGACCCGCTCGGGCGCCGCCCGCAGCGCCGAGGTCGCGACCGTGGCGGCGGCGCCGGGCCTCACGAGCGCCGAAGCGCAGCGGCTCGGCATCAAGGAGAAGGTCTCGTCCTTCACGGTCGAGTTCCCGGCGGCCCCGTACCGCAGCACCAACATCGGCCGCGCGGTCGAGCTCATCAACGGCTCCCTGGTCCTCCCGGGGGAGGAGTGGAGCTTCAACCGGACCGTCGGCGAGCGCACCGCGGAGAACGGTTTCGTCGACGGCCTGATGATCAACGACGGCCGGTACGTGAAGTCGCCCGGCGGCGGCGTCTCGGCCGTGGCCACCACCATGTACAACGCCGTCTTCTTCGCGGGCCTCAAGCCCGTCGAGCACGGCGCCCACTCCTTCTACATCGAGCGCTACCCCGAAGGCCGCGAGGCCACCGTCGCCTGGGGCACCCTCGACCTGCGCTGGATCAACGACTCCGGCCACGCCGTCTACATCCAGGCCGAATCCACCGACACGTCGCTGACCATCACCCTCCTCGGCACCAAGAAGTACGACGAGATACGCGCGACCAAGGGGCCGCGGACCAACGTCACGAAGCCCGCCAAGCTGACCGGCAGCGGACCGGCGTGCGAGGTCCAGACCCCCTTGGAGGGCTTCGACGTCGAGGTCGGCCGCGTCTTCGTGCAGGACGGCAGGGAGGTCAAGCGCGAGGAGTTCACGACCCACTACACGCCGCGAGACGAGGTCACCTGCGCCCCGGAGACCCCCGGGGCCCCCAAGCCCGCACAGGGCTCGCAGACCCCGCAGGCACCCGAGACATCCCGGCCCCTCCAGGCCCCCGAGGCCCCGCAGACCCCCCTGGCTCCCCAGGCCCCTGAGAACCCGCCCGTGACGGCCGCCGGGACCCCTCGCGCGCCCCGGTAGCGGCAGCCGGACTGCCCGGGACGGGGGACGGCGCGTGACTGCGGTGACGCGCACCGCGCCGGCCGACAGACGCGGGCGCCCGGAAGTGCTACAACTGGGGGCGTGACCTTTCCTCGCCACCCGTGCCGGGTACGTCGGTGCGGTCACCCCTAGGCAACCGGTTCAGGAGCGTCGCCGGACAGGTATTCGTCCTTCAGGTGGCGATCGTGGTGTTGCTCGCGGCCGGTGCCCTGCTGGCCCTGGTGCTCCAGTCGCGGCACGACATCGACCGGGAAGCACGCAACCGCTCGGTCTCCGTCGCCCAGACCGTCGCCCACTCCCTCGGCCTCCAGGCCGCCCTCAAATTGCCCGACCCGTCCGTCGTCCTCCAGCCCCTCGCCGAGTCGACCCGCAAGGCCGCCGGGGTGGACTTCGTCGTCGTGATGGACACCAACGGCATCCGGTACAGCCACCCCCAGCCGGACCTCATCGGAAAGCGCTTCGTCGGCACCATCGAGCCCTCCCTCGCCGGGAAGGTCCACACCGAGAGCGTGGACGGACCGCTCGGCAAGGAGATCCAGGCCGTCGTGCCCGTCACCGCGGACGACGGCGAGGTCGTCGGCCTGGTGTCGGCGGGCCTGACGGTGGAGAACGTGACCGGCGTCGTCGACCGCCAGCTCCCCGTCATCCTCCTCGCCATCGCGACCGGCCTGGCCCTGGCCACCGTGGGCACCGCGCTGATCAGCCGACGGCTGCGCCGCCAGACCCACGGGCTCGGCACGCAGGAGATGACCCGGATGTACGAGCACCACGACGCGGTGCTCCACGCCGTCCGCGAAGGGGTGCTGATCACCGACGGCGACGGCCGGCTGCTGCTGGCCAACGACGAGGCCAAACGGCTTCTCGGCCTGCCGGAGGACGCCGAAGGGCGCCACATCGGCGCCGTACCGGGCCTCGACCGCCCGATGGCGGACCTGCTGCGCTCCGGCCGGGTAGCCACCGACGAAGTACTCGAAACCGGCGACCGGCTGCTCGTGGTCAACCAGCGGCACACCCACCCCCGGGGCCGCCACGAGGGCACCGTGGTCACCATTCGCGACTCCACCGAGATGCACGTCCTCAGCAGCCGCGCCGAGGCCGCCCGCAAACGGCTCAGGCTGCTGTACGACGCCGGCGGCGACATCGGCACCAGTCTCGACGTCGTCCGGACGGCCGAGGAGCTCGCGGCCGTTGCCGTCCCCCGGTTCGCGGACTACGTCACCGTCGACCTCGCCGACCCCGTGCTCGACGGCGACGAGCCCGGGCCGGGCGCCGACATGCGGCGCACCGCGGTCAACGGCATCCGCTCCGACCACCCCCTCTACCCCCGCGGCCGGCTGATCGACTTCCTGCCGTCCACCCCCCAGGCCCGCGGGTACGGCACCGGCGAAGCGGAGCTGGTGCCCGACCTGGCCGACGCGCCCGGCTGGCACGCCCAGGACCCGCCGCGGGCGCAGGCCATCGTCGACTACGGCATCCACTCCCTGATCGCGGCCCCGCTCACGGCCCGCGGCACCGTGCTCGGGGTGGTCAACTTCTGGCGCTCGCAGAAGCCGGAGCCCTTCGACGACGACGACCTCTCGCTCGCCGAGGAACTCGTCGCCCGCGCTGCGGTGAGCATGGACAACGCCCGCCGCTACACCCGTGAGCACGCCCTCGCCGAAACGCTCCAGCGCAGCCTGCTGCCCCGCGCCCTGCCCGAGCAGAGCGCCGTGGACGTCGCGCACTTCTACCTGCCCGCCCAGTCCGGCGTGGGCGGCGACTGGTTCGACGTGATCCCGCTCCCCGGCAGCCGGGTCGCCCTCGTCGTCGGCGACGTCGTCGGGCACGGCCTGCACGCCGCGGCCACCATGGGACGGCTGCGCACCGCCGTGCACAACTTCGCCTCGCTCGACCTGCCGCCCGACGAGATCCTCGCCCGCCTGGACGACCTCGTGCAGCGCATCGACCACGACGGCAACGGCGACGGCGCGAACGGCGGCGTGCTGGGCGCGACCTGCCTGTACGCCGTCTACGACCCGGTGTCCCAGCACTGCACGATGGCACGGGCGGGGCACCTTCCTCCGCTGCTGGTCGCCCCCGACGGCACGACGGAGATCGTGGAACTGCCCGCCGGACCCCCGCTGGGGCTGGGCGGCATGCCGTTCGAAACCGCGGAACTGCACCTGGCGGAAGGCAGCCAGCTCGTCCTGTACACCGACGGCCTCGTCGAGGAACGCACCCGCGACATCGGCGAGGGGCTGGAACTCCTGCGCGCGGCGCTCAGCCATCCCGACCGCGACCCGAACGAGAGCTGCCGCGCCGTGCTCGACCTCCTGCTCCAGGCCCGCCCGGCCGACGACGTGGCCCTGCTCATCGCCCGGACCCGGACCCTGGGCCCGGACCGGGTCGCGCAGTGGGACGTGCCGTTCCACCCGAGCGAGGTCGGCGCCGCCCGCAACGCCGCGGCGAAGAAGCTCGACGAGTGGGGCCTGCCGGAACTGGGCTTCGCCACGGAACTGATCCTCAGCGAACTGGTCACGAACGCCCTGCGGCACGGCAGCGCGCCCGTGCGGGTCCGCCTGCTGCACGACCACACGCTGACCTGCGAGGTGTGGGACGCCAGCAGCACCGCCCCGCACCTGCGGTACGCCGCCACCACCGACGAGGGAGGGCGCGGCCTGTTCCTGGTGGCGCAGCTCAGCGAGCACTGGGGGACCCGCTACACGCCCGAGGGCAAGGTCATCTGGGCGGAGCAGGCGCTGCCCGGCTCCCCGGGCGCCGCGGAACCCGACCTCGCGGCCTTCCTGGACGTCGAACCGCTCTGACGCCGCGCGCACGCCGCGGTCCCGGTCCCCCTGAGGGGCCGGGACCGCGGCAGACGTCCGTGGCAGCGCGGGTCAGCGCTTGAACACGTCCTTCATCTTCTCCTTGGCCTCGCGGGCGTCGCCCTTCGCCTTCTCGGCGCGCCCCTCGGCCGTCATGCGTTCGTTGCCCACCGTGCGGCCTGCCGTCTCCTTGAGCTTGCCCTTGGCCTGCTCGGCCTTGGCCTTGCTCTTTTCCTTGTCCGCCACAGCTGATCACTCCCTCGGGACGGGGAACTCCGTACGACACGCGTCTGACCAGGTTCCCGGTCCTCAAACACGCCGTGCGGCCGCCGGGTGCCGCGCGCGGCTGCGCGCCCGGCTCGGGGCGGGCTCGTAACCTGGGCCGATGCGCCACCACGATCTTGTCGTCATCGGTGCGGGATCCGGCAACGCCGTCGTCGACGGGTCGTTCGCCGGTCTGGACGTGGCCGTCGTCGAGGAGCGGTGGTTCGGCGGCACCTGCCTGAACGCCGGCTGCATCCCGAGCAAGATGCTCGCCCACACCGCGTACGTCGCCGGGACCGTCCGTGACGCCTCCGCCCACGACGTGGACGCGCAGCTGCGGGGCGTGCGCTGGCGGGACCTGCGCGACCGGGTCTTCGGCCGGCTGGACGCCGAGGAGGCGGAGGGCCGCAGGGGCCGTGAGGGGGACCCCGCCGTGACCGTGTACGAGGGACGGGCGCGCTTCACCGGCCCCCGGCAGCTGCGGATCGACCCGACCGGCCGGGCGGCCGGCGCCGTCGACGTGAGCGCCGCGCAGGTCGTCGTCGCGGCGGGCGGCCGCCCGCTGGTGCCCCCGCCGGTGGCGGACTCGGGCCTGCCGTACGAGACCTCCGACACCGTCATGCGGATCGACTCCCCGCCCCGGCGGCTGGCCGTCCTCGGCGGCGGCTACATCGCCGCCGAGCTCGCCGAGGTCTTCGCCGCGGCGGGCACCTCGATCGTCATCGTCGAGAAGGAGCCGCGGCTCCTCGGCCCGCAGGACGAGACGGTCGCCGAACGCTTCACCGAGCTGGCCCGGTCCCGGTACGACCTCAGGCTCGGCCGCGAGGTGACGTCCGTCGGCGGCCGGCCCGGCGCCCTCCGGCTGGCGCTGGACGACGGGTCGACCGTCGGGGCGGACATGCTGCTGGTCGCCGCCGGGCGCGTGCCCAACGGCGACCGGCTGAACCTCGACGCGGCCGGCATCGCCACCCGCGACGACGGACGGATCGTCGTCGACGCCCACCAGCGCACCACGGCCGAAGGCGTCTTCGCCCTCGGCGACATCTGCACGCCGGTGCCCCTCAAGCACGTGGCGAACCGCGAGGCGCAGGTCGTCGCGCACAACCTCCGCCACCCGGACGACCTGATCTCCGCCGACCACGGCCTCGTGCCCGCGGCGGTCTTCACCCGTCCCCAGATCGCCTCGGTCGGCGCCACCGAGCAGGACTGCCGGGACCGGGGCCTGGACTACCGCGTCGGCCGGGCGGACTACGCCGACGTCGCGTACGGCTGGGCCATGGAGGACACCACCGGCTTCTGCAAGGTCCTCGCCGAGCCCGGTTCCGGCCGGCTGCTCGGCGCCCACCTGATCGGCCCGCAGGCTCCGACGCTGATCCAGCCGCTCGTCCTCGCGATGACCCTGGGCATCGACGCGGCCACGCTCGCGAAGGCGCCGTACTGGATCCACCCCGCGCTCACCGAAGTCGTCGAGAACGCGCTCCTGGACCTCGAGCTCTGAACAGCGGCTGCACCCCGGCGAACGGGGTGCAGCCGGCGTTCAGTGCGGCGCGGTCCGGTGGCCGAACCAGTGGCCGCGGCGTCGGCGGGGTTCGCCGGGGAGCGCCGCATCGCCGGCCGTCTCGGCGCGTGCGGTGTCCCGCTGTCTGATGAGGTCGTCCCGCTCGCGGTCCACGACGGCGGCCTCGCGGCGCGTGGCGCCGACCCGTCGCGCACGCGCGGAGCGCCGGGCGCCCAGCATGACCATGGTCAGGCCGAGGAGCGCGGCGGCCCCCACGACGATTCCGTACAGGAAGAGGGTGCCGGTCGAGCCGGTGACGGTGTAGCCGAGGACCGAGAATTCCCCGCCGGGGGCGGGGGGGGGGGGGGGGGGGGGGGGGGGGGGGGGGGGGGAGGAGAGGGGGGAGGGGGGGGGGGGGGGGGGGGGGGTT
>NZ_JBVJWO010000008.1:10806-106580 GCF_055602345.1 Streptomyces sp. NPDC037401
AAGAAAGGGACCGCCCCCAAAGAGGATTCCGCAAAGGAGAGGGGTGCCGGGAGAGTGGGGGGAGGTACAACCGAGAACAAAGCCTCCCCCCCCCCCCCCGCCCCCGGCGCCGAGGTCGTGGGCGGTTCCGGAATTGCCGAAGATCCCGGCCATGCCGACGACGACGGCGGCGATCAGGACGACCAGTCCGAGGATGAGGATCATGAAGGGCTCCTAGACTCCGTGCCCGGTCGAGGCCCGGTCGGGCCGCCGGACACGCGCGCGCCTACCCCCGGACGGAACCGTCAAGCGGAATCCCGCCCCAACTCCACGGCGGCGGGCTACATGGGGTCCATGCTGCCGCTGCCGGGGCCGTTCTGCTCCTCGCTCTTCTGCCTGATGTGCAGGGCCTTCTCCTGCAGTCGCTGCCGCTCCCTGGGGTCGGTCGCGCGCTGGGCGGCCTGTTCCAGCTCCTGGGCCTTGTCACGCATCTGCTGGGCTCGCCTGCCCGGCTCGTCTGCCACGCTCATGATCGGATCAGTCCTCGGGGCTCGGGGGTGCCTTTCCCCAGCCAATCAGCCGCTGGGTGCCCGCGCATCCGGGACCGCGGTGTGCGGGTGCGGGTGCTGAGCACCGGTCCGTGAACGGTGCGACGATGGCAGTGCCAGCGGCGGAAGCGCGTGCAGTCCGCGGTTCCGTCCCGAGACGAAGACGGCAGGCCAGGCCATGAGCAAGAAGGACAAGCGCGACAGGCAGGACAATCCGAGCGCCCACCGGTCGTTCCACCCGGACACGTACGCCCCGGACAGGGGACCGGGCCGAACACCCTCCAAGGAAGAGGCCGGCAACCCGCACGGCAAGCCCGTCGAGAGCCGGGGCCGCCGCGGCGAGGAGCAGGCCAAGGGCTCCGGCGGCAAGGGCATGCACGACACCGGCCCCCGCGGCCGCTCCCAGCGCCCCAGCGGGACCAAGGACGCCTCCGCCACGACCGGCGTGGACCCCCAGGACCCGCCCGGCACCCGCAGCGCCGGATAGCGGCGGGCTTCCGGAACCGCCGTGGGAGACCTGGACGCCTTCACGGACGCGCTCGACTATCCGGTGTACGTGGTGACGGCGGCCGCCGACGGGCAGAAGGCCGGCTGCCTGGTCGGCTTCGCTTCCCAGTGCTCCATGGATCCGCCGCGCTTCATGGTGTGGCTCTCCAGGGCCAACCGCACCTACCGCGTCGCCCGGAACTCCTCGCACCTCGCCGTACACGCACTTCGGGACGGGCAGCGGGAGCTGGCCGAGCTCTTCGGCGGCGAGACGGGAGACCAAGTCGACAAGTTCGCGCGGGTCGGCTGGCGGTGGCCCGCCCCCGCAACGGCCCCGGTCCTCGACGACGTCCGGGCCTGGTTCCTCGGCCGGGTGGAAGCGCAGGTCGACGGCGGCGACCACGTCGGATTCCTGCTGTCTCCGGTCGAGCAGAGCCCTCCCGGCCCCGTACGGCCGCCCCTGCTGCGCTTCAGCGACGTGGTGGACCTCCCACCCGGCCATCCCGCCTGAGGATCCGCTCCCGGCCGACGGCACAGCGACGCCCGGCGGCCGGTCACCCCGGGTGACCGGCCGCCGGGCGTCAGTGGCGCCGGGGCGTCAGGAGCGGTCGCGGCGGGGACCGGCGCTGTTGCCGGCCTGCGCGGCCTTCTCCGCCTGCTCGGCCTTCTTCTCCTTGATCCGCACGGTTTCCTTGCGGACCTCGGCCTGGGTGCTGCGCTCCTTCTGGAGCCATTCCGGGTTGTCCGTCTTCAGCGCGTCGATCTGCTCCGTGGTGAGCGGCTCGGTGACCCCGCCGCGGGCGAGGCCCGCGATGGAGACGCCGAGCTTGGCCGCGACCACGGGCCGGGGGTGCGGGCCGTTGCGTCGCAGCTCCTGGAGCCACTCGGGCGGATTGGCCTGGAGCTCGTTCAGCTCGGTGCGCGAGACGACACCCTCCTGGAAGTCGGCGGGGGTGGCCTCGAGGTACACACCCAGCTTCTTCGCCGCGGTCGCGGGCTTCATGGTCTGGGTGCTCTGGTGCGACGTCATGGTGTCAAGGGTATCGAGCGTGTGCGCTACCTCTGACCACGCCCGGTAACCTGGCGGGGTGACAGGCTCGGAAGCAACCCCTTCGTTCAGGCTCGCCTACGTCCCGGGAGTGACGCCCACGAAGTGGGTGCGGATCTGGAACGAGCGGCTGCCCGACGTCCCGCTGACCCTCGTACAGGTGTCCGCCGCGGACGCCTTCGACGCGCTCCGGCGCGGCGAGGCCGACGCGGGCTTCGTACGGCTCCCGGTCGACCGTACGGATCTCAGCGCGATCCCGCTCTACACCGAGCAGACCGTGGTCGTCGTCCCCAAGGACCACCTGATCGCCGCGGTCGAGGAGGTGTCGGCCGGCGACCTCGCCGACGACATCGTGCTGCACCCCCTCGACGACACCCTGGACTGGGAGCAGCCGCCCGGCCGGCCCGCCTTCGAGCGGCCCGAGACGACGGCGGACGCCGTCGAGCTGGTCGCGGCCGGTATCGGCCTGCTCGTCGTCCCGCAGTCGCTCGCCCGCCTGCACCACCGCCGGGACCTCACCTACCGGCCGGTCTCGGACACCCCGGAGTCGCGCGTCGCGCTGTCGTGGCCGGAGGACGCGACCACCGATCTGGTGGAGCAGTTCATCGGGATCGTGCGGGGCCGCACCGTGAACAGCACTCGCGGCCGCCCCCCGGCCGAGGCGCAGGCGAAGGCGAAGCGCACCGACGCGGGCGCCAAGGGCGCCAAGAAGCCCCAGGGCGCCCAGGGTGCCAAGAGCGCGAAGGGCGGCAAGCCGGCCGGCCGTACGGGCGCGAAGCCGGGCGCCAAGAACCCGCGCGGCGGATCCGCGGCCCCCAAGGGCGCCCGCCGCGGCAAGCCCCGCGGCCGCGGCTAGCCGGGGCCGCGGAGCACCCGCTGGGAAGCAACCCCCGCCCTGCCCGGTACGGGTTCGCGGATCAGGCCGGCGACGTGGTCGGTGACCGTGTCGAGGACGGCCGGCGCGGCGGCGTCGGCGCCCAGGACCAGGAAGTGCAGGGTCAGCCCGTCCGTCATGGCCGCCAGGTAGCGGGCCAGCACGGGTACGGGCACGCGCAGTTCGAAGCCCATGTCGGCGCGGAGCTGCTCGATCAGCTCGGCGTAGGTCGCGCAGTACAGCTCGTACTGGCGGCGCGCGAGGTGCTCGAAGCCCGGCTGGCGCAGGGCGTACTGCGTGAGCTCGTACGTCAGCATGTGCTCGCCGGGGCCGGCCGACACGTGGTCCCAGTAGGCCTGGAAGCCCGCCCGGACCGTCTCCCGGAAGGTGTCCTGCGGCCGGATCGCCTTCCTGACGATCTCGGCGTAGTGGTCGGTGATCGCCGTGATCACCGATTCGAGCAGGGCCTGCTTGGAGTCGAAGCAGTAGTGGAAGACGCTCAGCGACACGCCCGCCTCGGCGGCGATGGAGCGGGTCGTCGTCCGGGCGACGCCGTCGCGGGTCATCGCGCGGATCGCGGCCTCGGTCAGCTGGCGGCGCCGCTCGGCCGACGGCATCCGTGCCATGGGGTTCCCTTCGTTCCCGTACGGCCGGAGCCGGCCGGATCAGGTGCGGATCCGGCCGGCCCGGGACGTGCGTGGGGGTGTCAGCTGCTGTAGACGCCGACCTCGTGGAGGGAGTACCCCCACTGGGTGCCGCGCTGGAGACCCTGGACGCGCAGGTAGCGGGCCGGTACGCCGTCGAAGCGCGCGGTGTCGAGTCCGCCGTCACCCGTGGTCGTCGACCACACGGTCTGCCAGTCCGTGCCGTTCGCCGACAGCTCGATCCGGTACGCCTTGCCGTAGGCGCGTTCCCAGTCCAGGGTGACGCGCTTGACCAGGCTCGTGGAGCCGAGGTCGAGCCGGAGCCACTGGTCGTCGTTCCACTCGCTCGCCCAGCGGGTGCCCGTGTCGCCGTCCACGGCCCGGCCGGGCGCGTAGCTGACGAACGGGTTCCACCACTCCGACGTGGACGCGGCGGCGGACGAGCCCGCGGCCAGGTTCACCCCCGCCTTGTGCTGCTCGGAGGCACCCCAGGTGGTCAGGTAGGACTCGGCCCCCTTGAAGAGGTCGTCCACGACGTCCTGGCCGCCGACGATCCGGACGTCCTCCACCCAGTCCGGGACCAGGCCGTAGTGCGAGGCGCCGTCGGTGTTGAGGTTCCAGGTCCGCCGGCCCGTGGTCTGCTTGTCGATCACCGAGCCGCCGTCGGTGCTGCGGAACGGGTACCGGACCGGGTTCGGGGTGTCCGCGCCGCGCGGGCCCGGCCAGCCTCCGACGCCGTTCATGTCGCTGCCGAAGCCGTAACCCACCTTGTACTTGTCGCGCAGGGCGTCCGTGCGCTTCGCCTCGGCGCTGAAGGCCTCGGAGCCGTTCATGTACTGGGCGGCGAACCCGCCGAGCCGGTAGAGCCGCTCGGTCCACTCGCTGTCCATCCAGCTGTGCGAGGAGATCACGCCGGGGTACGACTCGGACTCGAGGATGTCGAAGGCGCGCCCGGCCGCCTTGACGCTCATGTGGTCGATCTCCAGCATCATCTTGCGTTTCATCATCCCGCGCACCGCGTACTCGCCGAGTCCGGTCAGGCCGCGGGTGTTGCACTGGGCGTCGGCGGCGTACGACGGGACGGACACGCCCGCCGGCAGCTCTTTCTCCGCGGCGGGTGCCGCGGCGAGGCCGATGGGGTTGTCGTGCTGCGGGCCGGTGCACTTCTCGGTCTTCCAGAAGGTGCCGGTCGACAGGAACTGGCCGACGTTGATCGCCGTGCCCAGGGCGCCGGAGTCGAAGCGGACCCCGCACAGGGCGTTGTCGAACTTGTGGCACAGGAACATGCTGCGCACGCCCAGCTGGTGCAGCTCGTCCAGGCCGCGGTCGATGTCCTCCTTGCTGCACTGCGCGACGTCCAGGATCATCTTGCAGCCGAAGGGCTCGGAGGTCTCGACCCCGAGGACCACGGCCAGCTTGCCCTGGGAGATGACCTGGCGGGCCTGCGCCGTGTCGGTGACGATCCGGAACCAGCCCTTGCCCGGTCCGCCGTACATCTTGTCGATGAAGGCCTGCATGTCGTAGGTCTTGCGCGCCTGCAGGCGGATCGAGGTCATCTCGTCGCAGCTGCGGTCCTTGAAGAAGTACACCGAGCAGATCACGCCGTTGGTGACGAGGTCGTTGACCATCACGCGCTGCCCGCCGCGCCAGGCCCGCTCGATCCAGGCGTAGTAGTTCATCTGGTGGGTCAGCGAGTCGTGCGCGGGCCAGTCCTTGAACGTCGGCCAGCCGTCGGGGTCGTGCTTGCCGTCGCCGCCCTTGGTGATGAAGTCGAAGACCGCGAGCGAGCCGTCGGGGTAGTGCTCGGGGCAGTCCTTGAGGGCGTCGGCAATGCCCGCTTCGGAGAAGGTCTTCCCGCAGATGAGCCGGCCGCCGAAGGCCTCGTTGGACATCAGGTGGTTGTGCGCGTCGACAAAGCCCCGGACCCGCCCCTGGGAGTCGGTCCCCTTGAAGGGCTCTCCCGTGACGTTGATCTCGGAGTCGGGGGCGGGGCGGGCGGTGGGGGTCCACCAGCCGGGCTCGGCCGCGGAACTGGGCACCGGGCCGAGCACCATGGCCATCGCGGCGATGAGCAGGGAAAGAACCATCAGGGGTCTGCGTCTGCGCTGTGGGGGTCGCGTCATGGTCAGTGAGAATCGCCACGGGCGTCAGCGGAGTCAAGAGTCCGGGACAAATGACCTGATGATTCGTCAGAATTCTTGCAACAGCGGCACGTCGGGTATCAGTGGGCCCCCCAGGCGCCGTCGACGGGAACCGACGCGCCGGAGATGTAGCCGGTGAGGGGTCCGCAGAGCCAGACGGCCACGGCGGCCACCTCCTCCGGCTCGATGAGCCGCTTGATCGCCGACCGGCCCAGCAGCACCTCGGCTGCGACCCGCTCCTCCGGGATGCCGTGGGCGGCGGCCTGCGCGGCGATCTGCCCCTCCACCAACGGGGTGCGGACATAGCCGGGGTTGATGCAGTTGCTCGTCACGCCGTGCGGGGCGCCCTCCAGCGCCACGACCTTGCTGAGCCCCTCCAGCCCGTGCTTGGCGGCCACGTACGCCGCCTTGAAAGGGCTGGCCCGCAGGCCGTGCACGCTGGAGATGTTCACGATCCGGCCCCAGCCCTCGCGGTACATGTGCGGCAGGCAGTGCCGAACGAGCAGGAACGGCGCGGTGACCATCACACGCTGGATCAGCTCGAAGCGGTCCGGCGGGAACTCCTCGACCGGGGCGACGTGCTGCAGCCCGGCGCTGTTGACCAGGATGTCGACCGCGGCGGGCAGCCGCCCGATCGCGTCCGCGTCGCCGAGGTCGGCGGCATGGGCGTGGCCGTCGGCGGCCACGGCGACCGCCTTAGCCGCCCCGGCGTTCACGTCCACGACGTGCACCGAGGCGCCGGCCGCGGCCAGGGCCAGGGCGCACGCCCGTCCGATCCCGCTGCCGCCCCCGGTGACCAGGGCGGTACGGCCGCTGAGGTCCAGGTCGCTGTCACTCGTCATGGCGGGAACGTTAGGCACGCGCCCGGCCCCTGCCCATGGCTGCGGCCGCCACACCTCATCCACCGGTGGTGGCGGCCGCCGACATGACCTAGAGGCGGTACACGCGCTCCTGGTCCAGCGCCAGGGCGTACCGTCCCGAGGCCAGGATGCGGACTCCGGGCGCCACGGCCAGGAGTCCGCGCAGCCAGCCCCGCGCCTCGGTGGTCAGCCGGTCGCAGCCGTCCAGCACGAGCAGCATGTCCCGCTCGGCCAGCCACGTGCGTGCGTCCCCGGTGCCGCAGGGCAGGAAGGGCATGCCCTGCATGCTGCCGAGCGCCGCGGAGAGGTCGCGCGAGTCGAAGGGTCGGTCCATCGTCACCACGGCGATGCCGTCGAAGAAGTTGGAGGCCAGGCGGTCCGCGAGGTCGCGCACCAGCCGGCTTCCCGGTTCCCGCTCTCTCCCCGTCACCGTCAGCACCCGCCCGCGGCGGACTGCCGTCAGCAGCCGGGACAGTTCGTGTGCGCTGTCCGGCGGTCCCGTGGACCGGGACGCGCCCTGACGCAACGCCCCCGGAGTTCCCCTGTCGTTGATCGGCACGATGCCCCCGTTGCATGCGTGTCACGGAGCGGCAGGCAGAGAATTCAAGCCGCATTCCTGTTGATTATGCGCCAGCGGGGGAGCTCGGGTAGAGGAAGCGCGCATTCCGTTGAAAACCGCACTAATGGCGTCAAGTGGCAATGCGGCCGCCCGGAACGGCGCGAGCGGCTCGTACTTCATGTGCTCGGGGATGTACGGCTGGTCAGTAGCCGAGGTGTTCCAGCAGGTCACCTGCGTGTTCCAGCAGGTCACCTGCGTGGTCCGGCAGGCCGCCGGCCGCGGCTCGCTCAGGCCGGTCCGGTCCGGTGCCCGGGGATCCACTTGACCGCGAAGTCGACGGCGTCGCGGAACGGCAGCAGCCGGGCGGTCGCCGAGCCCACCGGTCCGGTACGGACCGGCCCGCTCGTCCCGCTCAGCTCGAAATCGGCGCCCAGCTCGGCGAAGTCCGAGTCGTCGAGGTCCACGTCCTCGTACGTCCACCACTGGCGCTCGCCGTCCCGGGTGACCACGCAGTTGTAGTTCCGGCGGGGTGGCCGGGGGACCCGGTACTCGGCGAGGTGGAAGGCCGTGCACCGGTCGAAGCCGACTCCGAGGAGCAGGACGTGCGCCCGCAGGTCGTACAGCCGGGCCAGCGGGGAGTCCTCGCCGAGGTGGCAGTCGGGCCGGTGCCCTGCGACGATCTTCCCGGCCTCCGTGCCGAGCGCAGCGAAGGAGGTCTGGGGGTGGTCGCTGCGGATCGCCCCGGGGGTCTGCCAGGTGGTGTTGGCGAGGACGCCCATGGTGGGGGCGGGCGTGGCCGTCTTGTCGAAGGCGGGCATCCGGGCCCGCAGTGCGGCCACCGCCCCGGGGCCCAGGTCGCGCACCTGGTCCTTGTAGTGCGGCGAGGTGTCGGAGTTCTCCGGGGTGAAGGTGGGGACGACCAGGGTCCCGGCGGCGCCGAGCGCCGTGCGCAGTGCGGCGAGCACCGCCCGGGGCCCGCCCTCGCCCGGCCGGCCCACCGGGCCGACGGCGTGCATGGACGCGTGGACCATCAGGACCCCGCCCGGTTCCACGCCCAACTCGGACAACTGGTCGGTCAGTTGGGATTCCGTGTGCAGGGTGTTCACACCCGACTCATTTCGTGTGGTCTCGCGGTGTCCGCCGGACTTCGCCGAATCCCGCTCATCGTAGGGCGCCGCCCGGGCACGGGTGCCGTGCCCGGGCCGGGCCACTCGAACGAGGGACGGACGCCGCGGCGGCGGGCTCCCCGGAGGGGGTCCGCCGCCCCGCAGGCTCTCACCCCGCCACCCCCTCGCCGGCCGTGAGTCCCATGGAACTGTGCATCTCGGTCTTCGCGCCCTTGAGGCAGCGCAGGATGCGCTCGTGCCGGTCCCCGGCGGCGTCCGCGACCTGGAGCCGCAGCTCGATGTCGGCGAGCCGGTCGACCAGCCGCATCGAGAACCGGCCCACGTCGATGGTGCCCAGCTGGCCGCCGTACCCGATGGTGTTGAGGTAGAAGTCCCGCCCGATGACGAGGCGTTCCCCGTCCGGGTCGGTCGGCTGCCCGCGTCCCAGCTCGGCCATCGCCGCGTCGCCGCTGATCCAGCCGGTCTGCAGCGGCCGGCCGGCGGTGTCGGTCGCCATCCACTCGATGCGGTAGGCCACCTCCTCCACCGTGGCGCTGTGCGTGCCGCCGTTGTGCGCCCTCACCACCCACACCTTGTCGCCGGCCATGCCGAAGGTGTTGTCCTGCGGCTCGCCGGACCAGCCCATCTGGGGCGCGGCCGAACGCGCGTACTGGGCGCGGGCGAAGGCCACGCCCGCCGTGAGCGCGAGCATGTTGGACACGGACTGGAGGTCGAGCAGTTTGAGCCGCCAGGGCCACTCGGCCCTCGTCGCCTCCCCCAGATTGCCGCGCACGACCTCCCACAGCAGCAGGACCGTCAGCACGGCGAGAAGGATCAGCGGAATGGTGAAAAGAACCCGGTTCCTGTCGACCCGGCGCTGTCCGTCCTCGGTGCCCGTCCCGGCCGAACGCCTCCCCATGCAGGCCTCCTCGATGTCCCCCGGTCAGCCGTTCCTTCCACTATGGGCCGCTGCGGGCGGAGTTGGCTAGGTGGCACCGGCCAAGTCCCGTCTGTCCACGGGTACTTCGGGGAGGCGGTTGCTACGGCGCGGAGAGTGCGCCGGGTGCTTCCCGGGCACGGGCGACCAGGTGCACGATGCGCTCGCGTGCCGCCCGGCCCTCGGGGACCGGCATGAGGGGGTAGCAGTGCGGCTGGCCGTCGGCCTCGACGAGTTCGGCCGTGGCGCCGGCCGCGCGGGCGCGGGCGAGGAGCTCGCGGCTGTCGGTGCCGAGCACGTCCCGGGTGCCGCTGAACACCGTCAGCGGAGCGAGTCCGGCCAGCGACCCGTACAGCGGGCTCACCCGGGGGTCGTCGGCGGCCAGCGTGCCCGCGTACAGCCGTCCCGCCTCCCGCAGTCCGGCCCGCGCCAGCATCGGGTCGTGCGGCTCGATCGCCTGCTGGTCGGGGTGGCTCATCGTGAGGTCCAGCCACGGGGACACGAGGATGATCCGCGAGGGCTGGGCCCCGGTGCGGTCGCGCAGCTTCTGCGCGGCGGCCAGCGCGAGCCCGGCGCCCGCGGAGTCGCCGATCAGCACCGTCCCGCCGGGACCTCCGCTCTCGATCAGTCCGCTGAGCAGGTCGGCGGCCACCGGGACGGTGCGGTCGGCGGTGCCCCGCGGCGCCAGGGTGTACGCGGGCACGACGCACTGGGCCCGGGCCTCCGTCACCAGGGTGCGGATCAGGGCCCAGTGCGGTCTGACCAGTTCGTCGATGTACCCGCCGCCGTGCAGGTACAGGACCCGGCTCGAGGGCTCGCGGTCGCGCGGCGAGACGTCGTACACCGGCCAGGCGCCGACGATCGTCCGCGACACGTCCGCGATCCGCGCCAGGCTGCGCGGCGGCAGGTGCGAGGCCGGCCGCCGTGCGGTCTCGGCCACCCGGGCCCGCACCGCCTCGGCGCTCGCCCAGCGCCTGCGGCGCCCCGACACGATCAATGCGGCGGACAGCGCTCGGCTGCGCAGACTCGGCACGCCCGTCACCTTCCCCACCCCTGTTCCGCCCTGTCCCCGTACGGTCCCCGTCCCGTACGGAGCATAGGCGTGAAGTTCTCCTGTCGGCCCGCTTAAGAAATCCTCGATGGACTCAAAGGCGATCTTCTCGGCACATTGGTGCGCGTCCGAGATACCTGTGGGGCCCATGATGCTCCCGGGGCTCACGCATGCCCTCCCTACCCCCTGCCTGGAGCCGCACCATGAAGGCACTCGTCAAGCACAAGGCCGAGCCCGGACTCTGGCTCATGGACGTGCCGGAGCCCGAGTACGGACCCGGAGAAGTGCTGATCAAGGTGCTGCGCACCGGCATCTGCGGGACGGACCTGCACATCCGCTCCTGGGACGGCTGGGCGCAGGGCGCGGTGAAGACCCCGCTCGTCCTCGGCCACGAGTTCGTCGGCGAGGTCGCGGCGGTCGGCGCGGGCGTCCCGGACGTCGCGGTGGGCGATCTGGTGAGCGGCGAGGGCCACCTCGTGTGCGGCAAGTGCCGCAACTGCCTCGCGGGCCGCCGCCACCTGTGCCGCAGCACCATCGGCCTCGGCGTCGGGCGCGACGGCGCGTTCGCCGAGTACGTGGTCCTGCCCGCCTCCAACGTGTGGGTCCACCGCACCCGGGTGGACCTCGACGTCGCCGCGATCTTCGACCCGTTCGGCAACGCCGTGCACACGGCGCTGTCCTTCCCGCTGGTCGGCGAGGACGTCCTGATCACCGGCGCGGGCCCGATCGGCATCATGGCCGCGGCCGTGGCCCGCCATGCCGGCGCCCGCAGCGTCGTCATCACCGACGTCAGCCCCGAGCGCCTGGAGATCGCCCGCAAGGCCGGGGCCACGCTCGCCGTGAACGTCGCCGAGAAGACCATCGCCGACGCCCAGCGCGAGCTCGGGCTGCGCGAGGGCTTCGACATCGGCCTGGAGATGTCCGGCCGCCCCGAGGCGATGCGCGACATGATCGACAACATGACCCACGGCGGCCGGATCGCCATGCTGGGCCTGCCCGCACAGGAGTTCGCGGTCGACTGGGCGAAGATCGTCACCTCCATGATCACCATCAAGGGGATCTACGGCCGCGAGATGTACGAGACCTGGTACGCCATGACGGTCCTGCTGGAGGGCGGCCTCGACCTGAGCCCGGTCATCACCGGCAAGTACGGCTACCGGGACTTCGAGGCGGCCTTCGACGAGGCCGCCACCGCCCGCAGCGGCAAGATCATCCTCGACTGGACCTCCTGACCCCGAGGGGCCGACCACCCCTCCTCCCCGGCCGGGCCCCGCAACCCTCCCCCCTCCGCGGGGCCCGGTCCCCCTCTCCACCCCGCCCTCCGCCGCACAAGGAGCAGCAGCACATGTTCGAGTCCGTACGCGACGACCTCCGCGCCACCCTCGACGAGATCCGGACCGCGGGCCTGCACAAGCCCGAGCGGGTCATCGGCACCCCGCAGAGCGCCTCCGTCGCCGTCACCGCCGGCGGCGCCCCGGGCGAGGTGCTCAACTTCTGCGCCAACAACTACCTCGGCCTCGCCGACCACCCCGAGGTCGTCGCCGCCGCCAAGGACGCCCTGGACCGCTGGGGCTACGGCATGGCCTCCGTCCGCTTCATCTGCGGAACCCAGGAGGTGCACAAGGAGCTGGAGCAGCGCCTGTCGGCCTTCCTCGGTCAGGAGGACACGATCCTGTACTCCTCCTGCTTCGACGCCAACGGCGGCGTCTTCGAGACCCTGCTCGGCCCCGAGGACGCCGTCATCTCCGACGCCCTCAACCACGCCAGCATCATCGACGGCATCCGCCTCTCCAAGGCCCGCCGCTTCCGCTACGCCAACCGCGACCTCGCCGACCTGGAGCAGCAGCTCAAGGCCGCCACCGAGGGCGGCGCCCGCCGCAAGCTCGTGGTCACCGACGGCGTCTTCTCGATGGACGGCTACGTCGCCCCGCTCCGGGAGATCTGCGACCTCGCCGACCGGTACGACGCGATGGTCATGGTCGACGACTCGCACGCCGTCGGCTTCGTGGGCCCCGGCGGCCGCGGCACCCCCGAACTGCACGGGGTCATGGACCGCGTCGACATCATCACCGGCACCCTCGGCAAGGCCCTCGGCGGCGCCTCCGGCGGCTACGTCGCGGCCCGCGCCGAGATCGTCGAGCTGCTGCGCCAGCGCTCGCGCCCGTACCTCTTCTCGAACTCCCTCGCCCCGGTGATCGCCGCCGCCTCCCTCAAGGTCCTGGACCTGCTGGAGTCCGCCGGCGACCTGCGCGACCGGCTCGCCGGGAACACCAAGCTGTTCCGTACGAAGATGACCGAGGCCGGGTTCGAGATCCTGCCCGGCGACCACGCCATCGCCCCCGTGATGATCGGGGACGCGGCGGTGGCCGGCCGGATGGCCGAGCTGCTGCTGGAGCGCGGGGTCTACGTGATCGGCTTCTCCTACCCCGTCGTCCCCATGGGCCAGGCCCGGATCCGGGTCCAGCTCTCGGCCGCGCACTCCACGCAGGACGTGGAGCGGGCCGTCGCGGCCTTCGTCGACGCGAGGGCCGCGCTCCAGGCCTGACGGCGCCTGACACAATGGCGGGGTGATCGACCCCCGCCGACTGCGCATCCTGCGGGCCGTGGCGGACCACCGGACGGTGACCGCCGCGGCCGCCGCCCTGTACCTGACCCCCTCCGCCGTCTCGCAGCAGCTCGCGGCGCTGGAGCAGGAGACCGGGCACGCGCTGTTCTCCCGCAGCGGGCGCGGCGTCCGGCTGACGGCGGCCGGGGAGATCCTGCTCGCCCACGCCCACGAGGTCCTGGCGCAGCTGGAACGGGCCGAGGCGGAGCTCGCCGCCTACGCGGCCGGCAGCTCGGGCGAGGTCACCGTCGCGGCGTTCGCCACCGGCATCGCCGAGGTGCTGGCGCCCGTACTGGCCCGCCTCGCGCTCGAGCACCCCGGCATCCGCGTCCGCGTCCGCGACGCCGAGGGGGACCAGTCCCTGCCGCTGCTGCTGGACGGGGAGGCCGACCTCGCCCTCGCCGTCGAGTACCGCGGCGGGCCCGGCGCGGACGACGGCCGGCTCTCGCTCGTCCCGCTGTACGCCGAGCCCTTCGACGCCGTCCTGCCCGCCTCGCACGCGCTGGCCGTCCATCCGGCCGTCTCGCTCGCGGAGCTCGCCGACAGCGACTGGATCGGCCAGAGCCCGGGCAATCCGTGCCACGACGTGGTCGTGCTGGCCTGCGAGCTCGCCGGGTTCCAGCCGCGGCTGGTGCACTCCTCCGACGACTTCCGGGCCGTGGTCGCCCTGGCGGGCGCCGGTGCGGGCGTGGCTCTCGTACCGCGCTCCGCTCTGCGCGGCATGGAGCTGAAAGCCGTCGGGCCGGTGGCCGTCCGGCCGGTCGGCGGCCCGGCGGCCACGCGCCGGGTGTTCGCCGCCGTGCGCCGTGGTGCCGAGACGCACCCGCTGCTGAGACCGGTACTGGACGCGCTGCGGGACGAGGCCGCGAACCTGTCCGCGTCGATGGGCTGAACCGGCCGCCGGCCCGTTCGCCGCAGCCGCTCGCCGTCACTCCTGCGGGCAGTCGCCCGCCAGCTCCTCGGGGGAGGTCCCCGGGTGCCCGGAGGTGCTCGCCACCTCCTGCACGGTACGGACGAACGCACGCAGCAGCGGGGTGTCGTTCCCGCCCCGCCATACCAGGCCCCAGTCCAGCGGCGGCGCGTCCGTGATCGGGACGTACGCGAGGTCGGGACGCAGGTAGAAGCGGACGACCTGGGCGCCCACGGGGTAGGCCCCCTTGCCGGCGGCGATCAGCGCCAGCCCCTCCTGGAGCGAGCCCGCCATCGGCCCCTCGGGGGCGCTGTCCCCGGCGGCCTCGCCGATGCCGTCGCGCAATGTGCGCGAGCGGGCCCAGTACTCCGGCATGGTGGGGGTACGGATCATGGTGACGCCGGCGAGGTCCGCCATCTTCAGCTCCGCGCGGGCCGCCAGCGGGTGGCCGGAGGAGATGGCCAGCATCCGGGGCTCGCGCACCAGGGGCGGTCCCGTGATCAGGTCGGGCTCCAGGACGGGGAAGCTCGCGTTCATCAGGTCCATCTCGCCGGTGCGCACCGGCTGCTGGGCCACGCCGAACGCGAACTCGCGCAGTTCGACCCCGCAGTCGGGGTGCTCGGTGCGGAAGACGTCCGCCGCGAGGACGAACAGCTGTCCCCACAGTGCGCCGACGAACCCGATCCGCAGGGTGCCGGTGGTGCCCTGGGCGGTGGCGATCGCGCGCCGCACCGCCTCCGTGAGGGCGAGGTGGTGCGGGGCCAGGTCGTCGCGGAGCTGCTCGCCGAGCGGGGTGAGGGTCACGCGCCGGCTGGTGCGGACGAACAGCGGCGCGCCGATGCGGCGCTCCAGCTTCTTGATGGTCTGGCTGATGTGCGCGCGGGAGACGGTCAGCCGGTCGGCGGCCCGCCCGAAGTGCAGTTCCTCGGCGAGCGCGAGGAACCCGTCCAGTTCATGCCGCTCCAACATCTTCCACTCCCATCGGTAATCCAGAGTGATCGATTGTTGCAGTTTTCGGCGTTGTTCCTGGTGAGGGCGTGAACAAGGGTGGATACGGCTCACGCACGGGCCGCGTCCGGCCCCCTTTGCCGGGTTTGCCGAGTCATGCCCGCGCGCGTGGCCGTCCTACGCCGTCACGCGGGTGTCGGGGGCCGGCAGATCGTCAGGAACGGGGGTTCAGACGACCTGTACCTCGACGCCCGCGTCGCGGAAGGCCTCGACCGTCCGGGGCGCCACCGCCGCGTCCGTCACCAGGACGTCCACCCGGGAGGCCGGGCAGATCCGGGCGAAGGCGCGGCGCCCCAGCTTGCTGGAGTCCGTCGCCACCACCACCCGCCCGGCCCGTTCGCACAGCAGGCGGTTGATCGCCGCTTCGTCCTGGTCGTGCGCGGCCGCGCCGTCGAGGGTGTCGAAGGCGTCGACCCCGAGCACCGCCGTGTCCAGCGTGATCTGGCCGAGCACCCCGTCCGCCAGCGGGCCGGTCAGCTCGTACGTCTGCGGCCGTGCCACCCCGCCGGTCACCACCACCTTGAACTGCGGCCGGATGGCCAGCTCGACGGCGATGTTGAGGGCGTTGGTCACCACGGTCAGGGTGACGGCACCGGCGTCGGCCCCCGCCAGGTCCGGGCGGGCCGCCAGCGCCCGCGCCACCTCGGTCGTCGTGGTGCCGCCGGTCAGCCCGACGGCCTCGCCGGGGGTGATCAGCCCGGCCACCGCGGCGCTGATCCGCTGCTTCTCTGCCGCGCGCCGTGAGCTGCGGTAGCGCAGGGGCAGTTCGTACGACACGCCGTGTACCACCGCGCCGCCGCGGGTCCGTACGAGCAGCTGCTGTTCGGCGAGCTGGTCGAAGTCGCGGCGGACGGTCGCGGCGGACACCCCGAGCTCTGCGGCCGTCGGATCCACGTCCAGCCGGCCCCGCTCCACGAGCAGGTCCAGCAGTGTCTTCCAGCGGGCGTCGCGGGACATCGGGCTTCCTCCGTGGTCTGTTGCCGTACGCGTGTCGCCGTACCCGCCGACCCTAGCCCAGCCAATCGGAGCGAGATGCTTGAAGTTGCTCGAAACTGCACGATAACTTGCAAGAACAAGCATCGAGCAGTGCGAACCCCGCGGAACCGCGGGGAACCCCGAGAGGGAGTCGTCTGGAATGAGCCATGCCGCCCACGAACTGAACTCGCAGCCCGAGTGCTGGCAGCGTGCTGCCGGGCTCGCCCCCGCCCACCGCGAGATGCTCCCCGCTCCCGGCGAGCGGGTCGCCGTCACCGGCTGCGGCACCTCGTACTTCATGGCCCGCGCCGCCGCCGCGCTGCGCGAGGCCGCCGGGCTCGGCGAGACGGACGCCTTCCCCGCCTCGGAGTTCCCGGCCGGCCGGCGCTACGACCGGGTGATCGCCCTGACCCGCTCCGGCACCACCACCGAGGTGCTCGACCTGCTCGCCGGGCTGCGCGGCCGCACCCGTACCACCGCCGTCATCGGAGATCCCGACACCCCGGTCGCCGCCCTCGCCGACGACCTCGTCGTCCTCGGCTTCGCGGACGAACGCTCCGTCGTCCAGACGCGGTTCGCCACCTCCGCCCTCACCCTGCTGCGCGCCCACTTCGGCGAGCACCCGGCCGCGGCCGTCGAGGACGCCCGCACCGCGCTCGCCGAGCCGTTGCCCGAAGGGCTCGCGGAGTGCGGCCAGTTCACCTTCCTCGGCCGCGGCTGGACCGCCGGGCTCGCCGAGGAGGCGGCGCTCAAGATGCGCGAGGCCTCGCTCTCCTGGGCCGAGGCGTACCCGGCCATGGAGTACCGCCACGGTCCGATCAGCGTGACCGGCGACGACAGTGCCACCTGGATGTTCGGCCAGGCGCCCCACGGGCTGCCCGAGCAGGTCGCCGCCACCGGCGGCCGCTGGATCCAGGGCACCCTCGACCCGCTCGCCGAGCTCGTGCGCGCCCAGCGCCTCGCCCTGGCCGTGGCCGACCGCCGGGGCCTCGACCCGGACAGCCCGCGGCACCTGACCCGCTCCGTGATCCTCGCAGGGGAGATCCGATGACCCTCGCCGCAACCGGCGCCCTCGTCGCGGCGGCCACCGCCGGGAAGCGCGCCGTCGCCGCCTTCAACATCATCACCCTCGAGCACGCCGAGGCGGTCATCGCGGGCGCCGAGTCCGTGCAGGCCCCCGTCGTGCTCCAGATCAGCGAGAACGCCGTGAAGTACCGGCACGGGCGGGTGCTCCCGCTGGCGCGGGCGGCCGCAGCGGCCGCCGAGGCCGCGGAGGTGCCCGTCGCCCTCCACCTCGACCACGTCAAGAGCCCCGATCTGCTGCGGCAGTCCGCGTCGGCGGGGTTCAGCTCCGTCATGTACGACGCCTCGCACCTGTCGTACGAGGAGAACCTGGCCGCCACCCGGGCCGCGGTGGACTGGGCGCACGCCCACGGCATGTGGATCGAGGCGGAGCTCGGCGAGGTCGGCGGCAAGGACGGAGCCGCCCCGCTCGACGCGCACGCTCCCGGTGCGCGGACCGATCCCGGCGAGGCGCGGGACTTCGTCGCCGCCTCCGGGGTGGACGCGCTCGCGGTCGCGATCGGCACCACCCACGCCATGACCACCCGGACCGGGGTGCTCGACCACGAGCTGCTCGCCCGGCTCGCGGCGGCCGTGGACGTGCCGCTGGTCCTGCACGGCTCCTCCGGGCTCCCGGACGAGGAGCTCGCGGCGGCTGTCGCCGGCGGGATCGCCAAGGTCAACATCGGCACCGCGCTCAACGTGGCCATGACGGACGCCATCCGCGCCTACCTCGACGCCCACCCGAGCGCCGTGGACACGCGCGCCTACCTGTCGGTGGGCCGGGCCGCGATGGCCCGTACCGCGGCCGGTCTGATCACCGCCCTCGGCGCCGGCCTCCCGCTGCCGGTGTCCGTGCAGGCCTGAGCCCGCACCGGTCCGGAAGCCCGGTCCGGAACCCGCCCGTGCCCGAACCTCCCTCCGGGCCGGGCGGGTTGACAGGCGTGCCCTCCTTGCACCACCCTTTCACTACTTAATTAGTGAAAGGGTGGTGCAAGGAGACGTGGTGGCATACCGCATCGACCGGCGCAGTGGCGTGGCCACCTATCTCCAGATCGTGCAGCAGACCAAACAGGCCCTCAGGCTCGGTCTGCTCCGGCCGGGCGACCGGCTGCCGACGGCCCGCGAAGTGGTCGAGGCCACCGCCGTCAACCCCAACACCGTGCTCAAGGCGTACCGGGAACTGGAACGCGAAGGGCTCGTGGAGGGGCGCCGCGGCCTGGGCACGTTCGTCCGCCGCGCACTCGGCGAGGGCAGGGCCGCCGACGGGCCGCTGCGCGCCGAGCTCGTGCAGTGGATGGACCGGGCCCGCGCGGCCGGCCTGGAGAAGGACGACATCACCGCGCTCTTCACCGCCGTACTCGGCGAAGCCGAGAGCGAACCGAACAAGGGGGAGGGTCCGTGACAGTGACCATCGAGGCGCACCGCCTCGGCAGGAGGTTCGGGCAGGCCTGGGCCCTGCGCGAATGCTCGTTCAGGGTGCCCGCCGGGCGCGTCTGCGCGCTCGTCGGCCCCAACGGCGCGGGCAAGTCCACCCTGCTCGCGCTCGCGGCCGGACTGCTGGCGCCCACGGAGGGCACCATCCGGGGCGCGGCACGCGGGCAAGTGGCCTACGTGGCCCAGGACAAGCCGCTCTACCCGCAGCTCACCGTCGGCGAGACGCTGCGCATGGGCGCCGAGCTGAACCCCGGACGCTGGGACGCGGCGGCGGCCGAAGCGGTGATCGAGGCCGGGGAGCTCGACCGCGGCAGCCGCATCCGGAACCTCTCCGGAGGCCTGCGCACCCGGGTCGCCCTCGCGCTCGCGCTGGGCAAGCGCCCCGACCTCATGCTGCTCGACGAGCCGATGGCCGACCTCGACCCGCTCGCCCGCCGGCGCCTGATGGGAACGCTTCTGGCCACGGCCGCCGAACACGGCACGACCGTGGTGATGTCGTCGCACATCCTCGGCGAGCTGGAGCACGCCTGCGACTACCTGCTCCTGGTCGACGACGGCCGGATCCGCCTCGGCGGCGGCATCGACGACATCCTCGGCGCCCACGCGCTGGTGACCGGCCCCGTGCGGGACCTGGCCCCGCACACCATCGTCGAATCCCGGACCACGGGACGGCAGCTGACGGCGCTCGTCCGGCGCGAAGGCCCCATGGGCGGCGCCGGCGACGGCCTGCAGGCCGTCGAACCCACCCTGGAGGAACTTCTGCTGGCGCACCTGCGTTCGCCCGGGGCCCCGGCCCTGCTGACGCCGACGGCGGAGGTGGCGGCCGCATGAGCACCCCCGCCACCCCGGCGGTCCTGACCGCCGGCCTTCCGGCCGCCGCCGCCCTCAAGGGCGCCCTGCGGGTCACCGCCCTGGTGCACCGCCGCGCCCTGTGGGCCGTACTCGCCCTCCCGGCCGCCGCCGTCGGCGTACTGCTCGGCCACCGCTGGTACGCCGCCACAGCAGCCGCCGACGACTTCGCCGCGAGCGGCTGCTCGGTCGAGAACACCGTCCCGGGCTGCGGCGACCAGGTCCGCGGCTACCTCGACACCATGCTCATGTCCAACGTCCTGCTCCAGTACGCGGGGCTGGCCGTGACCGTCCTTCCGCTGCTGCTCGCCGCACTCATGGCCGGCCCGATGACCGGCCGGGAGATGGAGACGGGCACGTACCGCATGCAGTGGACCCAGTCCCTCGCTCCCGCCCAGTGGCTCGCGGCGAAGCTCGCCGTCCCCGCGGCCGCCGTACTGCTCGCCGTCCCGCTGATCTCCCTGGTCGTCGGCCAGGCCCGGCGCACCGGGGAGCGCGGCTACTACCGGACGGAGTGGTACGCCTGGCAGGTGTACCAGGCGCTGGGGGCGGCGCCGGTGGCCTACGCCCTGTTCGGCCTCGGCGCCGGTGCCCTGGCCGGGCTGCTGGTGGGCCGTACGGTCCCGGCCATCGCCGCGGCCGTGACCGCCACCGGCGCACTGGCCGCGGTGATGACCGTACTGCGCCCCTCCCTGTGGCCCGCGGCCCACGGCGGCCCCCGGTCCTGGAGCGACTGGAACCGGTCGGTGCCCGGAGGGTCCGGCCTGACGGACTTCCGGCACCACCCGGAGTCCCACTTCTGGCCGATCCAGCTGGTCGAGAGCGGCATCGTGCTGGGTCTGGCGGTGCTCGCCACGGTGGCGGCGTTCCGGCTGCTGGGCCGCCGGTACGGCTGACCGCACCGGCTCCCGGCTCCCGCTCCGCGCGGTGTGACGCCCCTTCCGGATTCTTGAAACAGGTTCTACTCTGTGCGCCGCCAGCAGGGACGCAGAGCAGCCGGAATCCTGGAGGGGCCGTGCACCTCGAATACACGCCTGAGCAGCAGCAGTTGCGCGCCGAGCTGCGTGCCTACTTCGCCGAGCTGGTGCCGGAGGACGTCTACTCCCGTTACGAGGACCCCGCCGCCCAGAAGCGCTTCTACCGCGAGACCATCCGCCGCCTCGGCGCCGACGGCTGGCTCGGCGTCGGCTGGCCGCAGGAGTACGGCGGACGCGGGATGACGCCGATGGACCAGTTCATCTTCTTCGACGAGGCCGCGCAGGCCGTCGTACCGCTGCCGCTGATGGCGCTGAACACCGTCGGACCGACCCTCATGCAGTTCGGCACGGACGAGCAGAAGGCGTACTTCCTCCCGAAGATCCTCGCCGGCGAGATCGACTTCGCCATCGGCTACAGCGAGCCCGATGCCGGGACCGACCTCGCCGCCCTCAAGTGCCGGGCCGTGCGCGAGGGCGACGAGGAGACCGGCACGTACGTCGTCAACGGCCAGAAGATCTGGACCACCAACGGCGACACGGCCGACTGGGTCTGGCTCGCGGTCCGCACCACCCCCGTCGAAGAAGGCGTCGCGGCACACAAGGGCATCACCATGCTCCTGGTCCCCACCTCCGACCCCGGCTACTCCTGCACCCTCATCAACACCCTGGCCTCGCACGACACCACCGCGAGCTACTACGAGGACGTCCGCGTGCCCGCGTCCCGCCGCGTCGGCCCGGAGAACAAGGGCTGGCGCCTGATCACCAACCAGCTCAACCACGAGCGCGTCACCCTGGCCGCCCACGGCACCATGGCCATCCGCGCCCTGCACGACGTCCAGCGCTGGGCCGCGAACACCAAAATCGCCGACGGCCGCCGCGTCATCGACCTCGGCTGGGTCCGGGGCCGCCTCGCCCGCACCCACGCCCGCCTCGACGCCATGAAGCTCCTCAACTGGAAGATGGTGAACGCCGTCCAGGACGGCACGCTCACCCCCCAGGACGCCTCCGCCGTCAAGGTCTACGGCTCCGAGGCCCGCCGCGACGCCTACGCCTGGCTGATGGAGGTCACCGCCGCCGCGGGTCCCCTGAAGGACGGCTCCGCGGGCGCGGTCCTCCACGGCGAACTGGAACGCGGCTACCGCAGCGCGGTGATCTTCACCTTCGGCGGCGGCAACAACGAGATCCAGCGCGAGATCATCTCCTGGATCGGCCTGGGCATGCCCCGTGTCCGCCGCTGACGCGGTGTGACCGGCGCTGAGCGCGTTCTCACCAGCCTCGGCGGCACCCAGGTGCAGCCCGCTTCATCCGTTCGGGTGCTCGTGGTAGGGACGAGGCGCTCGGAGTGGTCCGCAGTCTTACGTTCGTGAGAGGCGCGGAAGGGACACCACGGCGTGACGAGCGACTCGTTGCGATCCCTCGCGCAGGGCCGTAGCGCCACCGGGGCAGCTCCGACACCGATCCTCCCGTCTCCGGCGCCCGGCTCCTCAGTCTGGAGTCTTGCTCAAAGGGCTGGATCGTGGCCCATGGCGCGTTGCCAGTCCCGATAGGCGGCAACGGCTGTGGGGAGCGTGGGGAAGATGCGCTCCGGGCCGACCGCGGCTGTCAGGCCGTAGGCGTCGAGGGGGCGACGAAGGTCCTGCTTGACGCGGGCGAGGGCGAACACGATGTCCCGTTGGGCGAGTTCGGAGCGCAGGGCCTCGACGGCGTCGAGGGCGGTGATGTCGACCTCGACGTTGGCCTCGGTGTTCAGGACGAACCAGTGCACGGGTTCGTCCTGCGCCGAGACCGAGGCCAGTGCCCGGCGGCGGAAGTCCTCGGCGTTGGCGAAGAACAGCGGCGAGTCGTAGCGGTAGATGAGCAGGCCGGGAATGGTGTGCGCGCTCGGGTAGTCGTCGACGTCGTGCATGCCGGCCAGGCCCGGGACGATTCCCTCGACGGCGTCGTGGGGTCGGGCGACCCTCGTGAGGAGTTCGGCGACGGACAGAGCTACGGCGAGGAGCACGCCGTACAGGATGCCGAGGGCGAGGACGCCGAGTCCGCAGCCGAGGGCGAGCAGGAGCTCGCGGCGGCGGAAGGCCGCCAGCCTGAGGAACTCGCCCACCTCGATCAGGCGTACGGCGGCGTAGATGACGATGGCGCCGAGAGCGGCGGACGGGGTGTGGGCCGGCAGCGGGCCCAGGAAGAGCAGGACGGCGGCCACGCAGCCGGCGCCGACGAGGGAGTACGCCTGGGTGCGGGCGCCGGCGGAGTCGGCGAGGGCGGTGCGGCTGGCGCTGCTGCTGACGGGAAAGCCGTGCAGGACTCCGGCGCCGATGTTGGATACGCCGAGTGCCAGCAGCTCGCGGTTGGCTGCCAAGGGGTGCGGATCGTCGTGGCGGGCGAAGGCGCGCGCCGTCAGGATGACGTCTGAATACCCGACGAGGAGCACTCCGACGGCCGGCAGGACCAGCTCGGCGTAATCCGACGGATCGGGCAGGGCGAAGCCCGGAAGGCCGGTCGGGACGACTCCGATGACGTTGATGCCGCGGTTCTCGTCAAGGGCGAAGCCCGCCACCACTGCCGTGGCGAGCGCCAGCACGACGAGGGGCCCGGGCAGCGGTCGCCACACCAGGGGCAGGGCGAACAGAAGGGCGAGGCATCCGGCGGCGAGCACGGCCGTGGGCCAGTGCACGTCACCGAGACGGTGGAGGAACGAGAACAGCTGAGGGAAGAAGCCCGATCCGCTGCCACTGGTCCCGGTCAGGCGGGGAAGCTGGTCCACGATCATGATCAGGGCGAGGCCGGCCAGGTAGCCGACGAGGACCGGCCGGGAGAGGAGATCCGCGAGGAAGCCCAGCCTGACGGCCCACGCGACGAGGCAGAGCAGACCGACCACGACGGCCAGGGCCGCCGAGAGCACCGCGTAGCGGGCGGGATCGCCGGCCGCCAGCGGGCCCACGGCCACGGCGGTCATGAGGGCGGTGGTCGATTCCGGGCCGACGGACAGCAGGCGGGAGGACCCGCTGAGGGCGTAGAGGACCATGGCCGGGAGGGCGGCCCAGAGACCGGCGACCGGCGGCAGACCGGCAACGCCGGCGTAGGCCATGACCTGCGGTACGAGGTAGGCGGCGACCGTGATGCCGGCCAGCACGTCACCCCGGAGCCAGGAGGCGCGGTATCCGTGGAAAGCAGGCGGGACCGCCACGGTCCAACCGCGCTTCGGCATGGCACCTCCGGAACTCCTGCGGGCTCGTGCCGCACCATCGTGACCTGCGAAGGGCCGAGTGGACGTGAAGCGCGCGAACGGGCGCCGCTACGGGCCGCCCTCACGCAAGCGGAACCCGGTGACGAGGTCGGGTCGGATCCGGACCGTTCCCGATGCGCTGCCCGCGGCCCAGGGCTCCAGGAGGCGCACGTACCGCTCGATCTCGTCCGGGTCGGTGACAGCGGTGGCGTAGCCAGTGGCGACCACGCTCCAGCCCAGGTGTTCACCCGGATCGATGTCGTCGGCCTCGTAGGCGACGACCACGCCCGCATCCTGCTGGGTCGCGAGCAGCGCCGCCAGCGTCGATCCGTCCTGGACGCAGACGATGATGTCGCCGGCATCGAGCACGTGGTTGACCGGGCGTACGGCGGGCAGCGCGTGACGTGTGAAGACGATCCGGCCCAGTTCGGCGGTGCCCAGCAGGTGCAGCGCCTCGTCGGCGCTGAGCTCTTCCATCTGCCGTCCCGTCACACCGACGGGAGACGAACTGGTGGTCGCACCGGCCGGGTGGCTTTTCATCGTGGACGTCCTTCGTCGAGCGAACAGGCCGCGATCCGGATGGACGGCATGGTGAGGGAGGCGAACACCCCCGGTCTCCATGCCGTGCCCGTACGTCCCGTGCCTGCCAGTCGGACAGGGGCGAAGGACGTGAACGGGCCGTGTGCTCCCAGGATCTCCGCGCGCGCCGATCTCGGACAGGGGCCGATCGGCCCCTGGACGGGCCCACAGGGCCCATGCTCGAGACCGGCGGGAAGACCAAGACTGAAGACGGACTCGAACAGGAGGCCGTCCATGAGTACCCCTTCACCCACCCGTATCTCCGAGGCACTGCCCGCCGACTGCCGCTCCCGTCTGATGGAACTGGCCCGAGAGGTCAACTTCGAGGAAGGGACGCGTCTCTTCCGCGAGGGCGGCCACGCCGACCGGTTCTGGATCGTCCGGTCCGGAACCGTGACCTTGGACGTCCACGTGCCCGGGCGGCGCGCCGCGGTCATCGAGAGCCTCGGCGCCGGCCAGCTGGTCGGCTGCTCGTGGCTCTTCAAGCCCTATTCCTGGCGCCTGGGCGCCGAGGCGATGTCGCCCGTCCGCGCGTACGAGTTCGACGCGGAGCGCGTGCGGGCGCTGATGGACGCCGACGCCGCTTTCGGCTCTGCCCTGGGCCACTGGGTCGGGCAGGTCCTCGCCAACCGGCTGCAGGCCGCCCGCGTGCGCCTCCTCGACCTGTACGCGCCCTACGGCAGCGGCAGCTTCCTCTGATCGTCCGTACGCCGAAGGAGCCGTCATGCCCGCATCCCGGTACACCGTCAGTGACGTCATGACGCACACGGCCGTCGCCATCGGCCGCGAGGCGTCCTACAAGGAGATCGTCGAGCTGATGGACCAGTGGAAGGTCAGCGCGGTCCCCGTCCTGGAAGGCGAGGGCCGCGTCGTCGGAGTGGTCTCCGAGGCGGATCTGCTGCCGAAGGAGGAGTTCCGGCGTACGGACCCCGCGCTGCCCGATCAGCTGGAGGAAGCGTCGAAGGCCGGCGCGGTGCTGGCCGAGGAGCTCATGTCGAGCCCGGCGATCACCGTGCACCCCGACGCGCCCGTTGCCGAGGCCGCCCGGATCATGGCGCGCAAGCACGTCAAGCGCCTGCCCGTGGTGAACGCGCTCGGCATGCTGGAAGGCGTGGTCAGCCGCAGCGACCTCCTCAAGGTGTTCCTGCGGCCCGACGAAGAGCTCGAGGAGGAGATCCGCCAGAGCGTGCTCACCGAGCTGACACCCGGCTTGAGCGTGGGCTTCGCCGTACAGGACGGGGTTGTCACTCTGCGCGGCCCGCTGCGGGACCGGGCCCTGGTCCCCCTTCTCGAGCGGGCGATCCGCGCGGTCGAGGGCGTCGTGGACGTTCGGATGGAGCTGGACGGCGCCGTCGCCGCCTAGTGCCTACCTGCGGCCACGGGGTGCGTTGCACGCCTTCCTGAGACAATTCGGATGGAAATGCGTCATGGGGACCGAACCAGGGGCGATCATGTCCGATGATCCGAACGCCTCCGCCGGGGCGCCGGTCAAGGTGTTCCTCCTCGACGACCATGAAGTGGTCCGGCGCGGGCTGCGAGACCTCCTGGACGCCGAGCCCGACATCACCGTCGTCGGCGAGGCGGGCACGGCCGAGCAGGCGCTGGCCCGCGGGCCGGCGCTGCGCCCGGACGTGGCCGTGCTCGACGTGAGGCTGCCCGACGGTGACGGCATCACCGTCTGCCGCGAGCTGCGCTCTCGCATGCCCGGCCTGGCCTGTCTGATGCTGACGTCCTTCGATGACGAGGAGGCGCTGCTGGACGCGATCATGGCGGGTGCCGCCGGATACGTGCTGAAGCAGATAAAGGGCTCCGACCTGGTCTCCGCCGTACGGACGGTGGCGACCGGGCAGTCCATGCTGGACCCGGCCACGACCGCCCGTCTGATGCACTCTCTCCGGGACCCTGAGGCGGCGAAGGAGCCGGAGGACGCCCGGCTGGCGGCTCTGTCCGAACGCGAGCGGGCCGTCCTGGAACTCATCGGGGACGGCCTCACCAACCGGCAGATCGCCAAGCAGCTCTACCTGTCCGAGAAAACGGTCAAGAACCACATCTCGCGGCTGTTGGGGAAGCTCGGCGTGGAGCGGCGGGTCCAGGCGGCCGTGATCGCCGCCCAGGTGCACGAGCACGACACTGGGACGGCGAAGAATTAGCGACGACGGTGACGATCACCGCGATGGGCGAGCCAGGGGTACCTGCCACTCCAGGTACGTGCCTCCCTTTCCGTCACCCCGCGCTGCGACCTCCATCCGGCCGCCCAGCCTTTCGGCACGCTCTGCCAGATTACGAAGTCCGCTGCGCCGGCCGATCTCGGGCAGGCCGATGCCGTTGTCGGTCACGGTGATGGTCAGGTTTCCGGCGGCTGCGGCGATCGAGACTTCCGCCCGCGTGGCCTCGGCATGGCGGGCGACGTTGGTGAGCGCTTCCCCCACCACGGCGAGGGCCTCGTCCGCGACGGCCGACGGTACGTCGGTGTCGATCAGTCCCTCCATCCGCAGGGCCGGGGCGAAGCCAAGGGCTGCCGCGGCCTCGTCCATCGCCTGGACCAGGCGGGAGCGCAGCTTGGACGCCTCACCGGGGGCCTCGTGCTCGCGGAGTCCGAAGATGGTGGAGCGGATGATCTTGATGGTGGCGTCCAGGTCGTCCACCGCGCGGGTGAGCCGTTCGGACGCCTCGGGGTGGTCGACGAAGCGCTGGGCGCTCTGGAGGGTCATGCCGGTGGCGAAGAGCCGCTGGATGGCGAGGTCGTGCAGGTCGCGGGCGATGCGGTCGCGGTCCTCCAGCAGGCTCATCTGCTCGGCGTCGCGGCGCCGGTGGGCAAGCTCGAGCGCGAGGGCGGCCTGACCGGCGAACCCCGGCAGCGCGGCGATCTCCGCGGTGGCGAACCCGGGGCGGCCGTGCCGCCGGGCGAGCATCAGGACGCCGCTGAGCCTTTCCTTGGTGCCGACGGTGACGGCCACGGCCGGGCCGAAGCCGGTCCACCTCTCGGGTTGGACGGTGACGTGCTCGTCGGTCGCCACGTCGGGGACCGTGATGAGGCCGTCGCGGGCCAGAGCGGCCTCGGCGAGAGTTCCCTGGGTGCTGGGCAGGACGATTCCGCGGTGCGCCTCTGCTCCCTCTCCGAGGGCGAGGGAGCCCCGCAGCTCACCGGCGGAGCCCAGCAGGTAGAAGACGCCCATGTCGGCGGCGGTGATGTCCTTGGCCCGCTCCAGCATGCCTTCGAGGACATCGTCCTCGGGTGCTCCGGAGAGCAGGGCGCTGGTGATGTCCGAGCTGGCCTCCAGCCAGCGCTCACGCAACCGGAGACCTTCGAAGAGCCTGGCGTTCTCGATGGCGATGCCGGCCGCCACCGCGAGGGTCGACAGGACCGCCTCGTCCTCGGCGTCGAACTCGGCTCCACCGCGCTTCTCGGTCAGATAGAGGTTGCCGAAGACCTCCTCGCGGATGCGGATCGGGACTCCCAGGAAGGAGTGCATCGGCGGGTGGTGGGCCGGGAACCCGTAGGAGGCAGGGTGCTCGGACAGTTCCGAGAGCCGCAGCGTCTCGGGATGGCGGATCAGCTCGCCGAGAATGCCGTGACCGGAGGGCAGGTCCCCGATCTGCCCGCGCAGTTCGTCACTGATGCCGACGGGAAGGAACTCGGCCAGCTTCTTGTCGGTCCCGATGACCCCAAGGGCCCCGTACTTGGCGTCCACGAGCACCACAGCGGCCTCGACGATGCCGCGCAGGACCTGTGGCAGGTCGAGTTCCCGGCCCACCGACATGACGGCTTCGAGTAGACCGTTCAGCCGGTCCCGGGTGCCCCTGACCTCGTTGATCCGTACCTGCAGCTCATCCAGCAGTTCGTCGAGCCGCAGCCGGGGAACACCACTGCGGGTGGGCTGTTCGCCTGCGCTCGGGCCGACGGGCTGATCGGCTGCGCTCATCCCCACCTCCGGCCGGAAGCGACGGCGAGAGCGCCATCGCTTCCACGGTATCTCCGGCCGGATGGCCCGGCCTTCCCACTGGCGGATCCTGTGGCCGTGGCGGTCGCGACACCCCGGCCACGCACCACGACGGTGCCGGCGGCGACCGTGTCACCCGCGGTCTTGGCGACGGGTTCCGATTCCCCGGTGAGCATGGACTCGTCCATCAGGAGAGCGGACGCCTCGGTGAGATCGGCCTCCGCGGCGACGCTGTCCCCCTCGCCCAGCAGCAGGCTGTCACCCGGCACCACGAGCGCTGCCGCCACTTCGTACGCTTCACCGCCCCGCCGTACTCGGGCGTGTGGGGCTGAGAGGGCGGAGAGCGCGGCGACCGGGCGGTCCGCCCGAACGTCCTGGGTCACTCCCACGGTCGTGTTGAAGACGACCACCAGGCCGATGACGACGGCGTCCGGGTGGTCGCCGATCGCGAGTGCGGCGCCGAGCAGCACCATGATCAGTGGATCGCGCAGCTGTGCCAGCACACGATGGTGGAGCGGTGTGGGCCGTGGCGGTTCCACCTCGTTGCGGCCGTACCCGGCCAGTCGGCGTTCGGCCTCGGCCTGTGTCAGCCCCGTCGGGGCCGAGGAGCCGACAGGCGGCGTGTCGATCGCGCGGCTGGTCATGGCGCACTCATTCGGTCGGGACGGTGATCACGGGGCAGTGCGCGCGGTGCAGAAGTCCGTGGACGACGGATCCGATCCGCATGCCGGTGTATCCGCCGGTGCCGCGGCGGCCCACGACGACGGACAGGGCGTGCTCGGCGGCCCGGGCCAGTTCCTCGACGGGGTGGCCGGTGAGGACCTCGTGCGTCACGTGCACGTCCGGGTACTTCTCGGACAAGCCGGCTGTGGCCTCGGAGACCAGAGTGCGCTGGGCTCGCAGCGCCACCTCCTCGTCGTCGAGCATGAGGAGAGGCGGCTGCCATACGCAGACGACCCGCAGTGCCGCACCCCGAAGGTCGGCCTCGTCGAAGGCGAGGGCCAGCGCGGCCGTGGCGGACGCGCTGCCGTCGATGCCCGCGACGACGTAGGGCGGCTGCTGGCTGATGTGCTCGGCGTCGCCCACGACGACGACGGGGCAACGGGCCTGGGCGGTGACGGGGACCACGACCGAGCCGGCACTGAAGAACTCGGCGGTGCGTCTCAGGCGCCGGGAGCCGAGGACGATCATGCGGGCCTCTCGCGCCGCGCCGCCCAGGACGGGGGCGGGGAAGCCGCCCAGCAGATCACCGGTGACGCTCACTTCGGGGTGGCGGTCACGCCCCCAGTTGCAGGCTTGTTCGAGCCTGTCGGATCCGGCTTGCCGCAGGGCGGTCTGGCCCGGGGTGCCATCGACGTGATGGGTGTCGTGCTGGGGCGGTACCGCGAGCACCAGGCGCAGCGGGAGCCGGCGCCGTTGTGCCTCGTCGGCGGCCCAGGCCAGGGCGAGGTGCCAGTCCCTGTCCGGGTCGATACCCACGACGATGTCATGGCTTCCTGTCTGGTGGCTGGTCATGACCGGCTCCCGAAGTCGCTGCCGGTCCGGGGGACGAGGAGGACCGGGCAGTGGGCGTGGTGCAGCAGGCTGTGCGTGGCTTTGCCCAGGGTGGGGGCGAGTCCGAGGCGCCCGGGAACCCGACGGCCGCCCATGACGAGCAGGTCGGCATGGCGGGACGCCTCGACCAGGACACCGGCCACGGAGATGCTCTTCTCCGCATCGGCCTGCACGTCCAGGTCGGGGAACTCCTCGCGGATCGCGCCCGTGACGGCCCGCAGGGTCTCTGCGTGCCCGCCTGCGATCGCGTCGACGCCGTCGAGCATCGTGACCACCTCGCCGAGGGACTCCAGCACGTTCCACACATGGAGCAGCCGCAGGGAGGCCTTGTGCAGCTCGGCTTCCCGGGCGGCGTATTTGGCGTACAGGAGGTCGTGCTCGTCACGGACGGCAGCGAGGATGGTGCCGGTCTCCTCGGCCCCGTCGATGCCGCGGACGACGATGACGGGGGTCACGGCGGCGGCCGCGACATCCATGCCGACCGAGCCGAGCATGAGGGAGTTGAACCCGCCCAGGCCGCGGTTACCGACCACGATCGTGCCGTGGAGCGCGCCGGCCCGGTGCAGGCTGTCGACCGCGTCCGCGCGGCTGAATTCGGTGGTCACGTTCAGCCCGGGGTACTCGGCAGACACAGCCTTCGCCGTGTCGTCCAGGAGCTCCCGCCCGTTGACGCGGACCCGTTCGATGATCTCCGCCGACAGGTACAAGGCCCGACCGTCGGTGTCGGCGCCATAGACGATGTGCAGGGGACGGCCGCGGCGTACGGCCTCCCTGGCCGCCCACAGGGCGGCGCTGCGCGCCGACTGCGAGCCGTCCACGCCGACGACGACCGAGCTGGTGTCAGGCGTACGGAATGTGCTTTCCACGATTCCTCCCAACCGAGAAGCCGATGAGGGACACCACTCACGCTGGCACCGTCGACGCTTCGGGAAGAGGGCCGCCCGGGATCGCGGACGGGACCAAAGGTCCCCCGTCGTCCCGGGCTCGGCACCTGGGGCCCTTACGGGCCCCAAGACGGGGCCGTTCGGCCCTCGCTCACCGGCAGGCGCCGACACATGGTGGGTTCACACCCGACAACGGACATCGGCCGCGCGTGACACGGCGGAGCAGGAGGACCTCATGAAGCACATCAAGGTGGCGGACCTCATGACCGACGAGGTCGTCTCTGTAGCCCCGGGCACCGCCTTCAAGGACATTGTGAAGCTCCTCGCCCAGTGCGACATCTCCGGAGTCCCTGTCCTGGACGACGAGGACCGCGTGGTGGGCGTCGCTTCGCAGACGGACCTGCTGGCCCACGCGCGCCCTGGCCCCGATACCTCCTGGCAGAACGGCACAGCGGCGGAGCCGCCCACCGCGGGCGACGTCATGTCCGCGCCCGCTGTCACTGTCCGCGCTGAAGAGACAGTGGCCGACGCAGCCCGGCTGATGACCCGCCGAGGAGTCGAACGCCTCCCTGTCGTGGACGTGGAGGACCGGCTCGTCGGCATCGTCACCCGCCGGGACCTGCTCCGCATCTTCTTGAGCCCTGACTCCGAGATACGACGACGTATCAACGACGAGATCCTCGTGGAGGCTCTCGGTATGCCGGACGGTGATGTCGAGGTCCATGTGGTGGACGGCGTCGTCGCCATTGACGGCCATGTCGAGCGCCGGAGTCAGCTCACTGCACTTCTCAGCCTCGTCGAGCAACTCGACGGGGTCGTCACCGTGGCATCGCACGTCACCGCACGAACCGACGACACGGCAACCACTCACCCCGACCATGCCCGCCACGCGATGCAGTGGTGACGAGGTGCCGGACCGGACGCAGGGAGGCGCAGCCATGAAACACCACGTCACCGTCGGAGTAGACGGCTCTCCGGAGAGCCGGGCGGCAGCACGCTGGGCCGCGCGGGAGGCCGTCCTGCGGAAGGTGCCGCTGCGGCTCGTGCACGCCGTTGACTGGCCCTTGGACCCGGTGGTCCCCGGCCCGGGCCACCAGGACGTGGACCGCTGGGCGGACCAGGCCCTGACCGAAGCCGCGCAGGAACTGCACGGGCGCCACCAGAACCTGGAGATCACGACCCGCTGCCTGACGGCCCGGCCGGCAGCCGCCCTCGCGGCCGAGGCCGCCGACGCCGGGCTGCTCGTTCTGGGCTCGCGCGGTCTGGGCGGCCTGGTCGGATTCGTCGTGGGCTCGGTGGCCATGTCCACTGTGGTCGCGACGGACACCCCGGTCGTCCTCGTTCGCGCCGCCGACGACCCGGACGGGCCGGGCACCGGCTCCGGCGCCGAGATCGTCGTAGGCGTCGACATCCACGAAGCGTGCGACCGGGTCCTCGCCTTCGCCTTCGAAGAGGCGGCCCGGCGTGACTGCCCGCTGCGGGCCGTGCATGGCTGGAAGATGCCGGCTGCCTACAGCTACGTCCCGTTCTTCGACCCGGACAACGAACGGGACATCGGCATGAGCGTCACGCACATGGTGGGCGACATGCTGCTGCCCTGGCGGCACAAGTTCCCCGACGTGAACATCAGCCACAACGTGTTCATGGGATCGGCGGGTGAGCATCTCGTCCGGGCCTCGCAGGGCGCGGGACTCGTCGTCGTGGGACGCCATCTGCGCCGCTCTCCCCTCGGCGCGCACCTCGGCTCGGTTGCCCACGCGGTCCTGCACCACTCAGCAGCCCCCGTGGCCGTCATCGCCCACGACTGAAGGAGCGGAAACCCGTGAGCGCCCGTGCGAGGAACGCAGCACAGGCGGAAAGAGTCCGCCCGCTTCTCGCGGAGCCCGATTGTGCGGTGCACGGCGCTCGGCCGCTTCTCCGCATCCTCGCAAGGACCCTTTCCGCACTTCCATGGAACCACCCCCAGGCGGAGCGCACCAGGGCCGGCCGGACCGCTTCGGCCCCGGACGTCCCTACCCGCGGAAGGGTCGCCCTTCACACCATCGCGATCACCGGACGTTCCATCGAGGAGGAAGACCATGAAGCACCTGCGCAACGTCGAGGACGTGATGACACACGCCGTGATCTCTGTCGACCGAGGAACCGCGTTCAAGGACATCGTGGAAGAGCTGCGGATGTGGAACGTCAGCGCGCTCCCCGTCCTTGCCCAGGACGGACAGGTGGTCGGCGTCGTCTCAGAAGCCGACCTGCTGCTCAAGCCCGAAGGCACCGACACGGCCCACGACACCACCGCCGAGCAGCTGATGACCCGCCCGGCCGTGACCGTCACGAAGGACGCCACCATCCCCACCGCAGCGCGTCTGATGGCCCGAAGGCACCTCAAGCGCCTTCCCGTGGTCGACGGCGACGGCCGCCTCGTCGGCGTCGTCAGCCGCGGTGACCTGCTCAAGGTCTTCCTGCGCCCGGACGAGGACATCGGCGCCGAGATCCGCGAGCTGATCACGTACCAGCTGCTCCCACAACTTCCCGCCGAAGCGCACGTCCACGCGCGCGGTCCCGTCGAGGTGCACGTCCACGTCGCCAACGGCATCGCCTACCTCAACGGTTCGCTGCCGGACCCCGCCATGGAAGACGTCGTCGTACGCGCCGCAGGCACCGTACCGGGCGTCGTCGACGTCAAGGCGGATTTCACCGCCCCCGTCTCCGCATGAGGGCACGACCGCCATGAGGCACCGCAGCGTCGCAGAGCTGATGACGCGCACCACCGTCACCGTCCGGCGCACGACCGCGTTCAAGGAGATCGCCCGGCTCCTGAAGGAGTTCGACATCACCGCCATGCCCGTCATCGACGAAACCGGGCACCCGGTCGGCGTCGTCTCCGAAGCCGACCTTCTCCGCCGGCGGCTCCCCGGTGGTGCCGCAACAGCCGAGGAGCTGATGACGAGCCCGGCCGTCACGGCCCGACCCGAGTGGAGCGTGGTCCGCGCGGCCCGGGTCATGCAGCGGCACCGGGTCAAGCGGCTGCCGGTCGTCGACGAGGAAGGCCGCGTGGTCGGCATCCTCAGTCGCAGCGATCTGATCCAGCTCTTCCTCCGCCGCGACCACGCGATACAGGAAGAGATCATCGAGGACGTCCTCACCCGGACACTCCGCATCGCTCCTTCGGACGTCACCGTCGAAGTCGACGACGGCCTGGTGAGGCTCAGCGGCACCGTGCCGCATCCCGGCCTGCTGCCCGTGGTGGTGCGTCTTTGCCAGAGCGTCGACGGGGTCGTCGACGTCGACAACAGACTCACCTGCCCCGCAGACGAACGGGGCTGAGCGGGAGAGAGCAGGGCCGGTCGGTCCCCGGTTGGACCGCTCGGTCCTTCCCAGAAGCCCCGCAAGCGGAAGAGCCTGGAAGTAGAGGAACAGTCCCGTGACCGCAACATACTTCGACCCCGACACCGTCATGCGGCTCGTCGGCGACGCCGTCACCGCCCCGTCCATGCACAACGCCCAGCCGTGGAAGTTCGTGTTCCATGTCGGCAGCGGTGCTCTCGCCCTGTACGGCGATCCGGACCGCGCCATGCCCCGAACCGATCCGGATCACCGCAGTCTTCACCTCGGCTGTGCTGCGGCACTGTTCAACCTGCGCGTGTCCGCAGCCTCGATCGGCCTCCCGGTCCGCGTGCGGCTCTTGCCCGACGAGGCCGAACCGTGGCTGCTCGCGACGGTGACCATCGACGAAGCTGCGGGGACGGACCGCGAGCTGTCCTCCCTGCAGGACGCCATCCGGCGTCGGCACACCAGCCGGTACCCCTTCAGCGAGGAGCTGGTGCCGACCGCGCTGCTGGACGGGCTGTGGACCGCGGCCCAATTGGAGGGCTGCCGACTCACCGTCCCGGACACCTGGCACATCGACACGGTGCTGGGGCTGGTACGGGACGCCGAACACCGAGAGGAGATCGATCCGCTGGCTCGGGCGGAGACCGAGGCCTGGACCTCCCCCACGCAGAGCGCTTCAGGCGCCCGTCGCGACGGGATTCCCGCCACCGCATTCGGACCCAAGGCTTCCGGCGGCCCCACCCCCGTGCGCGACTTCGGTTGGGCCAACCCGATACCGGATCGCGGCTGGGCCGTGTTCGAGAAGCGGCCGCAGCTGGCACTGCTGAGCACCCCGGGGGACACGAGAGCCGACTGGCTGCGCGCAGGCCAGGCAATGGAGCGCATCCTTCTGCAAGCCACCGCTGACGGCCTTGCCACCTCGATGACGTCCCATCCCCTGGAGTGGCCGGAGCTGCGGTGGACGGTGCGAGACCCGGTCGCGGCCATGGGACACGTACAGATGGTCTTCCGCCTCGGCTACGGACCCGCAGGCCCCGATACGCCCCGCCGCCCGTTGGCCGAGGTACTGGAAATCCGGGAGTAGACACCACCGGCATCTGCCGCCGTTCAGTCCTTCCCGAGGGTAGCCGCGTGGTCGGGTACGGCGGTCTGCAGCTCCTTGGACGGACGCTCGTAGCCCGTGGACGGCGGCCTCGGCGGCAAGGTCAGCGACGGTACGGCCACGTCCGCGTAGGGAACCGAAGACAGCAAGTCGGCCATCATGTTGAGCCGCGCGCTGCGCTTGTCGTCGCTCTCGACCACGTACCACGGGGCATCGACCGTATCCGTGTGGACAAGCATCTCGTCCTTGGCCCTCGAGTACGCCTCCCAGCGGGTGAGGGACTCCAGATCCATCGGGGAGAGTTTCCACCGGCGCAGCGGGTCCTGCGCGCGGCGCCGGAACCGCTCCTCCTGCACCGCGTCGCTGACGGAGAACCAGTACTTGCGGAGCAGGATCCCGTCCTCGACCAGCATCCGCTCGAACACCGGGCACTGGCGCAGGAAGCGCTGGTGCTCGGCGGGCGTGCAGAACCCCATGACGTGCTCCACTCCGGCGCGGTTGTACCAGCTGCGGTCGAAGAGGACGATCTCTCCGGCGGCGGGCAGATGCTCGACGTACCGCTGGAAGTACCACTGGGTACGCTCCCGCCCGGTCGGCGTGGGCAGGGCTGCGATGCGCGCGACACGGGGGTTCAGGTGCTCCGCGACGCGCTTGATCGTGCCCCCCTTGCCCGCGGCGTCACGGCCCTCGAAGACGACGATCAGGCGGGCGCCTTCCGCGCGCGTCCACTCCTGGAGCTTGACCAGCTCCGTCTGGAGCCGCAGCAATTCTCTCTCGTAGACCGCCTTCTTGAGGCCCATCGCCGTCTCCGCCCCTCTGCCGTCCGGTTCTGCGACCAAGTCAGTCACGGCCTGCGGTAGTGCGCAACGACGCCCCTCAGGCCTCGGCGTGTCGCGATGCCCTCGTCCTGCCGGCGTTCCCGCTCGCCACATCCGGCCCGGCCCCTGGCCTGCCGCTCCCCGCCCCGCAAGGCCGGGCTGTCGATACGCTGGCTCCGAACGGGGCGGGTAGCGAAGGGGAATCACGTGAGTGTGGGGGATCCGTTGACGCAAGTGCCCCGGATGCGGCTGGACGAGCTGCTCGACGAGCTCCAAGTACGCATCGACGCCGTGCGCGGCACCCGCGACCGGGTGCACAGCCTCCTGGAGGCCGTCGTCTCGGTGGGCCGGGAGCTGGATCTGGCCCAGGTGCTGCGGCGGATCGTGGAGGCCGCGGCCCTGCTCGTGGATGCCGACTACGGGGCGCTCGGGGTCATCGGCCCCGACGGCCGCACTCTGTCGCAGTTCCTGACCGTGGGGCTCGACGAGGAGGCCATCGCCGAAATCGGTCCCCTGCCGGCCGGTCACGGCCTGCTCGGAGAGGTCATCCACCACCCGAAGCCCTTGCGCCTCACCGATCTCGGCGCCCACTCCTCGTCGCACGGGTTTCCGCCGCACCACCCGCCCATGCGCACCTTCCTCGGCGTACCGATCCGGGTGCGGGACCAGGTGTTCGGAAATCTCTATCTGACCGACAAGCGGGGCGGAGTCCATTTCGACACCGAGGACGAGACGGTGATCTCCACCCTCTCGGTGGCGGCGGGTGTGGCGATCGACAACGCCCGGCTCTACGAGGGGTCGCAGCGTCAGCAGCGGTGGCTGAAGGCCAACGCGGAGATCACCGAGAGCCTGCTGTCGGGCAGTTCCCGTCCGGCGGTGCTGGAGCTCATCGCCCTGCGGGCCCAGGAGATCACGGGGGCTCGGATCGCGGATGTCTCCATGCCGGTTCCCGGTGTCGAGGGGTTGTTCGTGGAGTTCGCGGCCGGTGCGGACAGCACGGCCAGGCAGGGACTCGTCGTCCCCTTCGCGGAAACCCTGTCGGGGACCGCGCACCGGACCGGGCAACCCGTCACGGTCGTGCACGCCTCGGACGACGACCGCTACCCGGCCGATTCCCAGATACAGGGCGGGCTGGGTGCCGCCGTCGCGGTGCCGCTGGGCACCGCCGGCGGGGAGAGCAGGGGCGTACTGCTGCTCGCGCGCCCGGCCGGCGATCCCGTCTTCGGCGAGAACGAGCTCGAGCCGCTCGTCGCCTTCGCGGGTCAGGCGGCGATCGCCTTGGAGCTGGCGGAGCGTCGCCGGGACGCGGAGCAGATAGCACTGCTGGAGGAACGCGACCGGATCGCACGGGACCTGCACGACCTGGCCATCCAGCGGCTCTTCGCCACCGGAATGACCCTCCAGAGCGCCGCACGGCTCATCGAGCACGAAGGAGCCGCCGAACGCGTCAGCCGTGCGGTCGACGACCTGGACGAAACCATCAAGATCATCCGCTCGACGATCTTCGGTCTGCGTACCAAGGACCGTGAGACCGGACCAGGTTTGCGGGCCCGCGCTGCCCGGGCCGTCGGAGAAGCGGCCACCACCCTCGGCCATCCGCCCCGCCTGAGCATGGAGGGCCTGCTGGACACGGACGTCCCGTCCGAGGTCGCCGACCACGTCATGGCGGCGCTGGGCGAGCTCCTGAGCAATGCCGCGCGCCACGCGGGGGCGACCAGGGTCGCCGTGGCCCTCAAGGCCGAACCGGGCGAAATCGTACTGACGGTCTCCGACAACGGCAGGGGCATCCCGGCCCAGGGCCGCAGGAGCGGTTTGCGTAACCTCGACGACCGGGCGCGGAGCCTGGGCGGGTCCTTCGTCGTGGACACCCCCGACGAGGCGGGCAGCCGGCTCGTCTGGCGGGCGCCGCTCCCCACCGGGAGCTGACGGCCCCGACGTGATCACCCCAGGTCGGCCGGCTCCGGCAGCGTCCGCTCCGCCTCCAGCCGGAACCCGGTGACGAGGTCGGGGCGGATCCGCAGGGCTCGTGTCACGGGGTGTCCCACCCAGGGACGCAGCACGGAAGCGAACCGGGCCGCCTCATCGGCGTCGGTCACCGGGCACGCGTAGCCGGTGACGACGACGCTCCAGCCGAGGTGGGTGACGGGATCGATGGCGTCCGCTTCGTAGGCCACCACCACGCCGGGAACATCAGCCGGTGCCACGAGGGAGGCGAGCGCCCCGTCGTCGTGGATCCGCACGATGATGTCCCCGCCCTCGACGAGGTGGTTGACCGGGCGGACTGCCGGTAGAGCCTGCTGCGTGAAGACGATGCGTCCCAGGGACACCGTGGCCACCAGTCTGAGCGCCTCTGCCCTGTCGAGCTCCTGCATGCGCCGCGTGGCCGTCATAGCGCCGTTCTGGCCGTCGGTGCGCCGTATGCCGCCGTCCTCGTCCATGCTGCGCACCTTCATTCGGTATCGATCGGTCCTTGCCGCTTCCGGGCCACCAGCCTCCCTCGCGATCACCACGAGAACCAGGGCCGAACGGTCCCGACCCGGGGACCGGTGTCGGTTACCGCCCTGATCAGACAAGGGCGAGCCGCAGCACGCGGTCGGCGCCGAGTACTCGTATCGACTTGGCGACCAGAGGCGGCACGCCATACAACAGGAGCCGGGTTCCGGCCGAGCGGCAGCGGTGGTGCACACGGATGAAGAGGTCGATGCCCGAGCTGTCGCAGAAGGAGATCCCGGACAGGTCCAGGACGAGGCTGGGGTGACCGGATGCGGCGAGTCCGGTGAGGCGGGGCTCCACCTGACCCGCCGTGTGGAAGTCGAGTTCCCCGGCCAAGGTGACGCGCACCTCGCCGTCGTTCCTCACCGCGGCCTTCAGGTCGATCAAGGTGGTCGTCATGGAACCTCCACGCTGAGTGCGGCTCCGCAATCGAGCCGCGCCTTTCCCCGTGCCGCACCAGCTCACCGGAATCAGACCGGTCCCGGGAAGGTCCACATGCACCCTGCGGAGGGCCGAAGGTCCCTTTCCCATGGCGCTCACCACCGCGCGGAAGAAGGTGGATGAGGGCCTATCGGCCCTGTCCGTTCGGCCCCTTCGGCAGGCAGGATGCTGGAGTTCGGGCGCCCCGGACGAAACCCGGCGAAGGAGTTGCGTCATGACCGACAGCGGTGCCCCCTCTCCCGCCAAGACGCCGATCACGGTCTTCCTCCTCGACGACCACGAAGTCGTGCGTCGCGGGGTGCACGATCTGTTGGACGCGGAGCCCGACCTGAACGTGGTCGGTGAGGCGGGTACGGCGGAACAGGCCCTGATCCGCATCCCCGCGCTACGACCCCAGGTGGCGATCCTCGACGTACGGCTCCAGGATGGCGACGGCGTGAGCGTGTGCCGCGAGCTGCGCTCGCGGATGCCCGAGCTGTCCTGCTTGATGCTCACGTCGTTCGATGACGAGGAGGCCCTGCTGGACGCGGTGATGGCGGGCGCCTCCGGTTACGTGCTGAAGCAGATCACCGGAAGCGACCTGGTCACCGCCGTCCGCACGGTCGCGGCCGGCCAGTCCATGCTCGATCCCGGAGCCACGGCCCGGCTGATGGCCCGCATGCGCGGTGACGTGCCCAAGGAGAAGCAGGTCCCGGGTCTGCCCGGCTTCACCGACCGGGAGAAGGAGGTCCTCGTCATGATCAGCGAGGGGCTCACCAACCGGGAGATCGGCCAGCGGCTGTACCTCGCCGAGAAGACCGTCAAGAACATCATCTCGCGCTTGTTCATCAAGCTGGGGGTGGAGCGTCGCGTCCAGGCGGCGGTGATCGCCAGTCACACGCTGATCCCGCCGAGCCAGCACCCCGCCCCGTACGCCGAATAGTCGGCGACCGGACACACGGTGGCCGGGCACGTCGTGCAGTCGGGTGCCCGGCCTCCCTCCTGACCCGGGCTGGATCAGGCGTGCGGGACCACGGCGACAGGACAGGCCGCGTGGTGCAGGACGGCATGGGCCACGGAGCCGATGTGCGCCCCCATCGCCGATTCGCGGACCCGGCGGCCGACGACGAGCAGCTGCGCGTCCGAGGCCGCGGTCAGCAGCACGTGGCCGCCACTGCCCTGCTCCACGTGCGTGACGACTTCGACCTCCGGGTACTTCAGCCGCCACGGCTCCAGCGCCTGCTCCAGCGCGGCCTTCTCGTACGGCTCCAGGCCACCGAACTGCTCGGCGATCCACATCGACCCGGGGCTGTACCCGTAGACCGGGGGCAGGCTCCAGGCGCGGACCGCACGGAGCGGTACCTTCCTCGCCGCGGCGGCCTCGAAGGCGACGCGCAGTACCTCGGCGGACTCCTCCACACCGCCCTGCTGCCCGACGACGACCTCACCCTCCTCCGGCACGGCCACCGGCCTGCCCTGCGCGGAGCGTACGGAGACGACGGGGCACTCGGCGGCGGCGATCACCTGCCGACCGTAGGAGCCCAGCAGGAACCCGACCAGGGCTCCGTGCCCGCGAGTGCCGAGCACCAGCAACTCCGCGTCCTTGGCGGCGTGGAGCAGGGCCGGCACGGGCGCGTCGGAGAGCACTTCCGCGGTGAGGGCCAGCTCCGGGTACCGGTGGGTGAGCTCGTCCTCGACCTCCTTCAGGACGTCGTCGGCGCGGTGGGCCTCGGTGTCGCGGTCCTGGAAGATCGGGGCTGCGAGCGGCTGCCACAGCCAGGCGTGGACCACGTGCAGGGGCAGGTCACGCCGTACGGCCTCCCGCGCGGCCCAGTCCGCCGCGGCCCGGCTCTGAGGGGAACCGTCCACTCCGACTACCAGGGTGCGCTTCACGGGTCTGTCCTCCGTACTGATGCCGGAGCATCGGGGTAGGTCGGAAGGGGAGCGGCACCGGCCGGGGGGACCGGCGCCGCTGAACTCACCCTCGCTGCCGGGCGCCTTGGCACACAGGGGCCGACAGTCCCTCCCCGAGGGCCGGTCCTCCCCTCCCCACGGCGGCCGCCGGGGCGCAGAGTGCCGGTATCGGCTCAGTCGACGAACGTCCCGGACCGTCGCACGCAGGAGCGGGCATGACCGCATACCCCATCTCGGACCTCGACGCGCACTGGCGCGCCGCCAACTACCTGGCAGTCGGCCAGATCTACCTCATGGACAACCCCCTGCTCACCGAGCCGCTGCGGCCCGAGCACATCAAGCCGCGGCTGCTCGGCCACTGGGGCACCACCCCCGGCCTGAACCTCGTCCACACCCACCTCAACCGCGTCATCAGGGAGCGGTCCCTGGACGCCCTGTGCATCTGGGGTCCGGGCCACGGCGGCCCCGCCGTCCTCGCCAACTCCTGGCTGGAGGGCACATACACCGAGACCTACCCGGACATCACGCGGGACGCGGCCGGTATGGACATTCTGTTCCGGCAGTTCTCGTTCCCCGGCGGCGTACCGAGCCACGTGGCGCCCGAGACGCCCGGCTCCATCCACGAGGGCGGCGAGCTCGGCTACTCCCTCGCCCACGCCTACGGAGCTGCCTTCGACCACCCCGGCTTGCTGGTCGCCTGCGTCATCGGCGACGGCGAGGCGGAGACCGGGCCGCTGGCCGCGTCCTGGCACTCGAACAAGTTCCTCGACCCGGTCCACGACGGTGCGGTCCTGCCGATCCTGCACCTGAACGGGTACAAGATCGCCAACCCGACCGTGCTGTCGCGCATCCCCGAAGCCGAACTCGACTCGCTGCTCAGGGGATACGGTCACGAGCCGCTGTACGTGAGCGGCAGCGACCCGGCCCAGGTGCATCACGCCATGGCCCGCGCGATGGACCATGCCGTGGACCGCATCGCCCTCATCCAGCAGGAGGCACGGACGGCGGGCAGCGACCCGGGACGGGAGTACGCACGCTGGCCGGTGATCGTCCTGCGCACGCCCAAGGGCTGGACCGGCCCGGCGACCGTCGACGGCAACCCGGTGGAGGGCACGTGGCGGGCGCACCAGGTCCCGCTCGCCGAGGTGCGTGAGAACCCCACACACCTCAGGCAGTTGGAGGACTGGCTGCGCTCGTACCGGCCGGAGGAGCTCTTCGACGCCGACGGGCGACCCTCCGAGCAGGTTCTCGCTTGTGTCCCGCAGGGCGAGCGCCGCCTGGGCGCCGTCCCCTGCTCGAACGGCGGCCGGCTGCTGCGGCCGCTTCCGCTGCCCGTGCTCGACGCTTACGCCGTCCCCGTCGACAAGCCGGGCAGCAGCCTCCACGAACCGACCCGGATCCTCGGACGATTCCTCACCCGGATCATGCGCGATACGGCCGGGCGGCGGGACTTCAGGGTCGTCGGACCGGACGAGACGGCCTCCAACCGGCTGGACGACCTGTACGACGTCACCGGCAAAGCCTGGCAAGGCTTGACGGAGGCCACGGACACGAACCTGGCCCAGGACGGCCGGGTCATGGAGATCCTGTCCGAACACGTCTGCCAGGGCTGGCTGGAGGGCTACCTCCTCACCGGCCGCCACGGACTCTTCTCCACCTACGAGGCCTTCGCCCACATCGTCGACTCCATGGTCGGTCAGCACATCAAATGGCTGAAGACCTCGCGCGAGCTGCCCTGGCGCGCGCCCATCGCCTCCCTCAACTACCTGCTCACCTCGCACGTCTGGCGCCAGGACAACAACGGCTTCTCCCACCAGGACCCCGGCTTCGTCGACCACGTCCTCAACAAGAGCCCCGAAGTCGTACGCGCCTACTTCCCGCCGGACGCCAACACCCTGCTCGCCGTGGCCGATCACGCCCTGCGCAGCCGCGACCAGGTGAACGTGATCGTCGCCGGGAAACAGCCTTCCTTCGACTGGCTGCCGATCGACGAGGCCCGCGTCCACGTCACACGAGGCGCAGGCGTCTGGGAGTGGGCGGGAACCGACCACGGCTCCCACGAACCCGACGTCGTCCTCGCCTGCGCCGGCGACGTACCCACCATGGAGGTCCTCGCCGCCTCCGCTCTGCTCCGCGAGCACCTCCCCTCGCTGGCCGTCCGCGTCGTCAACGTCGTCGACATCGCCCGGCTCATGCCCCACGAGGAACACCCGCACGGCATGACCGACACCGAGTACAACGCCCTGTTCACCACCGACAAGCCGGTGGTCTTCGCGTACCACGGCTATCCGTGGCTGATCCACCGCCTCGCCTATCGCCGGACCGGCCACCCGAACCTGCACGTGCGCGGGTACAAGGAGTCCGGCACGACAACCACCCCCTTCGACATGGTCGTGCGCAACGACCTCGACCGCTACCGGCTCGTCATGGACGTCATCGACCGCGTCCCCGGGCTCGCGGGCCGCGCCGAAGGACTGCGCCAGGCCATGGCCGACCAGCGCATCCGCCACCACGACTGGATCCGCGAGCACGGCACCGACCTGCCGGAGGTCGCCGACTGGGCCTGGCCGTACTGAGCCCACGAGCAGCTGCGTTCAGGGCGCGAGGTCTCGGCGTTGGAGCAGCAGCTGAGCCAGCAGGATGCCCAGCACTCCCGCTCCGACCAGAATGCCGAGCCGGGGCCAGAGCACGCCGCCTTCGGCCAGGGCGTCGCCCGGAGCGTAGTAGTGGAACGGGCTGAGGAACCTCAGCGGCGCTGCCGGCGACCAGGCCAGTGCGATGAAGTTGACGGCGAACCCAACGGCTCCGAGCGCGATGGTCGCGCCCACCACCTGGGCCCGCCGTCGTCCTGCCGCTGATACGGCCATCGCCGGCCCGATCAGGCACAGGGCGAAGCCCACCCCCATGACCCCGGCGGCGAACACCCCGCCGAGCGGCACCGCACGGTGGATGTCAGGCGACAGCACCACCCCCACCGCGACCGTGAGGGTCGCCGCCAGGTTCAGGGCCAGGGCAGCCAGGACCAGGGCGGCAGTCCGCTCGGCCAGCAGCCGGGTACGGCTCACGGGACGCACCATGACCAGTTCCACCGTCCCGGATTCCACGTCCGCGGCCACGGCGGCAGCGGCGAGCGAACCGATCGCGGTGAGCTGCATGGCGATCCAGAACGGGTGGGTGAGGCCGGCGCCCAGCAGCCCGGGGTAACTGGCGATCGACACGTCGCCGCTGGACCCGCTGAAGGCGCGGTAGGCCGGGGGCGGTCCCTTCCCGCCCGCGGAGAAGAGCTGCCCGGGAGGAATCGTGTTGGCGATCACCACGATGAGCGCCTCGAAGACGACCATCCCGATGATCAGGGCGGCCAGCATTCGGCGCCGCCGGTACAGGGCGAGCCACAGCAGCGGCCACTGCCGTTTCACGGCTCCTCCCGCACGGCGCCGGTTCGGTACAGGTCCATGAAGGCTTCGTCCAGCCCGGCTTCCTCCACCGTGACGTCGGCCACCGGCAGGCTGAGCAGTGTGCGCAGGGCGCCGACTACTTCGCTCGGCGGTACGAGCAGCTCCACTCGGTCTCCTTGCCAGCGAGGGGCCCAACGCTCTGCGTCGCCCAGTGGGCGTGCCCCCTGTCCGTCCGCGAAGGACAGCCTGATCCGTCTGGCCCGGGCCTCGCGCAGGCCGGCGACGCTCTGGACCGTCACCAGCCGTCCGTCCCGGATGATCGCCACCCGGCCGCACGTGCGCTGCACCTCCGGCAGGATGTGGCTGGAGAGCAGGACGGTGCGTCCGGCGGCGGCAGCCTCGCCCAGCAGTGCGAAGAACGTGTCCTGGACCAACGGGTCGAGCCCCTCGGTCGGTTCGTCGAGCACCACGAGGTGCGGGTCGTGCTGCATCGCCTGCACCAGCCCGAGCTTCTGCTTCATGCCCCGCGAGTAACCCCCGACGGGGCGGGCGAGGACTGCTGGTGTCAGCCCCAGCCGGTCGCACAGTTCGCCGCGGCGGGGCACCGGAGCCCCCTGGAGCGCCGACAGCAGATCGAGCGTTTCCGCTCCGGAGAGTTCCGGATACAGGCGCAGTTCGCCTGGCAGGTACCCCACGTGCGGGGCCACCCGGCGGTGATCGGCGATCGGGTCCAGCCCGAGCACTCGAACACGCCCCTCGCTGGGCCGGAGGAGGCCGGTGAGACATCGCAGCGTGGTCGTCTTCCCCGCACCGTTCGGGCCGAGGAATCCGAACACCTCACCTGGTCCCACCGTGAGGCTCAGGCGGTCGACGCCCACCACCGGCCCGTACCTCTTGGTCAGTCCGGTCAGCTCGATCGCCGGCCCGTCGCCCATGGGTCCAGTCTGAGCCCGCTGCCGGAGACCCGCCCGCTCACCCGAGGCCATAGGCAGGGAGGGGATCGTGGCGCGGTGCGGCTCCTGCTGCCGCCATGTCGCCGTAGGCGGTGCGCTTGAGCTGCAGCGCCAGGTTCTCCAGTGCCCGGGCGGCCGCGAGTTCGTCGCCGATCTCGGGCACGTCCTTGTCCGTGGGGTTGCAGCGGGCGGTGCCGTGGCCCGTGAGACGGGTGGTGCCGGTGTCGAGTTCGACGCGGGCCTTGGTCGTGTGCCCTTCCTCGAAGAGATAGAGGTGCGTCTTCCATTCGCTCGTGTGCGGCATGGTGTGCCTCCGGTCGGATCAGGAGTAGCGGTGGTGCGGCCTCGGGCCCAGCGTCGGAGCTCGTCGCTTCCCCAGACCAGCGGCGGGAAGGCCGAGATGAGGAGGACGACGTCCAGCGGCAGGGCGGCTGTGCCGAAGAGGTTCTGGAGCGGCGGCGCGTACACGAGCGCCGCGGTGAAGACGAGTTCGAAGGCGATTCCGGCGAGCAGCAGCGGCTTCCCAGAAGGACACCGCCCGGGTGGCCATCGAGGCCTGCCGCGCCCAAGGCCACCGGGTCGTCCTCGCCCGCGGCTGGGCCGACTTGGCCCCCATCGACGACGTCGGCGACTGCCTCCTTGTCGGCGACGTCAACCAGCAGGCCCTGTTCCCCCGGGTAGGCCCGACGCTGACCGGCGACTCCCTGACCGCCGCACTCGATACGCGGCCCTGGACCCCAGACCCGAACCCGAACCCGAGCCAGGGCCGTGGCCGTGGCCGTGGCCGACACGATGAGTGGCGACGGAGCCTCCGTCGCCGCAGAACTGCTCCTCGACGCAGCCAAGCCGGAAGGGCCTACCGGCCCCGTGTAGACCTGCGCGGCCTCGGTCAAGCGGGGTCGAACGCCAGTCGTGTCAAGGTGGGGCTATTCGACGGAGACGTCCGCCCGGACGATGGTGATCGGGCACGGCGCATGGAGCGCCGCCTGCTGGCTCACCGAACCGAGCAGGGCCCGGCTGAAGCTGCCGCGACCACGGCTGCCCACGACCAGCATGTCCGCACCCTCTGACGCATCGACCAGGACGTCGACCGGATTGCCGCGTACCAGGCGCTGGTGCACGGAGGAGGCACTGTCCTCACCGAGGACCGTGCGGACCTCCTCGACCAGGCGCTGCTCGGCCTCCTCCTCGTCGAACGTGGCGTCGACCGCGGGTGCCGACCACGACGCGGCACCGGGCAGGTCCCACGCCGCGACCGCCTCTACTCGCCCGCTCACAAGCGCTGCGTACCGGACCGCCCAGCGCAGCGCGGCCTGGGACGAGGGCGATCCGTCGACGCCCACCACGATCCGCGGAGCCTCTTGCTGTCCGTCCATTCCGTTCATCCTTCCGACGGCTGATACATCCACAGTGTGCGCATCACGATCGCCCCGCCACGCGAGGAGGGGGTGGCTGCCGTGTCAACCCTTGGGGAGGCGGAGCCACCGCTCCTGGCCTGCGGCAATGCGTTCGTGCCGGTCACCTTGCAGGACCGGGGGCACCGGTCCCAGGGGGGATGAAGGGACGCTGATGCCGAGCCGGCCGGGCCGGAACCGGATACGGACGTCCCGGTGCCCCAGACAAGAGATCGAGAACGAGGAACCGGGCACTTCGGAGAGGGGCACGGGGTCGATGTGCAGGCGGTCGCCGTGGGGTTCGAGTCCGACGATCCGGGCGGGAGGTCGATGTCGCGGGCGGCGAGGAAGGCGCGTACACCGTCGAGACGGGCCCTGCCGTCTACCAGGTCCCGGTACTCCCGGACGGCGTCGAACGGGCGCGCTCGTGCACAGGCGTGCGATGGCTGCCATTCGGGGAAGAAGCCATCGAAGGTCTCCTTCCAGGCGGCCGCGTGGCGGTCCGCCGTGGCCAGGAGCACTCCGTCGGTGTCGAAGACGACCGCGCGCAGTTCGTTCATGAGTCGTGCACCACGCGACGGCCGGTGATCCGAGCCGGGGTGACCTTCATCCATTGGCTGCGCGCGCCGCCCGCCCAGGGCTGGGATCGGGCCGTGGTGTTGAGGTGGTGAATCTCGTCCGGGTCTGTGATGGCTGCCAGTTCACCCACCGCCAGCACGCTCCAACCGGTGGCGGTCACGTCGTCGATGTTGTCGATCTCGAAGGCGACCTCGGTTCCGGCGGCTCTGGCGGTGACCGCTTCCGCGGAGGTACGGAAGGCGATGCCGGGTCCTGCGATCAGGTAGTTGACGGGGAGGACGGCGGGGCCTTCGGGCGTGAAGACGGCGATGCGGCCCACGCCGTGCGTGCTCAGCAGCCGCCGGCATTCGGTCTCGTCCAGCGGTACGAGCGCACTGTCGCGCCGGGCGGTGGACCGGCCGGCGACGCGGTGGGCGCTGGCGCCGGTCAGATCGTCGACGGTGAGGCCGAGGGCGTCGGCCACCCGGACGAGGGTGCCGATGGCAGGACTGGCGGCGTGCTCCTCCAGGTAGGCGATGTACGTGCCGTCGGCGCCGCACCGCCGGCCCAGTTCGTCGCGGCTCAGACCGAGGGCTTCGCGGCGGGCCGCCAGGCGGCGGCCCAGGTCGGTGCGTCCGGTCATCTCGCCGGACTGCTGGGGATGGGTGCTCGGCATGCTCTTCACGGCACTCACTGCTCCTGGGGCGGTACGGCGACCGTGTCGTGCTGGGGTCCGCCGAGGACGACCTTGAGGGCGCCGGTTTCGCCGGCGTTGGAGAAGACGTCGTACGCCTCTTCCATCTGGTCCAGCTCGAAGCGGTGGGTGACCATCGCGGCCCCGGGCAGGCGGCCGGCGGCCATCATGCGCAGGAGCATGGGGGTGGAGTGGGTGTCGACGAGGCCGGTGGTGATGGTGACGTCCTTGATCCACAGGTTTTCGAGGTGGAGGACGGCGGGCTTGCCGTGGACGCCGATGTTGGCGACGTGTCCGCCGGGTCGGACCATGCGGGTGCACATCTCGAATGCCTCGGGCACGCCGACGGCCTCGATGACCACGTCCGCCCCGAGCCCGTCGGTGAGGTCCTCCACCAGCCGCTCGGGCTCCTCGTCCGCGCTCGCGGTGGCATCGGCGCCGAGGTCGCGCGCGGCAGCGAGCCGGGATGCGGCGAGGTCGACGGCGATGATCCGTCCGGGGCTGTAGAGCTGTGCTGTGGCGATGGCGGCCAGGCCGATGGGTCCGGCACCGACCACGACGACCGTGTCGCCCGGGCGCACGTTTCCGTTGAGCACGCCGACCTCGTAGGAGGTCGGGAAGATGTCGGCGAGCAGTACGGCGTCGTGGCCGGCCAGGGCGCTGGGCAGCGGGTGGACGGAGAGGTCGGCGAAGGGGACGCGTACGTATTCGGCCTGGGTGCCGTCGATGGTGTGGCCCAGGACCCAGCCGCCGCCTCCGCGGCACTGGCCGTAGCGCCCTTCACGGCAGAAGCGGCAGCGGCCGCACGCGGAGATGCAGGAGATCAGGACGCGGTCACCGGGGCGGACGCTGCGGACGTCGCCGCCGGTCTCGACGACGGTCCCGACGGCCTCGTGGCCCAGAATCCGTCCGGGTGTCACTTCGGGGACGTCGCCCTTGACGATGTGCAGGTCGGTGCCGCAGATGGTGACGGCGTCGACCCGGACGATCGCGTCGGCGGCGTCCTTGACGGAGGGGTCCGGGGCGTCCTGCCAGGAGGCTTGTCCGGGCCCGTGGAAGACGAGCGCCTTCATGACTGCGGCCTCTCTGTGCTGTGCGGGAGGGGGGTCACCGCCAGGCTGTGCCCCTGCCTCTCCGTCCCGCTTGGGCCGGTCGGCCCCTACCCGGGACCGGTCGGTCCCCACCGGACAGGGCGTTCCGGTGCGACGGTGGAGACCGGCATCCGTTCCGAAAGGAGGGCTGCTGCCATGTCCCAGTCAGCCCCGTCCCCTGCTTCCGCCCGCCCGGCGCTGCTGAGGTTCCTCGGCGGAGTGCGGACGGTTACCGGCAGCAAGTTCCTGGTCGAGAGCGACCACGCCCGGATCCTCGTCGATTGCGGGCTCTTCCAGGGTGTCGCGGACCTACGGCGCCGCAACTGGGACAAGCTGCCCTGCGACGCCGCGGACATCCACGCCGTCGTCGTGACCCACGCCCACCTGGACCACTGTGGGTACCTGCCGCGACTGGTCCGGTACGGCTTCCGCGGCCCCATCCTCACCAGCGCCCACACCGCCCGTCTCGCCGAGATCGTGCTCCGCGACAGCGCCCGCCTCCAGATGGAAGCCGCCGAGCACGCCAACCAGCACGGCTGGTCCACACACCGCCCCGCCAAGCCGCTCTACGACGATGACGACGTCGACCAGACGATCAAGTACTTCGACCCAGTACCGGCGGGCAGCGAGATCGAGATCATGGCCGGCACGAAGCTGAAGCTGCACCACGCCGGGCACATCCTCGGATCCGCCTGGGCACACCTGACCCTGGAAGACGGCCACACCCTTGGCGTCAGCGGCGACCTCGGCCGCCCCGGCCACCCGCTCCTCCTCCCGCCCGAGCCGTTCTCCGGCGCCGACGTCCTTCTGATGGAGTCGACGTACGGCAACCGCCGCCACGACCACGAAAGCGCCCGCCGGGAATTCGCCTCGGTAATCACTCGGACGCTGTCCCGTGGCGGAACGGTGGTCATCCCGGCGTTCGCGATCGACCGGACCGAGGTCGTCCTGCACGAGCTGGCCGAACTGCGCAGCGGCGGCACTCTGCCCCGCCACGTACCCGTCTACGTCGACAGCCCCATGGCCCTGGCCGCACTGGACGTCTACCGCGACGCCGTACAGGCCCACTCGCCCGAGCTGCGCCCCGAGATCCTCGCCCAGGGCGAGGCCACGATCAGCCCAGAGCCCTTCCTGGCCGCCCGGACCGTCCAGGAATCCATCGACATCAACAACACCACCGGCCCGGCGATCATCGTCTCGTCCGCCGGCATGGCCACCGGCGGCCGCGTCCTGCACCACCTCCACCGCATCCTGCCCGACCCCCGCAACGCCGTGGTCATCGTCGGCTTCGCCGCCGCAGGGACCCGCTCCCGCGATCTCGTTGACGGCGCCCGCACACTCAAGATGTTCGGCGAGTACCTCCCCGTACGCGCCGAGGTAGCCGACGTCCCGCACTTCTCCGCACACGCCGACGCCGACCAGATCATCGACTGGCTGCGCAACGCCCCGGCCCCGCACACCACCTACCTGGTCCACGGCGAGGAGAGCGCCGCCGAAACCCTGCGCGACAGGATCGATGACGAGCTGGGCTGGACGGCCGTTGTACCCAAGTCCGGAGAGGCCGTCCTGGTCCGCTGACCCGGGCCGGACAGCCCCGGCGGTGTGCACCGCGCGGCCCTCCCGGACACGGTGGCCCACCGAGCAGGGTGGATGCGAAGGGTTGGAGGCACTCCATGAGCACCGTGCACAGCATCCTCGAAGCGATGGCACCGGAAGCCCGCGAAGCCCTGCTTGCCCACTCCCACCAGGTGACCATCCCGTCCGGCACCCGCATCTTCAAGGAACCCCAGCGGGCCGAGAAGTTCTGGACCATCCAGTGCGGCACCGTCGACCTGGACACGCACGTGCCCGGCCACGAGAACGTGGTCGTCGACACCCTCGGGTACGGCGAGCTCCTCGGCCGGTCCTGGATGTTCCCTCCCTGCAGCCGGCACCTCGGCGCCACGGCAACCCGCGAGGTGCGCGCCCTGGACTTCGACGCCGCCGCCGTACGGGAGCTGTGCAACGAGGACTCGGCCATCGGCCGGTCCGTCTCCACCGCCGTGGCCGCCGTCATCGCCGACCGGCTCGACTCCGCGCGGACCCGGCTCCTCGACCTGTTCGCCCCTCACGGCAGCGGCACCCCGCTCGCCTACGCACGCTGAGGACCCCGCCATGACCTCCACCCCGTACACCGTCGCCGACGTCATGACCACCAAGGTCATCGCCGTCACCCCCTCGACCGGCTTCAAGGACATCGCCGCCGCGATGGAGCGGTGGGTCCCCCTCTCCCACGAAGCGGTCGAGGTCACCGTGGCCCAGGGGATCGCCACTCTGACCGGCCAGGTCCGCGACGGCAACCTGATCCTCCTGTCCGAACGCCTCACCCGCTCCGTCGAGGGCATGGTGGACGTCTACTGCCGGCTCGAGCACCCAGCCGACGCCACCGGTTCCTGACACCGGGAAGCAACGTTCGTGCTGGCTGGCGGCATGGTCGTCGGGGCTGCGGCCGCGGTCTTTCGCAGGCGGATAGACCCATTCGCCTGTCTTCGGATCGCGACTGCGCTCACGGAGCGCAGCCCGGAGGTCGGGATGCCGACGCCTACGAGTACGAGTACGAGTACGAGTACGAGTACGAGTACGAGTGTGACGGGCATGCTCATCATCTCGCGGATCAGATCGAGGAAGTCTTGGAGCCGGATGCCCACTTCTCGATCCGTCCCTCGAATGGGTGTCGGCTGGGTCGACAGGCGGATCAACTCGTCGCAGCTTCTGACCGGGGTGAGCGTCCGGGCGTGCCGGCAGGCGAGGTCGTCGCGCAGGCGAACGAGAGGGTAGAGGCCCGGCGGGCGCAACCTGTACGACTCATCGCTTGAGGATGACTCGGGCCTCTCCGGGGCCCGTACGTGCTCCCGCCGGTCAGGGAGCAGCGAGCGAGCTCAGTTGCTCGGCGAGCACGGCGGGGGAGGGGAACGTCGCGCCGAGCGTCCCCACCCGCTTCCAGTGCAGCCTGCCGTCGGGCGCGATGATGAACACGGACCGACGCAGGCCGATCAGCGGTGCGTCGATGCCGAAGCTGCGCGCGAGGGTGCGGCCGGGGTCCGCGAGCAGCGGGATCCGCAGCCCGCGGTCTCGGGCGAACTGCTCGTGGCTGTCGACGTCCTGAGGGCTGATGCCCCAGACCGTGGCCCCGGCGGAGCCGAGCAGTTCCAGTCCGTCGGAGTAGGAGCACATCTGCCGGGTGCACACCGGTGTGTTGTCGCCGGGGTAGAAGGCGAGGACGACTGGCGTGCCGCGCTGCTCGCGCAGCGCGTAGTCGGAGCGCTCGAAGCGGTCCTGGCGGAGGACTCCGCCGGGGAGGGAGAAGTCGCCGACGACGTCGCCGACTGCCGGGGTACGGCCCATGGGATCGGTCCTTCCGTAAGGGTGCGGGATCCCGGTGCGGGACTCCGGTGGAGTGCCGGGCCGGAACGGCTGATCAGTATGCAGGTGCCGCCGGCGGGCCGGTCCCCCGGGTGGCGGCGGCACCGTCACCCGCCCGGGTGACGGTCGCGGGCCGGGGCGGAACCGGGCGGGCGTCCGGTCCGTCCCAGCGGTGTCAGAACGTCGGACGGAAGGTACCGCCATGCACGCCCCGCGTACGCTCGCCCCCCTCGCCGTGCTCCTGCTCGCCCTCACCGGCTGCTCCACCGAAGCCGTCGCCGGCAGCGGGGCGGCCACCGCCACCGTTGCCGTCACGGCCGAAGGCGACCGGCCCGCTCCCGGCCGGGCCGACCAGGAAAGTCCGCGGACCGGGCCGGCCGTGCCGAAGCAGGGCGTCTGGTACCCGTACGACCTCTACACCCACTGCGGCGTCGGCACCCTCACCTTCGCGGGGAAGCACTGGGAGCTGCGCCAGATGCGCACCGACATCGAGGCCGAGGTCGCCGGGCCGCGGGTGGAGTGGAGCGACGCCTACACCGCCGGATACATCCAGCTGGAATCCGAGCGCGTCGCCGTCTTCGAGACGGCCGGACAGCCGCCGCTCGCCTTCACGCCCGTGAGCGCGCCCACTACCCTGTGCAGATGAGCGGATCCGACCCCGGGCTCTACGGTCCCGGCTCGGTCACCTGGAACTGCCACGGCGACCCCGTGATGTGGATCGCCGGGGTCCGCGCCCTCTACCTCCAGGCCCTGCACCCGCGCGCCGTCCGCGGGGTTCTGGCCAACTCCGACTTCCGTGCCGACCCCTGGGGCCGGCTGCTGAGGACGGCCGATTTCGTCGGCACCGTCACCTACGGCACCACGGAAGCCGCCGAAGCGGCCGGGGCCCGGGTCCGCCGGATCCACGAGGCCCTGACCGCGGCCGACCCGGCCGGCGGCGAGCCGATCCGCGCCGACGCCCCCGACCTGCTGCTCTGGGTCCACTGCGCACAGATCGACTCGTTCCTGCACGTCCTGCGCCGCTCCGGCGTCCCCCTCACCGCCGCCCAGGCCGACCGGTACGTGGCCGAAAGCCGCACCAACGCCCGCCTGGTCGGCCTCGATCCCGACGAGGTCCCCGGCACCACGGCCGACCTCGCCGCGTACTTCGAACGGGTAAGGCCCGCCCTCGCCGGCGGAGCCGACGCCCGTACCGTCGACGCCTTCCTGCGCCGCCCTCCCGTACCCCTCTTCCTGGTGCCGCTCCGCGCGCTGCTGTGGCGCCGGGTGGCCGGCCTCGCGTACGGATCGCTGCCCCGATACGCGCACCACCTGTACGGCCGTCCCGCACCCGCCCCGCGCAGCATCACCCGCCGCCTGCGCCTCACCGGACTCCTGCTGCGCCTGATCCCCGCCCGGCTGCGCTGGCAGCTCCCCCAGGTCACATCTTGAGAGCAATGGCGAGGCTGGGGCCCGGCAGCCGTCCCTCCGCGTACACACTGCGTCGGCGGGCGGCCATACTGGACGGTCCGGGGAGGGCGCGGCACGACAACGGGGGCGACGGCACGACATGGCGGAGTTGGCGGAAACCAGACTGATCCAGGGCCGGTACCGGCCGCTCGATCTCATCGGGCGCGGGGGCATGGGCGAGGTCTGGCGAGCACGGGACGAGTCGCTGGGGCGGCACGTCGCCGTCAAGTGCCTCAAGCCGCTCGGCCCCGACCACGACCCCAACTTCACCCGGGTGCTGCGCGAGCGGTTCCGGCGCGAGGCCCGGGTCGCCGCCTCGCTCCAGCACCGCGGCGTCACCGTCGTCCACGACTTCGGCGACGACAGCGCCGCCGGCGGCATGCTCTTCCTCGTCATGGAGCTCCTGCACGGCCGCAACCTCAGCCAGCTGCTGGACGAGAACGGCCACCGCCCGCTCCCGGTGGCCGAGGTGCTCGACATCGCCGAACAGGTCGCGGCAGCCCTCGCGTACACGCACGAGCAGGGCATCGTGCACCGCGACCTCAAGCCCGCCAACATCATGCGCCTGACCGACGGCACGGTGAAGATCTGCGACTTCGGCATCGCCCGGCTCGCGCACGACATCGGCTTCACCGCCAAGCTCACCGGCGGCGGCATGGCCATGGGCACGCCGCACTACATGTCGCCCGAGCAGATCGCGGGCAGCGAGGTCGACCACAGCAGCGACCTCTACTCGCTCGGCTGCGTGCTGTACGAGATCGCCACCGGCGCCCCGCCGTTCGACCTGGGCGACTCCTGGTCGGTACTGGTCGGACACCGGGACACCGCCCCCGAGCCGCTGCGCACCCACCGGCCGGAGCTGCCCGCCTTCTTCGAGCAGGCCGTGCTCGACCTGCTCGCCAAGCGCCCGGAGGACCGCCCGGCCGACGCCCGGACCCTGTACCGGCGCCTGGCCGGTGCGCGGGCGGCCGGCGCCGCGCCCTCCGCGGGTTCCGCCGTTCCCCCGGCTCCGGTCGCCCCTGTGGCCCCTGTGGCCCCTGCGCACGGGGAGACCCCGCACTCGGGGCGGAACGCCGTGCCCTCTGCCGCCACCGCTCCGCTCCCGGACTGGGCCACGACGCTGACGCCCGGCCCCCGGGCCGGCGTCCGCCGAGCCACCGACAGCGGAGCCTGGGCACATGCCCTCACCGGGAGCTGGACCGCCGTGCGGCCCACGGAAACGGGGGCGCCGGAGTCAGGCGCGACCCCGCCCGGCGGCCGGCCGGCCGCCTCCCCGGACACCGGCACCACCGGGCCCGCGCCCGCCGTCACGGCCCCGGACGGCCGCGAGGACCCGCGGATCACGCAGCGGGCCCCCGGCCCGGGCCCCGGACCCGAGGCCGGCCCCGCCGCGGCCCTGGAGAGCCGGCACGCCACGGCCCTCGGTCTCGGCCGCGTCGGCCGCTGGGAGGAGGCCGGCGGCGTGCACCGCGAGGTCGCCGCGGCCCGGTCCGCGGCGCTCGGGCCCGACCACCCGGACACCCTCGCCAGCCGCTACGAGGTCGCGTTCGCCCTCAGCCGCACCGGCCGCGCCGGGGACGCCCTGCTCGAGTACGGCAAGGTCGCCGAGGCCCGCAGCCGCGTCCTGGGACCGGAGCACACCGACACCCTGGCCGCCCGTCAGGAGACCGGGTACGTCCTCGGCCAGCTCGGCCGCCACCAGGAGGCGCACGAGGTGTACGGCGAGGTGCTCGCGGCCCGCGAGCGCATCGCGGGCGCCGACCACCCCGACACCCTGCGCTGCCGCCACAACCTCGCCTTCAACCTCTCCCGGCTGGGCCGTCTGGAGGAATCCCGCCGGATGGCCGCCGAAGTGGCCGACGCCCGCGCCCGGGTGCTCGGCCCCGCTCACCCCGACACCCTCGTCTCCCGCTACGAGGCCGCGTACGCCCTCGGCCAGCTGGGCCGCTGGACCGAGGCCCTGGAGGCCTACCGCGAAGTCGCGGCGGCCCGCGAGGAGTCCCTCGGACGCGACCACCCCGACACGCTGGCCGCCCGGTACGAGGTCGGCATAAGCCTCGGCCGCCTCGGCCGCAGCACCGAGGCCCTGGATCTGTACCGCACGCTCGTCCGCGACCGCACCCGCGCCTACGGCGCCGCCGACCCCGAGACGCTGCGGGCCCGGCACGGCCTCGGCGTGAACCTCGGCCGGCTCGCCCGCTGGGACGAGGCCCTGGACGAGGCCCGCGAGGTGGGCACCCTGCGCGAACGCGTCCTGGGGGCCCACCACCCCGACACCCTCGTCAGCCGGCGGGAGGTCGCCGTCGGGCTGGGCTGGCTGGGCCGCTGGACCGAGGCCCTGTCGGTGTACCGGGAGGTCGCCGCGGGCCGTGAGCAGGCCCTCGGAGCCGCCCACCCCGACACGCTCGCCGCACTCGGCGACGAGGCGCACTGCCTGGAGCGCCTGGGCCGGGCCGCCGAGGCCGCGGAGCTCCACCGCCGGGTGGCGGCCCTGCGCGGCCAGGGCCTGGCGTACGGCAGCCCGCTGCCGCCACTGCCCAGCTGACCGGCCGGGGTCTGGCCCCCGCTGATCGTCCCGTGCTACCAAGAGCCATGAGCCGAGCCGCAGTGTTCTCGAAGGACCTGTACGACGCAGTGATCGTGGGCGGGGGCCACAACGGCCTGGTGGCCGCCGCGTACCTGGCCCGCGCCGGGCGCACGGTGCTCGTCCTGGAGCGGCTCGGCCGCACCGGCGGCGCCGCCGTCTCCACCCGCCCCTTCGCCGGGATCGACGCCCGCCTGTCGCGGTACTCGTACCTCGTCTCGCTGCTGCCGCGGAAGATCGTGACCGAACTGGGCCTCGAGTTCGCGGTCCGCAAGCGCACGGTCTCCTCGTACACGCCGGCCGTCCGCGGCGGACGGGCCACCGGGCTGCTGGTGGGCGGCGGCGAGGACCGCACCCGCGAGTCCTTCGCCCGGCTCACCGGGGACGCCCGGGAGTACGAGCGCTGGCGCGCCTTCTACGCCACCACGGCCCGCGTCGCAGAACGGGTCTTCCCCACCCTCACCGAGCCGCTGCCCGCCCGCGCCGAGCTGCGCGAGCGGATCGACGACGAGACGGCCTGGCGGATGCTCTTCGAGGAGCCCATCGGCCGCGCCGTGGAAGAGCGGTTCACCGACGACCTGGTCCGCGGGGTCGTCCTGACGGATGCTGTCATCGGCACCTTCGCGGACGCCCACGACCCCTCGCTGGTGCAGAACCGCTGTTTCCTCTACCACGTCATCGGCGGCGGCACGGGCGACTGGGACGTGCCGGTCGGCGGGATGGGCGCGCTCACCGCCGCGCTGGCCGAGGCCGCCCGCGCGGCCGGAGCCGAGATCGCCACCGGCCACGAGGCGGTCGGCATCGAGACGGACGGCGCCGCCGAGGCGTCCGTCGCCTACCGGACCGCCGACGGCGAAGGCCGGGTCGCCGCCCGGAAGGTACTGGTCAACGCCTCGCCGCAGGAACTGGCCGCACTGCTCGGCGAGGAGCCGCCCGCACCGGCCGAGGGCGCCCAGCTGAAGGTCAACATGCTCCTGAAGCGGCTGCCGCGGCTGCGCGACGGCGCGGTCGATCCGCACGAGGCCTTCGCCGGGACCTTCCACATCGCCGAGGGGTACGCCGAACTGGCCCGGGCCCACGCCCAGGCGGCAGCCGGGGAACTGCCCGCAGCCCCGCCCTCGGAGATCTACTGCCACTCCCTGACCGACCCGTCGATCCTGGGCCCGGAACTCGTCGAGCGCGGCTACCAGACCCTGACGCTGTTCGGACTGCACACGCCCGCCCGGCTGTTCGAGAAGAACAACGACGACGCCCGGGACCGGCTGCTGGCCGCGACCCTGGCCCAGCTCGACGCCCACCTCGCGGAGCCGCTCGCCGACTGCCTGGCCGAGGACGCCGACGGCCGCCCGTGCATCGAGGCCAAGACCCCGCTCGACCTGGAGCGCGAACTGCGGCTGCCCGGCGGTCACATCTTCCACCGGGACCTGGCCTTCCCGTACGCGGAGGCCGCCGGCGGCGCCGGCCGCTGGGGCGTGGCGACCGCCCACGCGAACGTCCTGCTGTGCGGGGCGGGCGCGGTGCGCGGCGGCGGTGTCAGCGGCATCCCCGGGCACAACGCCGCGATGGCGGCGCTGGGCCGCTAGCCACGGCCCGGCCGGCGGTGCGGGGCTATCCGGTGAACACGCGCGGCAGCCGCAGTTTGGCGAGGCCCACCGCCAGGGCCAGGGCGGCGGCGAGGAGCAGCAGGGCGTGCAGCGGCCAGCCGAGGCGGATGAAAGCCGCACCGACCAGGCCCCCGGCGAACATCGCCGCGACGGACGCGGCGCGGCGGGCCGTGGCGCCCCGGGTGTGCCCGAAGGCCGGGTCGTGGCCGAGGAGCGAGCCGCCGAGGAACGCCGTCATCGCCCGCGTGACCAGGGTGGTCGGCATGTCGGGCACGCTCACCCGCATCGCGGTCACGTTGCGCAGGCCCATCGACGCCGACAGGACGGCGGCCGTGACGAGGTGACGGGCCGTGGGCGCGCTGCTGACCGGTGGGAGGTCCCAGGCGGTCGCGGCCGCGGCCGCGACCAGCACTGCCTCGGTGAGCGCGGCGGCCACGAGCCACCGGTGCCCGTGCGACTCCAGCCGCCCCTCCAGCCGGGCGCCGGCGACCGCCCCCACCACGAACGCGCACAGCGAGGTGGCGGGAGCCACCACCGACAGGCCGCCCTCTCCGAGGGTGCCGAAGGCCAGGAAGAGGACGTTGCCCGTCTGCATGCCGGTGAAGACGGGCCCGAGTGCGAGCAGACTGGCCGCCTCGATCATCCCGGTGGCCAGCGTCAGTACGGCCATCAGCACGGCCAGGGCGGCCACCGGCTTCTCCGCCTGCACGGCACCTCCCGGGGCTCGGACCTCGCTGCCGCCAGTGTCCGGGCAGGGAGCGGGCCGGGGCCGGTCCGCCGCGCCCGCCACCGCCCCCGGCTCCCGTCAGTCGGCGGAACGGCTCCAGCCCACCGCCTCGATCCGGGCCGCGTCGGCGGGCCGGTCCTCGGCGAAGAGCAGCCCGGCCGGTTCCGACACGCGCAGGACGTCCACGTACACGCCGCGGCCCACGTAGCGGCCGGTGGCGGTGTGGCGCAGCCGCAGTCTGACCTCGCGGCCCGCCCAGGCCGCGAGCGGGGCCTCCAGCCGGTGCCAGATCCGGCCCGACCAGCCGCCGGCCGTGCCCTGCGGCCAGTGCTCGGCGCTGCCGCCCGAGGTGCGCACCGTCGTGAAGGGCAGGGGCTGCCAGGTGGTGCCGTCGGCCGAGGCCTCCAGATGGAAGGCGCCCTCGTCGGGCACGGTGTCCCACCACACGGCGCAGCGCAGCCGGGCGTCCGGGCCGGCGGGGGTGAGCGGGGGCAGGGTGAGGGTGCCGGAGCCGCCGGGCGTCATGCCGGAGAACCAGGCGGCGCCGCCGTGCCGGGTGCGTACGGGCACGGCCCGCGCGAAGGCGTTGCCGACGGCGACCCGGGGCGCGCTGCCGGCCCGCCAGGTGCGCACCGGGTGTACGGAATTGCCGAGCAGGATCAGGTACGAGTCGGTGGACGGGTCGAGGACGAGGGAGGTGCCGGTGAAGCCGGTGTGGCCGGCCGAGTGCGGGGTGGCCATCGCGCCCATGTACCAGTGCTGGTAGAGCTCGAAGCCGAGGCCGTGGTCGTGGCCGGGGAAGGCGGTGTTGAAGTCGGTGAAGAGCAGTTCGACGGAGGCGGGCCGCAGGATGCGCCGGCCGGCGTAGGCGCCGCCGTCGAGCAGGGTGCGGGCCAGGACGGCGAGGTCCCAGGCGGTGCCGAAGACGCCTGCGTGGCCGGCGACCCCGCCCAGGGCGTGCGCGTTCTCGTCGTGGACCTCGCCCCACACCAGTCCGCGGTCCAGGCCGGACCACGGCGGGCGCTGCACCTCGGTGGCGGCGGTCACGCGGCGCCAGGAGAGCGGGGGGTTGTAACGAGTGCGGTGCATCCCGAGCGGAGCGGTGATCTCGTCGTGGAGCAGCACGTCCAGCGTGCGGCCGGTGATCCGTTCGAGGAGCAGCTGGAGGGCGATCAGATTGAGGTCGGAGTAGCGGTAGACGCTGCCGGGAGCCTCCTGCGGCCGCACCGACCACAGCAGGCGCAGCTGCCTCTCCCGGGTGGTCTCCTGGTAGAAGGGCGCCCACGAGCGCAGTCCGGAGGTGTGGGTGAGGAGCTGACGGACCGTGATCAGCTCCTTGCCGCCGCCCGTGAACTCGGGCAGGCAGCGGTGCACCGGCGCCTCCAGGCTCAGCCGGCCCCGCTCCATCTGCTGCACGGCCAGCACCGAGGTGAAGAGCTTGGTCAGCGACGCCAGGTCGAAGACCGTGTCCTCGGCCATGGCGACCCGCTCGGCCGCGGGCAGTTCCCGGGCCAGGTCGGTCCGGCCGTCGTAGTCCGCGTACCGGACGGCGTCGCCCATCGCCCGGTGCAGGGCCACCGTCCGTCCCCGCCCGGCGAGGACCACCGCCCCTGCGTAGTAGGGGTGCTCGGGGGAGGGGCCGAGGAACCGCGCCGCCTCGTCCGCCACCGCCTCCAGCTGCCGGTCCAGGAGTCCCGCCTGCCGCGCCGATCCGTAGCGCAGGCGCAGGCCCTGGAGGGCGCGCCGCTCCACCGGGTTCCCGGCGGCGCCCGCCGCGCCGGGCAGGGCGTGCAGCACCAGCACGCCGCCGAGCGCGAGCAGCCGTGCACCCAGCCGCCTGCGGCTGAGCCCGCGGCCCGCCGCAGGGGACTCGCCGCCCGCCGTGGCGGACCCGTCGGCCTCCGCCCCTCGTGCCCCCGTGAACTCGTCCATGACCGGCCCTCCTGTCCCGACCCGCGCACGCTACCGAGTACTTGCCCGCCCACCCGGCACTCCCCGCCCGGACGGACCCGCAAAGAATCTGACACTGCATCAGAAAATCTCTTCCCTCGACCGCCGGGCTGCGGCATCCTGCCGCCCATGGAGACGGAGCTGAGCAGGAAACTGGGAGTCGAGCACGCCATCTTCGGCTTCACGCCCTTTCCGGCGGTCGCCGCGGCCATCACCCGGGCGGGAGGCTTCGGCGTCCTCGGCGCGGTGCGCTACGCCGACCCCGACGACCTCGCGCGCGACCTCGACTGGATGCAGGAGCACACCGGCGGCAAGCCGTACGGCCTCGACGTCGTGATGCCCGCCAGGAAGGCCGTCGACGGCATCAGCGAGGCCGACATCGAGGCGATGATCCCGCAAGAGCACCGGGAGTTCGTCCGCGACACCCTCGCCAAGCACGGGGTACCGGACCTCCCCGAGGGCGAGGCCTCCGGCTGGCGGATCACCGGCTGGATGGAACAGGTCGCCCGCAGCCAGCTCGACGTCGCCTTCGGCTACCCCATCAAGCTCCTCGCCAACGCCCTCGGCTCCCCGCCCGCCGACGTGATCGCCCGCGCCCACGACCACGGCATCCTCGTCGCGGCCCTCGCCGGCAGTGCCAAGCACGCCCGACGCCACGCCGATGCGGGCATCGACATCGTCGTGGCCCAGGGTTACGAGGCCGGCGGCCACACCGGCGAGATCGCCTCCATGGTGCTCGTACCCGAGGTCGTCGAAGCCGTCTCCCCGCTGCCCGTACTCGCCGCCGGAGGCATCGGCAGCGGCGAGCAGATAGCCGCCGGACTCGCACTCGGCGCCCAGGGCGTCTGGCTGGGCTCCCTCTGGCTCACCGCCACCGAGGCCGACCTGCACTCCCGCGCCCTCACCGACAAGCTCCTCGCGGCCGGTTCCGGCGACACCGTCCGCTCCCGCGCCCTCACCGGCAAGCCCGCCCGCCAGCTGCGCACCGAGTGGACCGAGGCCTGGGACGGCCCCGACGGCCCCGGCCCGCTCCCCATGCCCCTCCAGGGCCTGCTCGTGGCCGAGGCGGTCTCGCGCATCCAGAAGTACGAAGTCCGGCCGCTGCTCGGCACGCCCGTCGGGCAGATCGTCGGCCGGATGAACTCCGAACGCAGCGTCCAGGCCATGTTCGACGACCTGACCCGCGGATTCGAGCGGGCCATCGACCGCGTCAACCGCATCGCCGGCCGGTCCTGAGGAGGACACCCATGACCGACAAGCAGCCGCCCACCGGCTTCTGGGCCCAGGCAGCCGCCGACCCGGACCGCGTCGTCCTCGTCGCCCCCGGCGGCGAGCAGTGGACGGCGGGCCGCCTGCACGCCGCCGCCAACCGGCTCGTCCATGGCCTGCGCGCGGCCGGCCTCGAGCGCGGTGACTCCTTCGCCGTCGTGCTGCCCAACGGCGTCGAGTTCTTCACCGCCTACCTCGCCGCCTCCCAGGCGGGCTTCTACCTCGTTCCGGTCAACCACCACCTCGTGGGACCCGAGATCGCCTGGATCGTCTCCGACTCCGGCGCCAAGGTGCTCATCGCGCACGAGCGCTTCGCGGACGCCGCGACCGCCGCCGCCGACGAGGCGGGCCTCCCGGCCGGCCGCCGGTACGGCGTCGCGGAGGCGGGGGCGGAGGCGGGGGCGGAGGCGGAGGCCGGTGCCGGTGCCGGTGCCTTCGAGGGCTTCCGCCCGTACGCCGAACTCCTCGACGGGCAGCCGGACTCCGCCCCCGCGGACCGCACGCTCGGCTGGGTCATGAACTACACCTCCGGCACCACCGGCCGCCCCCGCGGCATCCGCCGCCCGCTCCAGGGCAAACCGCCGGAGGAGACCCACCTCGGCGGGTTCCTCGGCATCTTCGGCATCCGCCCCTTCGACGGCAACGTCCACCTCGTCTGCTCGCCGCTCTACCACACGGCGGTTCTGCAGTTCGCGGGAGCGTCGCTGCACATCGGGCACCCGCTGGTGCTGATGGACAAGTGGACGCCCGAGGAGATGCTGCGCCTGATCGACACCCACCGGTGCACGCACACCCACATGGTCCCCACGCAGTTCCACCGCCTGCTCGCCCTCCCGGAGGCGACCCGCACGGCGTACGACGTGTCCTCGATGCGGCACGCCATCCACGGCGCCGCGCCCTGCCCGGACCACGTCAAGCGCGCGATGATCGACTGGTGGGGCGGCTGCGTGGAGGAGTACTACGCGGCCAGCGAGGGCGGCGGCGCCTTCGCCACCGCCGAGGACTGGCTGAAGAAGCCCGGAACCGTCGGCAGGGCCTGGCCCATCAGCGAGCTCGCCATCTACGACGACGACGGCAACCGGCTCCCGGCCGGCGAACTAGGCACCGTCTACATGAAGATGAGCACCGGCGGCTTCAGCTACCACAAGGACGAGGGCAAGACGCGCAAGAACCGCATCGGCGACTTCTTCACCGTCGGCGACCTCGGCCTGCTGGACGAGGAGGGCTACCTCTTCCTCCGCGACCGCAAGATCGACATGATCATCTCGGGCGGCGTGAACGTCTACCCGGCCGAGATCGAATCAGCCCTCCTCACCCACCCGGCCGTGGCCGACGCCGCCGCGTTCGGGATCCCGCACGCCGACTGGGGCGAAGAGGTCAAGGCCGTCGTCGAGCCCGCGGAGGGCTGTACGCCCGGGGAGGCGCTCGCCGCCGACATCCTCGCCCACTGCACGCGGCAGCTCGCCGGGTACAAGCGGCCCAAGACCGTCGACTTCGTGGAGACGATGCCGCGCGACCCCAACGGCAAGCTCTACAAGCGCAGGCTGCGCGACCCGTACTGGGAAGGGCACGAGCGGGCGATGTGACCGCGCGAGGCGGCTGCGACGGGCCGCGACATGTGACCGTGCAATGTCACAGGTGCGATGACGCCGTGTGATGTGACGATCCGATGTGGCGGCGCGTGGGATTTTTGTAGCAGAGGTGACGTTATGACAGCGTAGCGGGCATGAGTACGGCAACGCGGACATCTCCCCTGACCGACTGGACCCTCGTGGTCCCCGTGGTGGCGCTCGTCGCGCTGGTGTTCAGCTGGGGCCGCGACCTGCCCCCGCTCGCCGTCGCCCTGGTCGCCCTCTGCCTCGCCGGGGCGGTGCTCGCCGCCGTCCACCACGCCGAGGTGGTGGCCCACCGCGTCGGCGAACCCTTCGGATCCCTCGTACTCGCCGTCGCCGTCACCGTCATCGAAGTCGCGCTCATCGTCACGCTGATGGCCGACGGCGGCGACAAGACGTCGTCCCTCGCCCGGGACACCGTCTTCGCCGCCGTGATGATCACCTGCAACGGAATCGTCGGGCTGTCCCTGCTGGTCGGCGCACTGCGCAACCGCGTCGCGGTCTTCAACGCCGAGGGCTCGGGTGCCGCGCTGGCCACGGTCGCCACCCTGGCCACCCTCAGCCTGGTCCTGCCGACCTTCACCACGTCCAAGCCCGGCCCGGAGTTCTCGGCGGCGCAGCTCACCTTCGCCGCCGTCGCCTCCTTCGCCCTGTACGGCCTGTTCATCGCCGTCCAGACGGTCCGGCACCGCGACTACTTCCTGCCCGTGACCACCACCGCCCCCGCCGCAGACCCCGCCGCCCCCGCGGACGCCACCTCCGACGACCACGCCAGCCCGCCGACCGTCCGCGCCGCCCTGATCAGCCTCGGTCTGCTCGTGCTCGCCCTCGTCGCGGTCGTCGGCGACGCGAAGGCCGTCTCGCCGACCATCGAGTCCGGGGTCGAGAGCGCCGGCCTGCCGAACGCCGTGGTGGGCGTCATCATCGCCCTGCTCGTCCTGCTCCCCGAAACCCTCGCCGCCGTCCGCGCGGCCCGCCGAGACCGGGTGCAGACCAGCCTCAACCTGGCCTACGGCTCCGCCATCGCGAGCATCGGCCTGACCATCCCGGCCATCGCCCTCGCCTCGATCTGGCTCTCCGGCCCGCTGCTGCTGGGCCTGGGCCCGACCCACATGGTGCTGCTCGCGCTCACCGTCGTCGTCGGCGCCCTCACGATCGTCCCCGGCCGCGCCACCCTCCTCCAGGGCGGCGTGCACCTGGTCATCCTCGCGGCCTACCTCTTCCTCGCGGTGAGCCCCTGACCGGCCCGGCAGCAGCTGCCGGGCCGGCCGGGGGCAAGGGGCGGCCGCCCCGGCCGGGTCAGCGCCGTTCGCGCGCCCACACCACCCGCAGCGCGGGCGAGGCCAGGATCTCCCGCTCGCAGAACCGCGCCCGGACCCAGCGCTCACCGGAGTAGAGCCGGGTCTGGTCGGCGTAGTACGGCGAGTTCGGGTTCGAGGACTGGCTGTACGCCAGCAGGGTCCGCGCGACCGGGCAGCGCCCGCCGTCCCAGCCGACCGCCTGCACGTGACTGGTCCCGTGCACCACGTCCGCGTACCCGCCCGAGGCGGTGTCCCACGCCGCCTCGATCTTGTTCCAGACCCCGAGGGCCTCCGTGCCGCCGCCGACCGGGATCCGCTTCCCGCCGCGCACCACGAACTGGTGCTCGCCCAGCGGCGCGTCCAGGGCGAACCCGGCCCTCCGCAGCTCCAGTACCGCGTCCGCCAGCGCCCGCCCGATGCCGGGAGCCGCCGTGTTCAGCGTGCGCGGGGTCCGCACCGGATCGGCCGCCGAGAACGGCACCTGCCACAGCTCCTTCGCCGGCACCGACGCCGTCACCCGCCGCCAGAACCGGTCGAACAGCAGCGCCCCCCGGCTCCCCGTGTCGGTCGTACGGTCCCAGCGCTCCAGCACTCCGCAGGCCGCCGAGACGTCCACCACCGTCCCGTCGCCCGCGGTGGCCGTACCGCCGGGCAGCGCGGCGCAGACGGCGGCCGCGTCGGCCGCCGCCAGGTCACCCGCCGGAGCGCGGTTCGCGAACTGCTGCCGCTGGAGGTCGGAGACCGTCAGACGGCCCCGCGAAGCCATCGCCGACACGTCCTCCACCGCCCCGCGCGTGCGCAGCGAGCGGGGCGTGCCGATGGTGCCCCAGATCCGCTCGTACCCCGTCAGCGGCCGGTCGGCATTGGCCAGCCAGGCGCTGTCGTTGGAGTTCTCGGCGTACGGGGCGTTGCGCAGCACGGGCGCCTTCGCCGGGCCGAACACACCCGGCTGCACCGCGTCCGGGTCCGAGCCGAGCGCGCAGTCCCCGCGCGAGCCGTCCAGTACGGCGAGTCCCGACGCCGGGTACGTCGCCCGGCCCAGCGGCGTCGAGCAGCGCGCCGCCAGCTCGTCGGTGATCCGGGGCAGCACCTGCGCCTGCGTGAACAGCGTGCCGCCGGCGGCGTCCGCCGCGACCGTGTTCACCCACGGCAGCCCCTGCGTGCGCCGCAGCGCGTCCTGCACCCCGGCCACCGAGCGGGCCTTGCCGAAGGCGAGGGCGGTGTCGGAGCCGCGCAGGTTCTGTGCGTTCGGGTCGTTGAGGGCGTACGCCGTCGTGGCCGTCCACGGCAGCGGGAGCCCGGCGCCGAGGGAGCTCACCACCGGCCCGTACCGGGTCCACCACTGGGCGCGGGTGACCGGCTGCCCGTCGCGCACCGGAACCGTCACGGTCCGCCTGGTCATGCGCTCCGGCTTCCCGTCGACGAGGTACGCCGTCGGATCCGCCGGGACCAGGGACAGCTGGTGCAGGTTGGCCGGGACACCGGTGGACACGGTGTGGCTCCACGCCACCTTGTCGTTGTAACCGATGTTCACGACCGGGGTGCCGAGCAGCGAGGCGCCGGCGACGTTCAGCTCGCCGGGGATGGTCTGCTGGGACTGCCAGAACCTCCGGCCGCCCTGCCACGGATAGTGCGGGTTGCCCAGCAGCAGCCCGCGGCCGTTCGCCGTGACCGTGCCGCCGAACGCCACGGCGTTGGAGCCCATGTCGGCGCGCCCGGTGTCGAACAGCTCGCGCGCCGCTGCTGCGGCCGTCTCGGGATCCGGGTCCCGGCGGCCGTCGGTACGCATGCCCGTGCCGGGCGGCGCGGCGGCGGTGATGCCGTCGACCGCGCGGCCCTGGCCGCCCAGCACCGAGACCGCGAAGGCGCGCGCCGCCACGTCCTCGGTGGTCACGGGACGCACCCAGCCGGCGCCCTTGCACGCGGGGTCGGTGACCGGGTGCTGCGCCAGCCAGGCGTTGTACCCGGCGGCCCAGCCGCGCATCAGCTCCTTGAACGGACGGCTGGGCCCGGCCGGGGCGGGTGCGGCGAGAAGCCGCTCGACCGTGCCGGACTCCCGGACCCCGCGGAAGTAGAGGTCGCTGGAGAGGTTGCGGCCGGCGGAGGACAGCGAGAAGTCGGTCGCCGCGTCCGGAGCGAACCAGCGCGAGCGCTCGCCCCTGACGGTGACGAACCCGTCCGCCAGGACGCACACCTGGTCGGCGGCCTGTGCCCAGCCGGTGCCGAAGCCGAGGCCGGCGTAGTCCTTCGCGACGATGTGCGGAATGCCGTGCTCGGTGTAGCGCAGGACCGCGGAGAGGCCGCTGCCGGACGGCGCGGAGCCGTTCGCGGAGGGCTCGGGCGCGGCGGCGGCCGGGGAGACGGCGGTGCCCGCGGTGAGCAGTGCGGCGCCGAGCAGCGCGACCCGTCGTAAGCGCGTACGGAGGTGCAATGTTCCCCCAAGTTGCTTGTGAATTCTTCTGGTTGATCCTGGCAGAGGTGACGCCGAACTCACGCAGCAGGGTTGAGCCCCCGTCGGCATCCGGCGACAGGCACGGGCACGGCGGCCCGCGGCCGGCCGCTCACGCCCCCGGCAGGGTTCCGGACTCGCGCAGCCGCCTGAGGGTGAGGTGCTCGTGGACCAGGCGCCCGACCAGCGCCCCGCCGTAGACCACGAAGCCCACTCCCACCAGCCAGGACTGGGCCACGAGGAGGGTTCCGAAGGGCCCGTAGGTCACGGCGTTGGAGGCGATGAGCGGGGAGAACACCAGCTGGGAGAAGACGCGCAGGCCCAGCAGGCCCAGGCTGGTGGCGACGGCCCCCGGCAGCAGGGCCCGCCAGCGGACCCGGCCGCCGAGCAGCAGCCGCTGTGAGCCCCAGAAGAAGAGGCAGGTGCTCAGCAGGTCGGCGGTGCCGCCCAACAGGGTGGCGAAGACGCTGTCGGACGGGACCGAGACGGCGACGAGCACCCCGAGGTAGAAGATCAGCAGGGCCAGCCAGACGACGTGCCGCCACATGGTGTGCCAGCGGGCGGTGGGCAGGTCCCACACCTTCTCGTACCCGGTCTGCACCACGGAGCCGAAGGTCAGGCCGAAGACGCACAGGGCGGCGAGACCGAAGGCGGTGGTCCGCTCCAGCGCCTGGCCCGGCATGCCGAACAGGATCTCCACTTGCCGCCGAGAGTCGGCGGAGACCCCGAGGGCCTGCCCCAGCCAGCGGCCGAAGCCCTCGCCGCTGGCCGGCGCCGCGGCCGCCACGACGATCAGCAGCGGCACCAGGGTGAGGAAGCCGAGCGCCGCGAAGCCCATGGCCCGGTGCATCAGCTCGATCTCGCGGCCGCGGCTCCACGCCAGCCCGGTGGGGGAGGCCTGGATGCGGTCGTGCAGGTGCCTGAGCCGGTGCGGGCGAGGGTGCGTCACAGGATTCGACTACCCCGAACCCTCCTCAATGCGGTCATTATCAGACCAAACGGGTGGAACCATCCTCCTCGTCCGACGGCGCCTCGCGCAGGTCCACGATCCGCTTGATCTTGCCGACCGAGCGCTCCAGGGTCTCCGGATCGACGATCTCCACGGCCGCCGACACCCCGATGGTCTCCTTCACCGCCCGGACCACCGCCCCGGCCGCGGCCTCCCGCTCGCCCGCCCCCGCGTCCCGCCGGGCCTCCGCCCGTACCGTCAGTGCGTCCATCCGCCCCTGCCGGGTCAACCGCAGCTGGAAGTGCGGGGCCACCGCGGGCGTGCGCAGGAGGATCTCCTCGATCTGGGAGGGGAAGAGGTTCACCCCGCGCAGGATGATCATGTCGTCGCAGCGGCCGGTGACCTTCTCCATCCGGCGGAAGGCCGGCCGGGCCGTGCCCGGGAGCAGCCGGGTCAGGTCCCGGGTGCGGTAGCGGATCACCGGCATGGCCTCCTTGGTGAGGGAGGTGAAGACCAGCTCGCCCAGCTCGCCGTCGGGCAGCACCTCGCCCGTCACCGGGTCCACCACCTCCGGCAGGAAGTGGTCCTCCCACACGTGCAGGCCGTCCTTGGTCTCGGCGAACTCCTGCGCCACCCCCGGGCCGATCACCTCCGACAGTCCGTAGATGTCGACGGCGTCGATCCCGAGCCGGTCCTCGATCTCCCGCCGCATCTCCTCGGTCCACGGCTCCGCACCGAAGATGCCCGTCCGCAGAGAGGTCCGGCGCGGGTCGATCCCCTGCCGCTCCATCTCGTCCAGGAGGGTGAGCATGTAAGAGGGGGTCACCATGATGATCTCGGGCTCGAAGTCCCGGATCAGCCGGACCTGGCGCTCGGTCATCCCGCCGGACGCGGGGATGACCGTACAGCCGAGCCGCTCGGCGCCGTAGTGCGCGCCGAGGCCGCCGGTGAAGAGGCCGTAGCCGTACGCCACGTGGACCTTGTGGCCGGGGCGGCCGCCGGCGGCGCGGATGGAGCGCGCCACCACCTCGGCCCACGTCTGCAGGTCGCGGTCGCTGTAGCCGACGACGGTCGGGCGCCCCGTGGTGCCGCTGGAGGCGTGGATCCGCCGGACCTCCGGTCCGGGGACGGCGAACATGCCGAAGGGGTACGTGTCCCGCAGGTCGGCCTTGGTGGTGAACGGGAAACGGGCCAGGTCGGCGAGGGTGCGGCAGTCCTCGGGGCGGACCCCCGCCTTGTCGAAGGCCGCCCGGTGGAAGGGGACCCGTTCGTAGACGTACCGCAGCGTCTCCCGCAGCCGTTCCAGCTGCAGGGCCGTCAGTTCCGCGCGGTCGAGCCGCTCCGCCGCGTCCAGGAGATCCGCCACCACCACTGCCTCCCCGATACCGACCGATCGTTCGGTCATCGTAGGCAATCAAAGGGCGGGCGGTTTGGTCAAGCGCTCTGCTTGGATGCGGTCATGCTGATCTTCGCGACGTACGACGGAACACAACTGGCCGCTCACATACGGGGGGAGGGCGAGCCGCTGGTGTGCCTGCCGGGCGGGCCCATGCGCGCCTCCGCCTATCTGGGCGACCTGGGCGGCCTCGACCGCCACCGGCAGCTCGTCCTCCTCGACCTGCGCGGTACGGGCGACTCGCAGATCCCGGCCGACGAGGACACCTACCGCGCCGACCGCCAGGTCGCGGACGTCGAGGCGCTGCGCGTCCGCCTCGGGCTGGAGAAGATGGACCTGCTGGCCCACTCGGCGGGCGGGAACCTCGCCGTGCTGTACGCGGCCGCGCACCCCCACCGCGTGCGGAAGCTGGTCATGGTGACCGCCCCGGTCTGGGCGGCGGGCCTGGCGACCCCGCTGGAGCACCGGCTCGCGGCGGCCCGGCTGCGGGCGGGGGAGCCGTGGTACGAGGAGGCCTACCCGGTCCTGGAGGAGCTGCTCACCGGCCGGGCGGACGGGGAGGACGCATGGGACCTCGTCGCGCCCTTCTTCTACGCCCGCTGGGACGACGCGGCCCGCGCGCACGTCGCGCAGGAGGCGGGCCAGGCCAACGGCAAGGCCGCGCTGCGCTACCGCCCGGAGGGCGACTGCGACCCCGGGGCGGTACGGGCTGCGCTCGGCGGGCTCGCGGTACGTGTGCTGGTGCTGGCCGGCGGTCTCGACGGCAACCCGAACCCGGCGCGGGCCGCGGAACTGGCCGCGCTCTTCCCGCACGCCGAGTGCGAGGTCCGGCGGGGCGCCGGCCACTACCCGTGGCTGGACGACCCGCAGTGGTTCGCCACCCGTATCGCCCGCTTCCTGGCCGACGGCACCGGGGCGGCCTGACCGGGACCGGCTCCGGACGACCGGACCGGCTCCGGACGACCGGACCGGCGCCGCACGGCGGGTGCGGCGCCGATCGGGCCGCGGAGTTCTAGCCCGCGTCCGCCGCCGTTGCGACCGACTTGGCCCAGCGGTAGTCCGCCTTGCCGCTCGGGGAGCGCTGGATCGCCGGGGCGATCACCAGCTGGCGCGGGACCTTGTAGCCTGCCAGCCTGGTGCGGCAGTGGGCCTGGATCTCGTCGAGGGTCGGCTCCGGTGCTCCCGCGCGGACCTGGACCACGGCGGCGACGTGGCTGCCCCACTTCGCGTCCGGAACGCCGGCGACCAGCGCGTCGTACACGTCGGGATGCGATTTCAGCGCCTGCTCGACCTCCTCCGGGTACACCTTCTCCCCGCCGGTGTTGATGCACTGCGAGCCCCGCCCGAGCACCGTGACGATGCCCTCCTCGTCCACGGTCGCCATGTCGCCGAGCAGCACCCACCGCTCGTCGCCGCGCCGGAAGAACGTCTCCGCGGTCTTCTGCGGGTCGTTGTAGTAGCCGAGCGGGACGTACCCGCGCTGCGCCAGCCGCCCCGGCACGCCCACCGGCGCCGGATCGTGCGTCGCCGGGTCCACCACCTGCGTACGCTCGTTGACCTCCAGCCGGAAGCCCTTCTCCGGGCCCGAGTCGGCCGTCGCCTTGCCGTTGGAACCGGACTCGGAGGAGCCGAAGTTGTTCAGCAGCAGGACGTTGGGCACCAGCTCCTGGAACTGGGCGCGCACCGTGTCCGACATGACGGCCCCGGACGAGGAAACGCTGAACAGCGACGACATGTCGGTGCCCCTGAGCGGGCCCTGCAGTGCGTCGACCAGTGGGCGCAGCATCGCGTCGCCCACCAGCGACACGCTGGAGACCTTCTCCTTCGCGATGGTGCGCAGCACTTCCTCGGGCACGTACTTGCGGTGGATGACGATCCGCTGGCCGTAGTTGAAGGCCACGAACGACGTCAGGGTCGAGGTGCCGTGCATCAGCGGGGGAGTGGGGAAGAAGGTCAGCCCGGCGCCGCGCGCCGCGACCCGCTCGGCCAGCTCCTCGGGCCGCTTGACGGGTTCGCCCGTCGGCTCGCCGCCGAACAGCCCGGCGAAGAACAGGTCCTCCTGGCGCCACATGACGCCCTTGGGCATGCCGGTCGTGCCGCCGGTGTAGATGATGAAGAGGTCGTCGGCCGAGCGCGGCCCGAAGCCCCTGGCGGGCGAACCGGCGGCCTCGGCCTCGCCGAAGGCCACGGCCGGCAGCTCCGGGGCGCCGTCCGGCACCGCGCCCACCCGGACCAGGTGCCGCAGCTTCTGCGTCTGCGGCAGGGCGGCCGCCACCCGCTCGGTGAACTCCCCGTCGAAGACCAGCGCCGCCAGGTCGGCGTCCCGGTAGAGGTAGACCAGCTCCTCTTCCACGTACCGGTAGTTCACGTTCACCGGGACCAGCCGGGCCTTGAGGCAGGCCAGCACCGTCTGGAGGTATTCGACGCCGTTGTAGAGGTGCAGCCCCAGGTGCTCGCCGGGACGCAGGCCGGCGTCCAGCAGGTGGTGCGCGACGCGGTTCGCCGCCTCGTCCAGTTCCCGGTACGTCAGCCGCCGCTCGGCGCCGGTCCCGGGGTGGTCCACGTAGACGAGGGCCTCACGGTCGGGGACCACGTCGACGACCGACTCGAACAGGTCGGCAAGGTTGTACTCCACCGTTCCTCCTGACCCCGGAATCCGATGGCGGTCATTAGAGCGCCAGCCAACGCAATGCGGAAGGGAGGCACCCGAAGAAATCTGACTGAGTGTCAGAAAGCTATTGAACTGGAACCGCCCCTCCTGCAACCTGTTCTAGGTCTTGAGACGGGAGGACGGCAATGGGTGGGACGGAACACCTCGGCGTGCAACGGCACGGCGCCACGCTGGTGCTCACCATGAACAGGCCCGAGGCGAAGAACGCGCTCTCGCTGCCCCTGCTGGTGGGGCTCTACGACGGCTGGCTCGAAGCGGACGCCGATGACGGGATCCGCTCGGTGGTGCTCACCGGCGCGGGCGGCGACTTCTGCGCCGGGATGGACCTCAAGGCCCTGGCGGGCAAGGGCATGGCGGGCGACCACTACCGGGACCGCCTCAAGGCGGACCCGGACCTGCACTGGAAGGCCATGCTCCGCCACCACCGGCCCCGCAAACCCGTCATCGCGGCCGTCGAGGGCTACTGCGTCGCCGGCGGCACGGAGATCCTCCAGGGCACCGACATCCGCGTCGCCGCCGAAGGCGCCACCTTCGGGCTCTTCGAGGTCAGGCGCGGCCTGTTCCCCATCGGAGGCTCCACCGTCCGCCTGCCCCGCCAGATCGCCCGCACCCACGCCCTGGAGATGCTGCTGACCGGCCGCCCGTACAGCGCGGCCGAGGCCGCGCGGATCGGGCTGGTGGGCCAGGTCGTGCCCGACGGCACGGCGCTCGACAAGGCCCTGGAGATCGCCGAGCAGATCAACGCGTGCGGACCGCTCGCCGTCGAGGCCGTCAAGGCCTCGGTGTACGAGACCGCCGAGATGACCGAGACCGACGGCCTGGCCTCGGAACTCACCCGCGGCTGGCCGGTCTTCGACACCGCGGACGCGAAGGAAGGCGCCCGCGCCTTCGCCGAGCGCCGCCCGGCGGTCTTCCGCCGCGCCTGACGCGGCGGGCCGGCCCGGATCCTGCCGACCGCAGCACCGGCCGTCCGGGCCCCGCCGGCCGGCTCCCCACCCTACGACCGCCCCGTACGACCGCCCCGTACGACCGCCCGCATCACCGCCCCGCCCCGCCACCTGCCGCACGAACCGCCCCGCACCGTCCAGCGCGCGCCCGCACCGCGCCCGCGCCGGATCGACGTCCGCCCGGCTTCCGCCCGCCGCGGAGAATCGGAGAGCCGCCCGTGACAGCCGCGCCCGTACCCGAGGTGCTGCGCGCACCCCTCGTCGTCGAGTTCCCCTTCACCCGCTCCCTCGGGCCCGTGCAGAGCGCCTTCCTGACCGGCCTGCGCGAACGCGTCGTCCTCGGCGTGAAGACCTCCGACGGCCGTGTGATGGTCCCGCCCGCCGAGTACGATCCGGTGACGGCGCAGGAGATCCGCGAACTCGTGGAGGTCGCCGCCACCGGCACCGTCACCACCTGGGCATGGAACCCCGACCCCCGCCCGAACCAGCCCCTCGCCACCCCCTTCGCCTGGGTGCTGGTCCGCCTCGACGGCGCCGACACCGCCCTGCTGCACGCCCTCGACGCGCCCGGCCCCGGGGCCGTCGCCACCGGCATGCGGGTGCGCGTCCGGTGGGCGGCCGAGCGGTCCGGCGCCATCACCGACATCGCGTGCTTCGAGGCGTACGACGGTCCGGCGGGCACCGGACCCGCCCCGCACGACGGCGTCTTCGAGCACCCCGTCACCGGCATCGTCGCCCCGGCCAGGCTCGACTACACGTACAGCCCCGGCCGGGCCCAGACCGCGTACATCAACGCCCTCGCCGAACGGAAGACCGTCGGCGAACGCTGCCCCTCCTGCCGGAAGGTGTACGTGCCGCCCCGGGGCGCCTGCCCCACCTGCGGGGTGGCCACCACCGACCACGTCGAGGTCGGCCCCGCGGGCACGGTGACGACCTTCTGCATCGTCAACATCAAGGCGAAGAACCTCGATATCGAGGTGCCGTACGTCTACGCCCACATCGCCCTCGACGGCGCCGGCCTCGCGCTCCACGGCCGGATCGGCGGCATCCCGTACGACCAGGTCCGGATGGGCCTGCGGGTGGAGCCCGTGTGGACCGAAGGCGGCCGCCACCCCGACCACTACCGCCCCACCGGCGAGCCCGACGCCGACTACGACGCGTACAAGGAGCTGCTGTGATGGCACACGGCAATGGCATACGTGACGTTGCAGTGGTCGCCTTCGCGCAGAGCGACCACCTGCGCCGCACCGACGAACTCAGCGAAGTCGAAATGGTCATGCCGGTCCTGCACCAGGTCCTGGCGCAGACCGGCCTCAAAGCCGGCGACATCGGCTTCACCTGCTCCGGATCCAGCGACTACCTCGCCGGACGCGCCTTCTCCTTCACCATGACCCTCGACGGCGTCGGCGCCTGGCCCCCCATCTCCGAGTCCCACGTCGAGATGGACGGCGCCTGGGCCCTGTACGAGGCCTGGGTCAAGATCCAGACCGGCGAGGCCGACACCGCGCTCGTCTACGCGTACGGCAAATCCTCCCCGGGCCCGGTGCGCGACGTGCTCACCCGCCAGCTCGACCCGTACTACCTCGCCCCCCTGTGGCCCGACTCGGTGGCCCTCGCCGCCCTCCAGGCCCAGGCGCTCGTCGACGCAGGCGACACCGACGAGGAAGCCCTCGCCGCCATCGCCGCCCGCAGCCGCACCGCCGCCGCGACGAACCGGCACGCCCAGCTCCGCGGCGCCGTCCCCCAGGGCGAATACCAGGTCGCCCCGCTGCGCACCGGCGACTGCCCGCCCGTGGGCGACGGCGCGGCGGCCGTCGTCCTCGCCGCCGGCGACACCGCCCGGCGGCTGTGCTCCCGCCCCGCCTGGATCACCGGCATCGACCACCGCATCGAGGCCCACGGCCTCGGCCTGCGGGACCTGACCGACTCCCCGTCCACCCGGCTCGCCGCGGAACGCGCCGGGGCCTTCACCCGCGCCGTCGACACCGCCGAACTGCACGCGCCGTTCAGCTCCCAGGAGGTCGTCCTGCGCAAGGCCCTGCGCCTGGACGACTCGGTCAGCGTCAACCCGTCCGGCGGCGCCCTGGCGGCCAACCCCGTCATGGCCGCCGGCCTCATCCGCATCGGCGAGGCCGCCGCCCGCATCCACGACGGCACGTCCGACCGCGCCCTCGCCCACGCCACCTCCGGCCCCTGCCTCCAGCAGAACCTGGTCGCCGTCCTGGAAGGGGACCCGTCATGAGCAAGACGGCCAAGGAGCCCGTGGCCATCGTCGGAATCGGCCAGACCAAGCACGTCGCCGCCCGCCGTGACGTCTCCCTCGCCGGCCTGGTCCGCGAGGCCGCCGTACGGGCCCTCGACGACGCCGGGCTGACCTGGGCGGACATCGACGCGGTCGTCATCGGCAAGGCCCCCGACTTCTTCGAGGGCGTGATGATGCCGGAGCTGTACCTCGCGGACGCGCTCGGCGCCGTCGGCAAGCCCATGATGCGCGTCCACACGGCCGGATCCGTCGGCGGGTCCACCGCCCTCGTCGCCGCGAGCCTGGTCGCCGCCCGCGTCCACCGCACCGTCCTGACCCTCGCCTTCGAGAAGCAGTCCGAATCCAACGCGATGTGGGGCCTGTCCCTGCCCGTCCCCTTCCAGCAGCCCCTGCTGGCCGGGGCAGGCGGCTTCTTCGCCCCGCACGTACGGGCCTACATGCGCCGCACCGGCGCCCCCGACACCGTCGGCTCGCTCGTGGCGTACAAGGACCGGCGCAACGCGCTGAAGAACCCGTACGCACACCTGCACGAGCACGACATCACGCTGGAGAAGGTCCAGGCCTCGCCGATGCTGTGGGACCCGATCCGCTACTCGGAGACCTGCCCCTCCTCCGACGGCGCCTGCGCGATGGTCCTCACCGACCGGTCCGGAGCGGCCCGCGCCCCCCGTCCCCCCGCCTGGGTGCACGGCGGCGCGATGCGCAGCGAGCCGACGCTCTTCGCCGGCAAGGACTTCGTCTCCCCGCAGGCCGGCCGGGACTGCGCGGCGGACGTCTACCGGCAGGCCGGCATCGCCGACCCGCGCCGGGAGATCGACGCCGTCGAGATGTACGTGCCCTTCTCCTGGTACGAGCCCATGTGGCTGGAGAACCTGGGCTTCGCCCAGGAGGGCGAGGGCTGGAAGCTCACCGAGGCCGGCGTCACGGAACTCGACGGCGACCTGCCCGTGAACCCGTCCGGCGGAGTCCTCTCCACCAATCCCATCGGCGCCTCCGGCATGATCCGCTTCGCCGAGGCCGCCCTCCAGGTGCGCGGCCAGGCCGGGGAGCACCAAGTCCCCGGCGCCCGGCGGGCCCTGGGCCACGCCTACGGCGGCGGCGCGCAGTTCTTCGCCATGTGGCTGGTGGGCGCCGCCCCGCCGACCGGCTGACCGCGCCGCCCCGGCGCCCGGCGCGGCCTGTCCCGCACCGGGGTCCGTCGCTACCCTGGCCCACGGACGACGGAACCGGGAGGAGCACGCACATGGCCGAGAGCACGATGACCCAGTCCTTCACCGGATGGGGCAAACCCGAGCTCGATCTCAGCACGGCGGACTGGCAGTCGGGCAGCCAGGGAACGGGAGACGTCCAGATCGCGTTCGTGGAGGGCTTCGTCGCCCTGCGCAACAGCGAGCGGCCGGAGAGTCCCTCCCTGATCTTCGCCCCGGACGAGTGGCGGGCGTTCGTACTCAACGCCCGCGAAGGGGAGTTCGACCTCACCTGAGCCGGGGTGCCGCACGGCGGACCGCCGGGCAGAGCCGCTGCCCGGCCTTCCGCAACGGCCGCCCCCACCTCCGCCGTCGGCTCTGCCGCAGCCGCCGACTCCGCCGTCGCGCGCACCGGGCCGCGCCGCACGCGCGGGTAGGGTGCCCCCATGAGCGGCGAGCGCGACCTGGCCACCCTCCTCAGCGGGATGCGGCCCGAGCTGAACCCCGGACGGTACGTCTTCACCACCGTCCCCGCGGGTGTCCCCGAAGGAGTGACGCCCGTCGCGACGGTGCGGGAACCCGAAGGGCTGACCTTGGTCCTGTCCCAGGACGACGCCGACGCGGCCGGACTCCGGTACGACTACGTCGCCGCGTGGATCACCCTGCGGGTCCACTCCGCCCTCGACGCGGTCGGGCTCACCGGCGCCTTCGCCCGCGAACTGGCCGCCGCAGGCCTGAGCTGCAACGTCGTCGCGGGCTTCCACCACGACCACCTCTTCGTGCCCGCCGAGCGGGCCGCCGAGGCAGTCGCCGTGCTCGAAGCTCTCGCCGCGCGGTCCGTGACCGACTGAGAAAGATCCGATCAGTACCCGACATCTGGCCTCCGCCCGCGTGTGCGCGGGCGTACGCTGATGGCCCCGAACCGCCCTGGGGGGTACCAGCCATGACGGAACGCCAGCTCCGGATGCGGCGCACCATGTTCGAACGCGAGGCCGAACTTGCCGCCGTGGACGAAGCTCTGGGCGAGCTCACCGGACCCGGGCCGACGACCGGCCCCGGCGGTGGTCTGCTCGCCTTCGCCGGACCCGCGGGTCTCGGCAAGACCACCCTGCTCGCCGAGGTGCGCCGCCGCGCCCACGCCCTCGGCTGCACCGTACTCAGCGCCCGCGGCGGCGAGATGGAACAGACCGTCCCGTTCCACGTCGCCCGGCAGCTGATCCAGCCGCAACTGGCCGGGACCTCCGCCGGAGAGCTCCGCGACACCCTCGGCAGCTGGTACTCCATCGTCGGCCCGGCGCTCGGCCTGTGCGCCGCGGTCGACGGCGCACCGCCGGACCCCCAGGGTCTGCGCGACGGCCTCGACTGGGTCCTCACCCACCTCGCCATCCAGCGCGCCCCGATGGTCCTCGTCCTCGACGACGCCCACTGGGCCGACTCGGAATCCCTCAGCTGGCTCGCCGCGTTCGCGCCGCGCACCGAACACCTGCCGCTGCTCGCCGTCGTCGCGTACCGCCCCGACGAACTCCCCGACCACGCCGAGTCCTTCCGGTTCCTGCCCGGCCGCGCCGGACAGCGCCCCATCGACCTCGAACCGCTCACGCCCGACGCCGTCGGCCGGCTCGTCCGCGAGACCGTCGGAGACGAGGCCGACGACGCCTTCTGCCGCGAATGCTGGGCCGTCACCGCGGGCAACCCGTTCCAGGCCGTCGAACTGACCGCCAAGGTCCGCGACCGCGGCCTCACCCCCGACGAATCCGGAGCGTCGCTGCTGCGCGACCTCGCCGCCGCCCAGCGCGGCAGCGGCTTCGTCGCCCGGCTCGAACGCCTCGGCGCCTCCACCGTCCGGTTCGCCTGGGCCTGTGCGGTCCTCGGCATCGCCGTACCCCAGGAACTCGCCGCGCGCGTCGCGGCCCTCGGCACCGAGGAAGCCGCCGACGCCACCGACCGGCTGCGCGAGGCCCGCATCCTCTCCGGCACGGTCTCCGCCGACGGCACCCTCGAATTCGAGCACCCGCTCATCGCCACCGCCGTCTACCGCGCGATCCCCGACGCCGTACGGGTCGCCATGCACGGCCAGGCCGCCATGGCCGTCGTCGACGCGGGGTTCGGGGCCTCCGCCGCAGCCCGGCACCTGCTCGAGACGCACCCCGACGGCGAGGACCACGTGGTGCAGCTCCTGCGCGAATCCGCCGCGGAGCACCTGCGCGCCGGCGCACCCGAAGCCGCCCGCAGGCAGCTCGCCCGCGCCCTCCAGGAACCGCCCTCCTTCGACGAGCGCGCCGCCGTCCTGTACGAACTGGGCTGCGCCTCCCTCCTCACCGAACCCGCCAACACCGTCAACCACCTGCGCGCGGCGCTCGCCGAGTCCGAGGAGGGCTCCGCCCTGCGCCAGGGCATCGTCGTCCGCCTGGCCCAGGTGCTCGCCCACAGCAACCGCCACGACGAGGCCTCCGCCGTCCTCGCCCGGGAGATCGCCAGCGCACCCGACGCCCGCACCCGGCTGCGCCTGCAGTCCGAGCAGTTCATGTGGGACGCGTTCCGGTCCGACGAACCCGACTCGCCCGCCCGCTCCCGGCGCCTGTCCAAGCTCGCCGACCGGCTCAGCGGCCGCGACCTCACCGAGCGGTACATCATCGGCATGCGCGCCTGGGACGCCACCCTGCGCGGCGAACACGTCGACACCGTCCTGCACCACTCCCGGCGCGCCCTCGGCGACGAGCTCAGCTGGGCGTACGAGGACCGCGGCTTCGAGCTGCCCGTCGTGGTCGCGCTCACCTACATGTACGCCGACCGGCCCGGCCGGGCGGAGGAGCTGTTCGCCGCAGGCACGGCCGAACTGGAACGCCAGGGCTGGCGCGGCGCGCACCTGTCCTTCGCGTACAGCCTCCTCGGCTACATCCGCTTCCGGCGCGGACGCCTGATCGAAGCGGAGGACTACGCCCGCTCCGGACTGCGGCTCGCCGAGCGCGTCGGGCGCCGCACGCCCGTGCACTGGTACGCCGTCACCATCCTCATCGAGATCCTGCTGGCGCGGGGCCGGGTGGAGGAGGCCTGGCAGCTGGGCCGCGACCACGAATTCGGCGAACCGTTCCCCGCCGCCGTGGTCTTCCCCGACTCGCAGACCGTGTACGCCGAACTGCTCCTCGCCCGGGGCGACCGCAAGGCCGCCGTCGCGGAACTGGAAGCCGTCGGCCGCAGGCTCACCCCGCGCGGCATCCAGAACCCGTCCTGGTGCCCGTGGCAGCTGCACCTCGCCCGCGCCGAAGCCCGGGAGAACCCCGGCCGGGCCCGCGACCTGGCCGAGGACGCCATCCGGCGCGCCCGCGCGTTCGGCACCCAGTCCGCCATCGGGCAGGCACTGCGGATGGCCGCCGACGTCACCGGGACCGGCCTGGAAGAAGCCGTCGAGGTGCTGTCCGCCTCCCCGGCGGGCTACGAGCTCGCCTGCGCCCAGGTGGCACTGGGCATCGAGCTGCGCCGCCCCTCGGTCCTGCACGAGGGCCTGGAGACGGCCGTGGCCTGCGGAGCCGACGGCCTGGCCGCCACGGCACGGGAGGCCCTCTCCGGCGTCGGCTCCCGGCCGCGCCCGGCACTGGCGGGCGGCGGCGAGCTGACCGCCCGCGAGGAGCAGGCCGCCCGGCTCACGGCCGCGGGGGAACCGGCCGCCAAGGTCGCCGCCGCCCTGGCCACCACCGAGCTGGAAGTCGCCCGGCTGCTGTCCTCCGCATACCGCAAGCTCGGCACGGACCTGGCAGGCCTCGGGGAGGCCCTGTCCTGATCCCGCGCCCCTGAGGAGCGCCCGGGCGGTCCCGGCGCAGGCCTTGCGGGGCCGCGCCCGGGACCACCCGGGGCACCGTCCCCGGCGGCACCGGCCAGTGGCGGACCCGGGGCCCGGGGAAAGGCCCCGGACACGTACCATGGCCGCATGTCCTTCCTCCGCCGCCGCAGCGCCGCCACACCCGCCGGCCCGGACTTCGACGTCCTGGCCATGGACCCGGGTGACTGGCCTGGGAATCTCGGGGCCGGCCTCCTTCCCGCCCCCGACGGCAGCTGCCAGGGCGTCTTCCTGCGCTACGACCTCTTCGGCGGCCGCGGCCCCGCGATGATCATCGGTAACCTCCCCGAGGGCTCCCCGGCCCGCGAGCTCTCCGAGGGGCAGGTCCCCTTCGAGGTGGCCCAGCTGCTCGCCGCGCTCGAGAACGACGAGGACGTCGAGGTCACCGGCACCGAGGACTGCCCGGTCATGCAGGGCGATAACCTCCTGATCGTCCGCAAGATCAAGCTGTCCGAGACCCGGATCTCCTGTGTCCAGTTCGACCGCAGCGACAACGTCCTCGTCACCATCGCCAGCTGGGACCGGCCGATCAGCGACGACCTCTACGCGCTGCTCAAGCCGCTGCCCGCCGAGCTGTTCCAGCAGGGCTGACCGAACGCCCCGCGTGCGCCACCCACCCGAGTGGCGCACGCGCTCACGTGCTCATGCGTCCGCGATGTCGTTCGCCGCGATGTAGCCGAACGTCATCGCGGGCCCGATCGTGGACCCGGCGCCCGCATAGCTGTGCCCCATCACGGCCGCGCTCGCATTGCCCGCCGCGTACAGACCCCGGATCACCGAACCGTCCGGGCGCAGCGCCCGCGCCCGCTCGTCGGTGACGATGCCGCCCTTCGTGCCCAGGTCCCCCGGCACGATCTTGAAGGCGTAGAACGGCGGGGCCCACACCGGTGCCAGACACGAGTTCGGTGTGACACCCGGGTCGGTGTAGTAGTGGTCGTACGCCGTGGCCCCGCGGTGGAAGTCCGGGTCGGTGCCGTTCCACGCCTGCGCGTTGAACCGGTTGAGGGTCGCGCGCAGCGCCCCCGCCGGGACGCCGATCTGACCCGCCAGCGCGTCCCACGTCCACGCCTTCTTCACCGCACCCGACCCGTACCACGAGTCCGGGAACGCGAAGGTCGGCAGCACGTCCCGGAACAGGTACTTGCTGCGGTAGTTCTGGTCGACGATCAGCCAGGCCGGGATGTGCGAGCCCGTCGCCCCCCGGTCCTTCTCGTACATCACGTGCACCACGTCGCTGTACGGGGCGGCCTCGTTGACGAAGCGCGCTCCAGCGGCGTTCACGATCAGCCCGCCCGGCAGGGTCCGTTCGGCCAGACAGAAGTACGGTTCACCCGGCAGCGGGATCGAAGGCCCCCACCAGGCGTCCTCCATCAGCCCGAGCGCCGCGCCCGCCCGTCGGCCGGCCAGGATGCCGTCGCCGGTGTTCTCCTTCGCGCCGACCGACCACTGGGTGCCGACCGGCTGCTGCTGGTACTGCGCCCGCATCTGCGCGTTGTGCTCGAAGCCGCCGGAGCCGACGACGACGCCCTTGCGCGCCCGCACGACGGCCCGCGCGCCACCCTGCTCGACGACGATGCCGGTGACGGCACCGCCCTCCTGGACCAGGTCCACCAGCGGCGTGTCGTGCCAGACCTGCACCCCCGCCCGCATCAGACCGGCGCGCAGCCCGCCCGCCAGCGCCTGTCCCATCGTCAGCGGCTTCTCGCCGCACAGGGCGGCCTTCGTGCCGCGCGCCAGGCACTCCGTGGACACGGCCAGGCCCTTGGCGTTCACCGCGGCCAGCGTCAGCCACTTGTAGTCCTGGCTGAACACCACCATGCCGGCGGGCACCTGCATGTACGCCGGGTTCAGCCGGGCCAGTTCGGCGCCCAGGACGTTCCCGTCCAGCTGGTCCGGCTCGATGGACCGGCCGCCGGGCAGCCCGCCCGGCAGGTTCGGGTAGTAGTCGCTGTAGCCGTCCATGAACCGGAACCGCAGCGGACTGGAGGCCATCACGAAGTCCAGCATCCGCGGCCCGTTGGCCAGGAAGGCCTCCCGGCGGGCCGCGGGCACCTCGGGGCCGACCACGGCCGCCAGGTAGCGGGACGCCTTCTCCGGGGTGTCCTGCACCCCCGCGGCCAGGATCACGCTGTTGTTGGGCAGCCAGATACCGGCGCCGGACCGCGCGGCCGACCCGCCGAACGTCGGGGCCTTCTCGACCACCACACAGCTCAGACCGCGCCGGGCGGCGGTGAGGGCGGCCGTCATCCCGGCCGCGCCGGACCCGACCACGACGACGTCGTACGTGCCGAGGAGCGGGCCGTCGTCGGCGCGTGCGGCGGCGGCCGGGAGCCCGGCCGCGAGGGCCCCGGCACCGGCGCCGGCGAGGACGGTGCGACGGGAGGGGAGGGACGGTGAGGCGCTTGCGGACATGGGCAGGCTCCAGCGGGGTGGGAGGGGCGCGGTGCGGCGGCGGACACCAGGCGGTCTGATGCTGGGTCAGAAGGTCTTCGCGGGATCATGTGAAGTCAAGGCACGCGCACTGCTCCCCGGACGCGGAAAATCCCGTGGTACAGGCAGTGTGTGCCCGCACCACGGGATTTCGGTCCTCCCGGGCCGCCGGGAGTGTCCGGTCGGGCTACCGCGTGCCCACCGCTGCGCGGACCGCGCGGCGCGCCATCCCGCAGTCGTCGTGCAGCCGCCGCAGCAGTAGCCGCTGCTCCTCGCCGGAGTGCACCGGACCGCCCGCGAGGGCACCCGGCAGGACCGGCACCCCGGCCTGCATCGAACGCTGCACGGCGAGTTCGTACGTCCGGATCTCCCGGGTCAGCACCAGCATCAGGTTGACCAGGAAGGCGTCCCGCGCCACCGGGCCGGCGGACTGTGCCAGCTGGCTGATCTGGCGGCGCGCGGCCGGAGCGTCCCCCAGGACCGTCCACAGCGTCGCCAGGTCGTATCCGGGGAGGTACCAGCCTGCGTGCTCCCAGTCGAGCAGCACCGGCCCCGCGGGGGACAGGAGCAGGTTCGACAGCAGCGCGTCGCCGTGGTTGAACTGCCACTGTCCGCCGGGCTGCTTCCCGCCCGCCAGCGCCAGCCCGTGCAGCAGCTTCTGCAGATCGCCCAGGTCCCGGTCGGTCAGCAGACCGAGCTCGTGGTACCGGGAGATCCGGGAGGCGTAGTCGAGGGGGCGGCCGAAGAGCTCGGCCGGCGGGCGCCACTGGTTGACCCGGCACACCGCCCCCAGGGCGGCCCGTACGTCCGCCCGGGGCGGCGCCTCCACCGGATGCCGCTGAAGGGCCGCCACGCGTCCGGCCATCCGCTCCACCACCAGCGTGCAGTTCTCGGGGTCGGCGGCGATGAGCCGCGGAACCCGGACCGGCGGCCGGTGCCGGACGAACGCCCGGTATGCACTTATTTCATGCCGGTACCGCTCGGCCCACGCGGGTGAGTGGTCCAGTAAAACCTTGGCGACGGCGGTCGTCCGTCCGGTCGTGCCGACCAGGAGCACCGAGCGCCCGCTGCGCCGCAGCACCTGGACGGGTGCGAACTCGGGACAGATCCGGTGCACCGAGGCGAGTGCCGAGCGCAGTTGCGCGCCCTGGGGACCGGACAGGTCGAGTCTTCCACTGAGCGGCTGGGTCCCGGTCCCCGGGGCGCGACGGGCCCGTGCGGCGCCTTGCGCCGGCACCGGGCCGCGACCCGGCTCGAGGTAGGGGCCGCCACCCGCCTGGAAGGTGCGGTACGGCCGTACGGGCGCGGACACGGAGGACGATGCTGCGTACATGACGGATACGGATCCCTTCGTGCGCCGACGAGTTGCGTACGCCTTCCCGTCCCGGACCGTTCCGAACGGGTTCAGAACGGAGCGGACACCCTGGGGAGTGCCGGTCCGCTCCCGGTCGGCGACCGGGTCGGGGAGGCGCATTCCTACCTGACACCCCCCCGAGGGTGGCGGACCACATGGCTCCCCCTGGCGAACCCTGGCGAATAGTCGCTCGGCATCTGACGGCGGGTTACTGTCAACACAGCCGAGAACCTGGGGGCTTGACGTGAGCAGAGGACCCAACACCCGCCTGAACGACCTGTTCGGCCTGGCCGGCTGGTCCAAGGGCGAACTCGCGAGGCTGGTCAACCGGCAGGCGGCGGCCATGGGCCACCACCAGCTGGCCACCGACACCTCGAGGGTGCGGCGCTGGATCGACATGGGGGAGACCCCGCGCGAACCGGTGCCGACGGTGCTGGCCGCCCTGTTCACCGAGCGACTCGGCCGTGTCGTGACCATCGAGGACCTCGGGTTCGTACGGCAACGGCGCGCCACCAGAAAGCAGTCGCAGGGGGCGAAGGAAAACCCCGACGGGCTGCCCTGGGCGCCGGAACGGACGGCTGCGGTCCTCACCGAATTCACGGGAATGGACCTCATGCTCAACCGACGCGGACTGATGGGCGCGGGCGCCGCGCTCACCGCCGGCTCGGCACTCAGCAGCGCCATGCACGACTGGCTGCACGCCGACCCGGCCCTCTCGTTGGACGCTCCCCGCTACGACAACACCCTCCACGCCGACCCCGCGGGCTACGACCGGTACGAGGCGGCCCCCATCGGAGGCCAGGAGATCGACGCCCTCGAACGGTCCGTCGAGGTCTTCCGCGCCTGGGACGCCTCCCGGGGCGGAGGCCTCCAGCGGAAGGCCGTCGTCGGCCAGCTGAACGAGGTCGGCGGAATGCTGGCCTACCGTCACCCCGACCACCTCCAGCGCCGCCTGTGGGGCGTCGCGGCCAACCTGGCCGTGCTCGCCGGCTGGATGTCCCACGACGTGGGGCTCGAACCGACCGCCCAGAAGTACTTCGTCATCGCCGCGCACGCAGCCCGCGAGGGCGGCGACCGCCCGCGGGCCGGAGAGGCGCTCTCCCGGGCCGCACGCCAGATGGTGCACCTGGGCAAGCCGCACGAGGCCCTGGACCTGATGGAGCTCGCCCAGTCCGGCTCCGGGGAGGAGACCCTGCCGCGCACCCGCGCCATGCTCCACACCATCGAGGCCTGGGCGCAGGCCGCGATGGGCAAGGGCCAGGCCATGCGGCGCACCCTCGGCGAGGCCGAGGACCTGTTCGTGTCCGACAAGACCGATGTGCCGCCGCCCAGTTGGATGCAGCACTTCGACGACGCCGACATGCACGGCATGCAGGCCCTGGCCTTCCGTACCCTCGCCGACCACGACCCCTCCGCCGCGGCGATCGCCCAGCGACACGCCAAGGAGGCGCTGCGGCTGCGCGCCGACGGCCACCAGCGCTCGCAGATCTTCGACTACATCTCGATGGCCTCGGCCTGCTTCATCGCCGACGATCCCGAGCAGGCCGACCGGTACGCGCGCCTCGCGCTGGTCTCCATGGGGGAGACCTCCTCGCACCGGACCTGGGACCGGCTGCGGGAGATGTACCGGCTGACCGGCCAGTACGCGGGGTACGCGAAGATCGAGGACCTGCGCGAGGAGATCAAGATGGCCCTGCCGAAGGGGCCGACGCGCAAGCCGCGCGGCACGGAGATCTGAGCACGCTCCGAGGGCTCCGAGCGCTCCGACCACCGTGAACTGCGAGTGCTCTGACTTCTGAGAGCGATCCGAACGCAGGGAACTCGGCCGCGCGCGGTCCGGCGAGGGGGCGGTTACGCAGGGGGCGGTGCAGTACCGGCAGGGGGTTTCAGCCGCCCACGCGTGCGACCAGCACGCACGCGTCGTCCTCGCGGTCGGTTCCGTCGAACTCCTCCACGATCATGCGGAGGCTGTCCTGGGCGGACCGCGCCCCGGTGAACCGGGGCGCCAGGGCCAGCAGCCGCGCGGCCCCGCCGGTCAGCTCGAACTCGATGCTGCGGGGCGCCAGCCCATCGGTGTGCAGCACCAGGACGTCGCCGGCTTCGAGGCGCTCCTCGGCCTGCCCGTACACGGCACCCGAGGTGGCGCCGAGCAGCACGCCGTCCGGCGGTACCAGCGCCCGCCCCGTGCCTCCGCGGAACAGCAGGGGTGCGGGGTGGCCGGCCTGTGCCCAGGACAGGGTGCGGGTCGCGGGGTCGAACCGGCAGCACACCGCGCTGCCCAGGGCGGGCTGGACGGACGCTTCCAGGAGGTGGTTGAGCCAGCCCATCAGCGGGCCGGGTGCGATGCCCGCCATGGCCATGCCGCGCAGGGCGCCGAGCATCATGGCCATGCCCGAGGTGGCGGTGACTCCGTGCCCGGTGAGGTCGCCGACCGTCAGCATCGAGCTGCCGTCGGGGAGTTGGAGCGCGTCGTACCAGTCTCCGCCGATCAGTGCGCTGGTGGCGGAGGGCAGGTAGTGGGCGGCCAGGTCGAGCCCGCCCGTACTGCCGTGCGGGAACCGCAGTGAGCCGCGCCAGGAGGGCAGTACTGCTTCCTGCAGCTCGACCGCGAGCCGGTGCCGGGTCCGGGCGATCTGCCTGCGTTGCTGGAGGGAGTCGTGGCTCTCGCGTACCGTCTGCTCGCTGCGGCGCAGTTCGCTGACGTCGCGGAGGACGGCCCACATCGAGGCCGTGCAGCCGTCGGCGTCGAGGGTGGGTTCGCCGCGCATGTGCAGGGTGCGGATGCGGCCGTCGGTCCGGACGATGCGGAACTCGCCGTCGATGGGTTTGCCGTCCACCAGGCAGTCCGTGACCATCGCGGTCAGCAGCGGCTGGTCGTCCGCGAACAGGGTGGAGCCCAGTTCGTCGAGGGAGAGCGGGCCGGTCTCCGGGGAGCGGCCGAAGATCTGGTAGAGCTCGTCGGACCAGCTCACCTCGTCCGTGAGGAGGTTCCACTCGGCGCTTCCGACCCGTCCCGCGGGGATCTCGGGCTCCGGCGCGGGCTGCGGGGCCGGCTCCAGCACCTCGGGAGCGGGCGGCAGGCCTTCCTTGAGCTGTCCCAAGTGCTCGCCCAGGTCGTCGAGGTGGTGGACGGCCAGATCGCACAGTGCGCGGTGCCAGCGGCCCTGGGCGTCGTCGTCGTCCACGACCGTGTCGCGCCGGACCGCGTCCACGTCGCCGCGCAGCCGCCGGGTCTGCGAGATCAGCGCGTCCACCGACCCGGGCTCGGGTGGTTGCGCGGGGCGGTCCGCGAACGGGTGGGAGGACATGGGGAACTCCGATACAGGCGTGGCACGGCCAGGACTGATGGAAGGCCGGTTACGACTGTGGCACAGGGCGCGAGGGCCCGTAAGGGCTTTGGCAACATCCGTTACGGGGTTGCTTCTGGCATATGTCTACGGCCTTCCGGCGCCCTTGGCTTGTGCGAACGTTTTCGGTCAGTTGCCGGAACGATTGCTTCAGGACGTGCGCCGCGTCGCCGCCGCGGACGGGCGCCTGGGGCAGGCGGTACGCGTGACCGGAGGTCGGATCGGCCTGCGGGGCGAACGGCCTGAAAGCGACGTTGCGGACCGCGGGCATCGAGCGTACGGCCGAACTGTGCGACGGGGGCTCGAGTGCCCGGGAACGACCCCGTAACCGCTCGTCCGTGCGGCCGGAAAACGGCCGGTCGACCCGGCGGGAACCCCGAGGCTTCCGCCGTCGGCCGGTGATCGCTACTCTACGTGCCGGTAATCAACCGGGGAGCGGCCCCGGACGGCAGGCGGGTTGGGGCTGGGCCATGGCAGCGCAGAGTCAGAGTCCGGGCGGGGGCCGCGGCACGGACCGGCGTACGTTCCTCACGGGGCTGATCGCCGCGCCCACGCTGGCCGTGGCGACCCGGCTCGGCGTCGACGCCCTCGCCCCGCAGTCCGCGCACGCGGTCGTGCCCAGCCTGCCCGCCCCCGCGGACCTCGTCGACCTCGGGGACCTCTTCATCCTTGCCGGCGCGCCCACCGCGCACCTGCTGGTCCTGCGGGTCGAGACCGACGGCTCGGTCCACTTCCGGCTGCCGCGCGCCGAGGTCGGCCAGGGCCTGACCACTGCCGTGGCGATGCTCGTCGCCGAGGAGCTGGACACCCCGCTGACGTCGGTGAACATCGCGCTGGAGGACGCTCGGCCCGAACTGCTCTTCAACCAGCTCACGGGCAGTTCCAACGCCATCCGCTCGCTCTACGGGCCGGTCCGGCACACCGCCGCAGCGGCGCGGGCCAGGCTGGTGGCGGCCGCCGCGCGCACCTGGTCGCTGCCCGCGTCCAAGCTGACCACGCGCGACGGCGCCGTCCACGCCCCGGACGGCCGCACCGCCGGATACGGCAGCCTCGCGCAGGCTGCCGCCGACCCGGGCCTGGTGGTGCTCCCCGCGAGCCCGAAGCCCGCCTCCCGGCACGCCCTCGTCGGCCGGCCCGTGAACCGCATCGACGCCCGCGCGATGGTGACCGGCCGTCAGCAGTACACCCTGGACCTCGACGTCCCCGGGGCCAAGCCCTGTGTGGTGCGCCGCCCGCCGACCTTCGGCGGCTCCGTGCGGTCCGTCGCCAACCGGGCCGCCGTCGAGGCGATGCCCGGGGTCCTGCACGTGGTGACCGTCGAGACGGGCGTCGCCGTGGTCGCGGAGACGTTCGGGCAGGCCCTCGATGCCCGTGCCGCCCTCCAGGTCGAGTGGGGGCCGGGCCCCGCCGACGCCCTCTCCGACGTCGGCATCCGCGCCCGGCTGCGGGCCGCGACCCCGCCGCTGCTGGTCCCCCCGCTGCTCACGCCGTACGTCGACGCGGAGTTCGACTTCGCCTTCGTCAGCCACGCCCCGCTGGAGACCAACTGCGCCGTCGCCGACGTGCGCGCGGACCGGGCCGAGATCTGGTCCGGGCTGAAGTCGCCCATCGTCGCCCAGCAGACGATCGCCGCCGAACTCGGCCTGCCCGCGCACAAGGTGACCGTGCACGTGGTCCAGTCCGGCGGCTCCTTCGGACGCCGGCTGTTCTTCGACGCGGCCCTGGAGGCCGCCCGGGTGTCGCAGGCCTGCCGCCGCCCGGTCCGGCTGATGTGGACCCGGGTGGACGACACCCGGCACGGCCGGATGCGCCCCGCGACCCACCACCGGATCCGCGCCACGTACGCGCTCGGCGAGGTCCTCTCCTTCGAACACCGGGTCGCCGCCGCCGAGACGGACTTCCGGCACGGCCTGGGGGAGATGCTCACCGCCACGGCCGCGAACCTGCCCCTGGGCATCGGCAACGCCACCCTCGCCCAGACCCTGTTCCTGACCACGGTGAAGTCCCCCTACCACTTCGGGCTCACCACCCAGGCGCTCGCCGAGGTCCCGATGGGCATCCCCACCGGCTCCTGGCGCTCGGTGTACTCCGCCAACACCCGCGGTGCCGAGGAGATCGTGGTCGACGAGCTCGCGCGGCGGCTCGGCAAGGACCCCGTCGCTTTCCGGCGCACCTTCCTCAAGAACGCCGCCCAGCGGGCCGTCCTGGACAAGGTGGCCGCCGAGGGGGAGTGGGGCCGGGAGCTGCCGGCCGGCGTGGCGCAGGGCGTCGGCTTCCACGAGGAGTACGAGTCCCGTACGGCCTGTCTGGTGGAGATCGACACCCGCGACCCGGAGCACGTGCGCGTCACCAAGGCCGTCATCGCCGCCGATGTCGGCCGCCCCGTCAACCCCCGCGGTCTGGAGGCGCAGCTGCTCGGCGGACTGACGGACGCCATCTCCACCACACTCCGGGCCGGTCTGCACATCGACAAGGGTCTTCCGCTGGAGGGCAGTTACAGCCAGTTCCGGTACGCCCGCCAGCGCGACACCCCGACGGACGTGCGGATCTTCGTGATGCCCGCGACGGGCGAGCCGGGCGGCGCGGGCGAGCTGGGCGTGCCCGCCGCGGTCGGTGCCATCGCCAACGCCTACGCACGCGCCACGGGGACGAAGCCGCGCAGCTTCCCCCTCGACTTCGACGTCGACTTCACCCCCTACCCCCGCTAGCCAGGAGTTCCGCCGTGCCCTCGCACACCTTCACCGTCAACGGGCAGAGCGTCACGGTCGACGCCCCCGACGATCTGCCGCTGCTGTGGGTGCTGCGGGACCTCCTCGGCATCCGCGGCCCCAAGTACGGCTGCGGGGTCGACGTCTGCAAGGCCTGCACCAGCCACCTGGACGGGGCGGACATCCGGCCGTGCGTGGTCCCGGTCGCCCAGGTGGCGGGGCGGGAGGTGACCACGATCGAGGGGCTCGCGGACGGCGACACCCTGCACCCGGTGCAGGAGGCGTGGCTGGAGCAGGACGTGGCGCAGTGCGGCTTCTGCCAGCCCGGCCAGATCATGGCCGCCGTCGCCCTGCTCAAACGGACCAGCGAGCCCACGGACGCCGACCTCGACGCGATCGCCAACATCTGCCGGTGCGGTACGTACGTCCGCATCCGCGAGGCGATCCGCAGTGCGGCCGCCCGGATGCGGTGACGCGGGTGCCCGCCCGTCCGTGTGTCACAACCGGGCAAACCTTCCCAATGCATCGATCATGCCCAAATGAGGCGTATCAATCCGAAGCGCGTACTGGTCGGTGAGCCGCTCGACACGGCGCGCCTGGGCGAGACGCTGCTGCCCAAGCGGATCGCGCTGCCGATCTTCTGCAGCGACCCGCTCTCCTCCGTGGCGTACGCGACCGAGGAGATCCTGCTCATCCTCGCTCTCGGCGGGGTCGCCCTGCTGCACCTGGCCTGGTACGCCGCCGCCGCCATCGTCTTCCTGCTCGTCGTCGTGGTCGCCTCGTACCGGCAGACCTGCCACGCCTACCCGGGCGGCGGCGGTGCGTACGTCGTCAGCTCCGAGAACCTCGGCCCGGGCGCGGCCCTCACCGCCGCCAGCGCCCTCCTCGTCGACTACGTGCTCACGGTCGCCGTCTCCGTGGTCTCCGGCGTGGCAGCCATCACCTCGGCGATCCCCTCCCTGCACGACCACCAAGTCGCCCTGTCCATCGGCTTCGTGGTGCTGCTCACCGTCATGAACCTGCGCGGCCTGCGCGAGTCCGGCCGCATCTTCGCCATCCCCACCTACGGCTTCGTCCTCGTCATCTACGTGATGTTCGCCTTCGCCGCGGTCCGCCTCGCCGCCGGCGAGACCATCCGAGCCGAATCCGCCGAGCTGCCGATCACCGCGACCGGTACCTACACCGGCATCGCCGTGGTGTTCCTCGCCCTGCGCGCCTTCGCCTCCGGCTGCACGGCCCTGACCGGGGTCGAGGCGATCAGCAACGGCGTCCCGGCGTTCAAGAAGCCCAAGAGCCGCAACGCCGCCACCACCCTGGCCCTGATGGGGCTGCTGTCGGTCACCATGTTCACTGGCATCACCGCCCTCGCCATGATCTACAAGGTCCACGTGGCGGCGGACCCGACGGAACTGGGCCTCGCGCCCGGCACCCCGACCTCCACCGCCCTGGCCCAGATCGGCCGGGCGACGTTCGGCGACCTCCACTTCCTCTTCTACCTGCTCCAGGCCGTCACCGCCGGAGTCCTGATCCTGGCCGCGAACACCGCGTTCAACGGCTTCCCGATGCTCGCCTCCATCCTCGCCCGGGACAGGTACGCGCCGCGCCAGCTCTACAACCGCGGCGACCGGCTCGTCTACTCCAACGGCATCGTGCTGCTCGCCCTCGCCGCCATCGCCCTGATCATCGCCTTCGACGCCGAACTGACCCGCCTCATCCAGCTCTACATCATCGGCGTCTTCGTCTCCTTCACCCTCTCCCAGTCGGGCATGGTCCGGCACTGGGGCCGGGAGCTCGCCGACCCGGCGACCCCGGCCGCCGAACGCGTGCACATCCACCGCCGCCGGATCATCAACGCCGTCGGCGCGGTCATGACGTCCGTGGTCCTGGTCATCGTCCTCATCACCAAGTTCACCCACGGCGCCTGGCTGGTCGTCGTCGCCATGCCGCTGCTCTTCCTCGGCATGAAGGGCGTCCGCCGGCACTACGACCGGGTGTCCCGGCAGGTCGCCCTCGCACCCGGAGCAAAGCCGAAGACCCCCGCCCGGCACCACGTCGTCGTCCTGGTCGCGGCGGTCCACGCGCCCACCCTCAAGGCCATCGGCTTCGCGCAGGCCCTGCGGCCCGACACCCTCACCGCGCTCACCGTCGCCGCTGCCGAGGAGGACGCCGGCCGACTGCGCGCGGAATGGGACTCCCACGACCTCGGCGTGCCGCTGACGATCCTGCACTCGCCGTACCGCGAGGTCGTCGGCCCGGTCCTCGTGTACGTCCAGCAGCGGGCGGCCGAGGACCCCGCGGGCGTGGTCTCGGTGGTCATCCCCGAGTACATCGTCGGCCATTGGTGGGAGCAGCCCCTGCACAACCAGAACGCGCTGCGGCTCAAGGCCCGGTTGCTGTTCACCCCGGGAGTCGCCGTGATCGACGTGCCCTACCGGCTCGAATCGGCGCGTCCGTAGCAGGCGGGAAGGGCGATGAGTTTCGGCCGTACGGGCCACCGGTACCCAACTGCCCAGGCCGCGCCCGGGGTTAGGATCACGGCGTGATGACGGACGGACCGCGTTCCGGCACGCAGGGCGGCCGTGCGGCGGCCGCCCTGCGGATGCTGGCCGTGGCCGGACTGGCGCTCCTCGGGCTGCTGTTCACCCACGCGGCCGTCCCCGATGCCGCCGCCGCCCATCTCGTTGCCCCGGCCGCCGTCCCGGCCGGGCAGCAGGGCGTGCGCGGCGACCACGCGAGGCGCGGCGCCGAATTGCCCGCCGTGATGCCTGCTGCCGTGCCCGCCGGGCTCATCGCCGCGCTGCCTGCCGGGCGCCATGCCGGCGCGGGCGGACACGACGGGCACCCGGGTGGCCGCCGTGGTGGCCACCACGGCGGGCATCACGGCGGGCACGGGTCCGCGTACGCGCCGGAGGCCTGCGTCCTGGCGCAGCCCCAGCCCGGCCCGGTGCTGGCCCTGCCGGCCCCTTCCGTCCTCGGCTCCGGGTGCCGCGACGGCGCGGCGCCGACCGCCCCCCTCTCCCACGTGCCCGCGGCCGTCGGCGGCTTCGTCGTGCCGATACCGCACGCGGCCCAGTCGGCCGTGCTGCGTCTTTAGGAAGCCCGGCAGCAGGGCCACTCGCGTACCCGGATCCCCGCCCCCGCCACGGAGGCGGCCTCCGCCATGCCCCGCCGCCCCGGCGGCCGGCCGGACATGCCGCGTGCCCTGCCCTGCCCGCATGCAGCCGTCGTACCGCTTCCGCACCCGAACCGAGGGCGAACGAACCCATGCACTCACCGACGGACCACACGGCACACACCCCCGTGCACGCCCCCCTGCACGCCTCCGGGCAGATCCAGGCGCCCGTCCCCCTGCCCGTCCTGGGCCAGGGGACCGCGCTCGCGGCCGCCACCGGCCTCGCCGGGCTGGTCGGCAACACCCCCGTGCTGCGCGTCTCGCAGCCCTTCACCGGCCCCGACCGCGGCTTCTGGGCCAAACTCGAAGGCTTCAACCCCGGTGGCATCAAGGACCGTCCCGGCCTGCACATGGTCGAACGGGCCCGCACCCGCGGGGAACTGAGGCCCGGCCGCACCATCGTGGAGTCGACCAGCGGCACCCTCGGCCTCGGGCTCGCCCTCGCCGGGCTCGTCTACGGACACCCCGTGACCCTGGTCACCGACCCCGGGCTCGAACCCTCCATGGTCCGGCTGCTCACCGCCTACGGCGCCCGCGTCGACACCGTCCGCGAACCCCACCCCCGCGGCGGCTGGCAGCAGGCCCGCCGGGACCGGGTCGCCGAACTCCTCGCCCGCGAGCCAGGAGCCTGGTGCCCCGACCAGTACGGCAACCCCGACAACGTCGCCGCGTACGCCCCGCTCGCCCTCGAGCTCGCCGGGCAGCTCGGCCACCTCGACATCCTCGTGTGCAGCGTGGGCACCGGCGGACACTCCGCGGGCGTCTCCCGCGTACTGAACCGGATCCAGCCCGGGCTGCGGCTCGTCGGCGTGGACACCATCGGCTCGACGATCTTCGGCCAGCCCGCCCGCACCCGTCTGATGCGCGGCCTCGGCTCCAGCATCCACCCGCGCAACGTTGCCTATCCCAGCTTCAGCGAGGTGCACTGGGTGGCGCCCGCCGAGGCCGTCTGGGCCTGCCGCCGACTGGCCTCCTCGCACTACGCCACCGGCGGCTGGAGCGTCGGAGCCGTCGCGCTGGTCGCCGGCTGGCTCACCCGCACCCAGCCGCGCGGCACCCGGATCGCGGCGATCTTCCCCGACGGCCCGCAGCGGTACCTGGAGTCCGTCTACGACGACGCGTACTGCGCCCGCCACGGCCTGCTGGACCGGGTGCCGGCCGAGGGACCGGACGAACTCGCCCACCCCGGCGAGCGCGAGGTCACCCGCTGGACCCGCTGCGCCCGCGTGGTCGACCCGGTCACGGCGGGCGGTGGCCCGCGGTGACCGGGCTGCTCGCCCAGGTCCGCTCGTACGACCGCAGCGTGCAGCTGCTGCTGGTCAACCAGTTCTCGATCAACCTCGGCTTCTACATGCTGATGCCGTACCTCGCCCAGCACCTCTCCGGCGGGCTCGGGCTGGCGGGCTGGCTGGTCGGACTCGTCCTCGGCGTACGCAACTTCAGCCAGCAGGGCATGTTCCTGATCGGCGGCACGCTGGCCGACCGGCTGGGGTACAAACCGCTGATCGTCGCGGGGCTGCTGCTGCGCACCGCCGGCTTCGCCACGCTCGGGCTGGTCGACTCGGTGCCCGCGCTGATCGCGGCCTCCGCCGCCACCGGGTTCGCCGGGGCGCTGTTCAACCCGGCCGTGCGCGCCTACCTCGCACAGGACGCGGGGGAGCGGCGCGTCGAGGCGTTCGCCCTGTTCAACGTCTTCTACCAGGCGGGGATCCTGCTCGGACCGCTCGTCGGGATGCTGCTCGTGGGGGTGGGCTTCCGCCTCACCTGCGTGGTGGCCGCGGCCGTGTTCGCCGTCCTGGGCGTGGTTCAGGTGCGGGTCCTGCCCGCACGGCGGGGGGAGACCGGGCCGGGGCCCCGGCCCGGGGTGCTGTCCGAATGGCGGGGCATCCTGGCCAACCGGCGGTTCCTGCTGTTCGCGGCGGCGATGAGCGGGTCGTACGTGCTGACCTTCCAGGTCTACCTGGCGCTGCCGCTGGAGGCCAGGCGCGTGGCCGGTCCGGGCACGGCGGGGACGGTGGCGACCGCGCTGCTCTTCGTGGTGTCCGGGCTGAGCACGGTCCTCTTCCAGACGCGGGTCACCGCCTGGTGCCGGCGGCGGCTGCGGCCGGACCGGGCGATGGCCGGGGGCCTGCTGTGCATGGCGGCGGCGTTCCTCCCGATGCTGGCGGCCGCCGCGGTACCGCTGCCCGGCCCCGGCCCGGCCCGCTGGGCACTGGCCGCGGGGCCGGCCGCGGTCTCCGCGCTGCTGCTGGCGCTGGGAACGATGGCGGCGTACCCCTTCGAGATGGACACCGTCGTCAGACATGCCGGGGAACGCCTCGTCGCCACCCACTACGGGCTGTACAACACCGTGTGCGGGGTGGGGATCACGCTGGGGAACCTCCTGACGGGCGCGGCACTGGACACCGCCCGGGCCGCCGACGCGGCGTCCCTGACCTGGGCGGCGCTGGTACTGCTGGGCGTCCTGTGCGCCTGGGCGCTGCGCGCGGGCACCCCGCCCGCCGTGCCGCGGCAGCCGGGCCGTGCCGCGGGCGAGGGGGTGACGGCGACGGGGTGAGCGGCCCGGATCCCACCGTCCGCGCCCCGGTGCGGGTGCACGTCACGGCCCCCGTCCCGGACGGCGGTAGCCGGGTGGCGCCGTGACGTGGGGCCGGGTCGGGCCTGGGGGGGGGGGGGGGGGGGGGGGGGGGGGGGGGGGGGGGGAGGACGGGGTGGTTTTGGGGGAAGGGGTAAGCAGGGGGGTACCAGCACCTCGCGAAACAGCTATGTAG
>NZ_JBVJWO010000008.1:106590-133660 GCF_055602345.1 Streptomyces sp. NPDC037401
CGAGCAACGGGATTATACGGGGGGGGGGGACGGCGTGTACCCTGGCAGCCCCTTTCAGCCCCCAACCTGGGCCCCGTTCCCGGCGCAGGCCGTTCGCTGTGGGCGAGCGGCGCAGGCGGTGCGCGTACGGCCGTCAGCGGGCCGCGCGGGCCGCCGTGATGAAGGCCTTGATCAGTTCGGGGTCCTTGAATCCCCGCGTGCTCTCGACACCGCTGGACACGTCCACGCCCCACGGCGAGACGGTACGGACGGCCCGGCCGACGCTGTCCACGGTCAGCCCGCCCGCGAGGAGCCAGCGGCCCTCGGGGGCGGTGAAGTCGGTGGAGGCCCAGTTCCACGGCTTGCCGGAACCGGGGTCGGGCGCGTCGATCAGCAGCAGGTCCTCGCCGAACTCCCCGCAGCGCAGCGGCTCCCCGGCGGTGGCGGTCGCCCGCAGCAGGGTCCGGCCCTCCTGCCGCAGGGCGGCGTAGTACTCCGGCCCCTCGTCGCCGTGGAGCTGTACTCCCCGTACGCCGCTCTCCTCGGTGAGCGCACGCACCTCCGCCAGGGACTGCCCGCGGAACACCCCGACGGTCAGCACGTTCTCCGGGACCCGCGCGGCCAGTCGGCGCGCGGTGGCGGCGTCGACCAGGCGGGGGCTGGCGGCGAAGACGAAGCCGACGGCGTCCGCGCCGGCCTCCACGGCCGTGTCCACGTCCCGCTCGGTCTTCAGCCCGCAGATCTTGATGAACAGCTCACTCATGGGCCTAGTCAACCATCCGCCCTTCGGGCGCCAGCAGGACGACCGCCGCGTGGGCGAGCGAGAGCTCCACCACGTGCGCGGGGTCCGCGAGTGAGCGGCCGGTGAGCTGCTCCAGCCGCCGCAGCCGGTTGGAGACCGTGTTGCGGTGGCAGAACAGCCGCCGGGCCGCGGCGGTCGACGAACCCTGCGCGGCCAGCCAGGTGCCCAGGGTCGTCAGCAGGACCCGGCAGTCCTCGGGCTGGAGCGCGAGCACCGGACCGAGCACGACCGTCCGCAGCCGCCGCGCCAGGTCCCCCTGGGCGGCCACCAGCGCGGCCGGCAGCCGCTCGTCGAGGAACGCCGTGCGCGGGGCGCCCGGGGCAGCCGGCCCGCTGCCCGGGCCCAGCGTGCGCAGGGCCAGCTCGGCGAGCCAGCGGGCCCGCGCCAGCTCGGTGGGGGAGCCGACCACCGGACTCACCCCGGCGCGGGCCCCGGCCCGCGCGAGGAGGTCCCGTACGGAATCCGGCCCGTACCCGCCCAGGTCGACCAGCCCCACTTCGGCATCGGCCCGCATCCGCCACAGCACCCGGGGACCGCAGCCCTCAGCGGGCACCGGGGCGGGCACCGGCGGGCCGTCGTCTTCGGAGCGCAGCACGATCACCGCGAACCGTCCGCGCTCGGCCAGCCCCAGCTGCGCGGCCGCCTCCGAGACCAGCCCGGTCGCGGTGCCCGTGCCGTCGAGGAGCGCGTCGAGCAGGGCGTGCCGGCGCTCCTGGTCGCGGGCGCTGCGCGCGGCCTCGGTGTGCCGGTACGCCTCGGCGACCGCGTCCGTCATCTGCTCCAGTACGTCCCACAGCACCGCGGCGGCGGGCAGCAGCCGGGGGAGCGCGGCGCTGTCGTGGGCGGTCACGGCGTCGGTCAGCGTCTGCCACAGCATCCGGCCGCCGCGCCGGTAGGTGTGCAGCAGGGAGGCGAGCGGCAGGCCCTGTTCGGCGCGCAGGGTGCCGGTCGCCGACGCGTCGGCGAGCTCGACGGGCAGGCCGCGCGCGCTCTGGACCATGCCCTCCAGGGCCTGGCGCAGGTTGCGGTGGATGCGCCGGCGCAGCTCGTGGTGCGTGAGCAGCGCGGCGTACGCCGGGTCGTCGGCCAGCGTCTGCGCCGTCAGCCGGTCCGCCGTGTCGGCGATCCGCACGGCCAGCTCCTCGCCCAGCTCGGCGATGATCCTCTCCATGCCGGGCAGCGTGTCACGCGTGACGGGCCCTGGGGAGGGGCGGGGTGACGGAGGATGGGCTACCGTGCACGGTGCCACTGCAATTGCAGTGGCACCAGTCGTCCGCCGGCCGTCCCCCGCCGCACGAGAGGTCGTCCATGCGCCACAATCCGGCCCGCCGGGCCGCGCTCCTCGACGGGGCGATCGAGGTGCTCGCCCGCGAGGGCTCCCGCGGGCTGACCCTGCGGGCCGTCGACGCAGAGGCCGGGGTGCCCGCGGGCACGGCCTCCAACTACTTCGCCAACCGGGCCCAGATGCTGGCCCAGGTCCTCCACCGCACCCGCGAACGCCTGGTGCCCGACGCCGCCGAACTCGTCGGCCCGCTCGACACGGCCACCCTGCTGCGCGCCCTCATCGAGCGGATGCGGCGCGAGCGCAGCGTCCACATCGCGATGCTCGAACTGCGGCTGGAGGCCACGCGCCGGCCCGAACTCCACGCCGAGCTCACGCGGTTCCTCGCCGCGGAGCTGGAGGACAACATCTCCTTCCACCTCGGCAACGGCCTGCCCGGCGACCGTACCGGAGTGGTCCTGCTCTACCTCGCGATGCTCGGTCTGATCGTCGACGACCTGACGGCCCCCGGTATCCTGGAGCCCCACCCGACGGACGAACTCGTCGACGCGATGGTGGACCGGCTGCTGGGAGGGGCGGGGTGAGCGCGGACTGGGTGCTGCGGCGGCTGACGGCAGAGCACGCCCCCGCCGTCCTCGCCTTCGAGCGCGAGAACCGCGACTACTTCGCCGCCTCCGTACCGGACCGCGGGGACGCCTACTTCGCCGAGTTCGAGGAGCGGCACCGGGCACTGCTCGCCGAACAGGACGAGGGCACGTGCCGGTTCCACGTCGTGATCGGAGGGGCGGACGGGACCGGCCCGGTGCTGGGGCGCGTCAACCTGGTCGACATGGAGGACGGGTCGGCCGAACTGGGCTACCGCATAGCGCAGTCGGCCGCCGGCCGGGGACTGGCGAAGGCCGCCGTGCGCGAGGCCGGCCGGCTCGCCGCCGAGGTGTACGGGCTCACGGAGCTGACCGCCGTGACGACCGCGGACAACCCGGCATCCGACGCCGTGCTGCGCAGGAGCGGGTTCCTGCCCACCGGTACGGTCACGGTCGACGGCCGCCCCGGGATGCGGTACGCACTCCGGCTCGAACCCTCCGGACGTGTCCGGTAGCTTCCGTTTCCGGGCGCCAAGCATTAGATGATCTTAGGGTCGGGGTTACGCGAGTCAGCTGGTCTGAGCGCCCGATGGGGACTTTGATGGCATATGAGGCCCGGTCCAACCGGCGTGCCAGGTCTGTCTCGTTCACGATCAGGGGGAGTACTGATGGACACCGACCCCACCACGAAGGACACCTGCCCCACGCTCATCGGTTCAGTACAGAGGGCATTGCGCCTGGTGGAGGCGATGCACGCCGAGGGCGCGACCACCGCCAAGCGGCTCTCCCGCCTCACCGGCATCCCGCTGCCCACCACGTACCACCTGCTGCGTACCCTCACCCACGAGGGCTATGTCCGGCGTGAGCAGGGGGCGTTCCGCCTCGCGGACGGACTCCCCCTGGCGTCCTGACCCGTGACGGGCGGGAGCGGTGGAGGAGGAAAGACAGCGTGATCACCATCGTCACGGGCGGCAGCCGGGGCATCGGAGCCGCCACCAGCCTGCGGCTCGCCGCCGCCGGGCACGACCTCGCGATCGGATACGCACACGACCGCACTGCGGCCGAGGAGACGGCGCGGGCCGTACGTGCGGCCGGAGTGCGATGTGTGACCGTACGCGGTGACATGTCACACGAGGCCGATGTCGACCGGCTCTTCGACACCGCCGCGGCCGAACTGGGGCCGGTGACCGGACTGGTCAACAACGCCGGTGTGACCGGCCCGCTCGGCCGGCTCGCCGACGCCCGTACCGAGGACCTGCGCCGCGTGCTCGACGTCAACCTCCTCGGTTGCCTGCTGTGTTGCCGCAGGGCAGCCCGCGACATGGCGGCACACGGCTCCGGCGCCATCGTGAACGTGAGCTCGGCCGCAGCCACCCTCGGCAGTCCCGGCGACTACGTCCACTACGCCGCGACCAAGGCCGCCACGGACGCCCTCACCGTCGGCCTCGCCAAGGAACTCGGCCCGGACGGCATCCGGGTCAACGCGGTCGCCCCCGGCATCATCGAGACCGGCATGCACGCGGCGATGGGAGACCCGGACCGCCCCGCCAAGGCCGCCGCCGCCATCCCCCTCGGCCGCCCCGGCGCAGCCGCCGAGGTGGCCGCGGCGATCGGCTGGCTCCTCTCGCCGGACGCCTCGTACACCACGGGCGCCGTCCTGCGCGTCTCCGGCGGCCGCTGACCACCTCGGCCCCCGCCCGCCGCAGCGGCCCCGCAGGCCCGGAGGAGCGGTCAGGACCGGTGGGGAACCGGCGCATCGGACCAGCGCATGTCGAGCGCCTCCAGGTCCGCGACGCGTTCCGGCGACAGGCGGGCCGCCCTGCTGCGGGCGTTGGAGATCCACGCGCCCAGCCGGTAGGCCGTACCGGCGACGGTCTCCACATGGGTGCGCGGCACCTGCAAGTGGCCCTCCCGCTCCCGGAACTGCCGGGCTGCGGCGAGGTTCGCCGCCCACTTGTCCGGGTGGGCCACCCGCGGCCGGGGCCGCTCCGCGGCAGTCGCCGGGGCGAGCCCGAGGGCGTGCTCCAGCAGCCACCGCTGGGCCATGGCGAGCCGGTCCCAGCCGAGCCGCTGCGACTGCACCCACCCGCCGAGGTCCTCGCCCTGGACCATGCACTCGCCCGGCCGGTGCGGGACCCGCCCGCTCGACTCGTACTGCAGCCGCACCAGCCGGAACCGGCGCTGCCAGGAGATCGGCCACCCCGGGCACCACGCCGGGTCGATCTCCTCCAGTGCCTCCCGCCGTTCGTCGGACAGCGCCCCCGGCTCCCCGGGGCTCCGCCGGGCCGCGGCCCGGCTGTTCTTGAGCCACACGCCGAGCGGGTAGCCGTTCCAGGTGGCGTCCGCCGGCGCGAGCAGGTGCCCGTGCTCGGCCGCCCAGCCGCGGGCCGCCGCCAGACCGTCCTCGAAGGCCACGTCGAAGTGCGACCAGACCATGCCCAGCGCGTCCAGCTGCGCGATCCGCTCGGCCGACAGCTGCCCGCGCTTGTGCGCGCGCCGTGCGTCCGCGATCCACTGGCCCAGCGGGAACCCGCTCAGCGGCGCCGGCCAGCCCTCGTCCGCCGTACCCGCGCGGAAGCCGAACGGCACCCGCAGATCGCCTTCCAGACGCGCGTAAGTCCCCGCCGCCGTCAAGCCGCGCTTCCAGTGCGTGCTTTCGGGGCTGAGGATCCGCAGGCTGATGAAGGCCGCCAGCATCGCTGGGTCCCGCGGCTCGGAGAACTTCAGCAGCTGCTGCGCCGGGGCACTGAGACCCGGCGCGCCCGCGCCCTTGCCCCGGCCCGTCGGCTGGTACGCGCCCGGAGCCTGCGGCTGGGCCAGCGCCTCCACCACCCGCGCGTCGTGCGCCCGCAGCGCCTCCAGCAGCCGCGCCAGATCGCCGTACGCCCGCGAGGTCAGCATCGCGTCCGGGCTCTCGCCCGGCCCGAGCAGCACGGGCACCACCAGCGACGCCACCTTGCCCTCGCCGGGCCGGATCCGCAGCGCCCGCCCCACGGCCTGCACCAGGTCCGGCATCGAGCCGCGCAGGTCGGCCCAGAACACCGAATCGCAGGCCCGCGTGTCCACGCCCTCGCCGAGCACCCGCACCGAGCTGAGGAAGCCCCTCCCGACGGCCGCGAACTCCTCCAGCACCTGCCGCCGGTGCAGCGGCCGGTGCTCTCCGCACAGCCAGTCCGCCCACACCTCGCGCGGGTACCGCGCCCGGTCGGTGCGGTGCAGCCGCCGGGCCACCTCCGGCAGTCCCGCCGCGAAGGCCTCGGCCTCCTTCGTCAGGTGGTGGAAGACCAGCGTGCGGCGCAGCCCCTCCTCGGCCGCGGCCTTCACCGCGGCCGTCTGGAGGGCCGCCAGCCGGGCCCCGCGCACCGCGTCGGACCGCGCGTCCGCCCCCAGCAGCAGCGCCGCCTGGAAGCCCGCGTCGGTCACGTCCACGCACACCACCTGGTACGGCGCGACGATCCCGCGGTCGATGGCCTGCGACAGGGTCAGCCGGTGGCAGACCCGGCCGAAGGGACCCTCCGGGTCGTCCTCCATCGAGGCGACGAGCTCGCCCTCGCCGGCCGCCCGGCCCGCGGCCCCGCCGCCGGGACCGGCCCCGCCGCCGCCCGGGCCGCCGCTCCCCGCGGCACCGCCCTCCTCGGCCCCCTGCCACAGCCGGGGCGTGGCCGTCATGTACAGCCGCCGGGCCGCCGGGATGCGCGCGTCGTCGTGCACCACCGCCCAGGCCTTGCCGATCCGTCCCGACGTACGGTGCGCCTCGTCCACGACGATCAGGTCCCACGGCGCCAGCCCCGCCCGGTGGGCGCGCTCGATCGTGCCGAGGCCGAGCGAGGCGTACGTGGCGAACACCGTGAACCGCTCCGGACGCCGGCACCACGCGGCCAGTTCCCCGGCGTCCGTCGTGTTCGGGAAGCCGGCGTCGGCCTCGCGCAGCGAGGACACCCCCAGCAGCGGCCCGTGCCGCCCCGCCGCCCGCCAGGCCGCCGCCGACTGCGTGAGCAGGTCGAGCGACGGTACGAGCACCAGCACCCGCCGTGCCCGCAGCTCCTCGGCGGACCGCGCGGCCACCAGCGTCTTGCCGGAGCCCGTCGCCATGATCACCTGCGTGCGGAGGCCGCGCCCGGAACCCGGTGTTCCCGCGGGCAGCTCCAGCTCGCGCACCACGGCATCGACGGCCTCCCGCTGATGCGGCCGCAGGTCCATCCGTGCCATGTGTGTCTGCTTTCTTCGTGGAAGCCTCCCCGGCCCATTCTCGTACACGGCCGGCCGGGCCGGCCGTGCTCCCCGCCGACGGCCCCCGCGAAGCGGCAGGTCAGCTCGCTCCCGGACCGGGTCCCGGGCGTGCCGTCAGGGGTCCGCCGCCGTGTGCGTCGAGCGGAACCCGCTCACCCAGCGGGCGTTGCAGCGTCACCTTGACCGGGGCGGACAGCAGCTGGCTCGTGCACGGTCCGTCCGAGGCGCCCACGACGTACCCGCGCAGCACCACCGTCTCGGCGCCTTCCAGCACCTCGACGCCCGGTCCCCGGTCGCAGGCGCCGTGTCCCGCCGTGAGGCTGAGGGTACGGCCGTCCGGCGAGACGGCGTCGAGCGACATCAGCGGCATCAGGCCGTTCCCCCCGACCCCGGCGGACTTCAGCGGCGGCGCGGGGAGCGCGGTGGGCGCGACCGCGAGGTACGTCAGGGGGGCGGTGTACCCGCGCAGGGTGAAGAACCACGCCGGCACCTGGGCGGGGCCACGGCTGGTGGCCACCTCCAGCGCGCCGGGCCGGACCGCGGTGACCGTGAGGGAGCGCGGCCCGTCCGGCGAGGGGCCGTGGTCCAGCAGGTCGTACGCCTGCCGGGCCGGGACCGGGTCCGCGGCGAGCGTGGTGCCGTCCGCCCACCGGACGGTCCGGCCCCCGGTGCCCGGCTCCGGCAGGGCGATGGTGGCGGCGAAGTCCCCGCGCCCGTAGGCGAGTTTGTCCTCGCTGCTGCGGAAGGCGTCGGACGGGAGGCGGACCGGGTCCGCCAGCGGGAAGTACCCCTCGCGCCAGGTCCGGGCGGCCGCCGAGCCCTCCCAGGCCCGGGCCACCTCCCGCATCCGGGCCGTGCCGTCCCCGTCGTCTTCGCCGCCTCCGCCGAGGGGCCCGCCGCAGGCCGCGGTTCCGAGCAGGAGCACGGCCGTGATTCCGGCCGCGCAGGAGAGTCGTACGGACCGCATGGATCCCCCTTCATCCCAACGCTGTTGCCCCTTGGACCCCGCGGCCAACCCCGCGGTTCCCCGGTGAGATGATCGGATCATGAACGGGAGACGCGTGCTGTTCGACGTCGACGGCACCCTGATCGACGCGGTGGACAACCAGCGGCGGGTCTGGCACGACTGGGCCCGGCAGCACGGGCTCGACCCCGCGGGCGTGCACGCGGTCGCACTGCGCACCCGGCCGCTGGAGACCTTCGCCCACGTCGCGCCGGACCGGGACCCGCACGCCTGCCTGGCCGCCCTGCACGCCCTGGAGGACGAGGACGTCCGCACCGGCAGCTACGCGTCCTTCGCGGGCGCGGCGGAGCTCCTCGGTGCGCTCGGCGCCCTCGGATCCCTCGGCGCCGGGTCCGCACCCCGCTGGGCCCTCGTCACCTCGAACTACGAACACCGGGTCCGCGGCCGCTTCACCCGGACCGGACTGCCCGACCCCGCACTGGTCGTGGACGCCGAGGCCGTCCCGGAGGGCAAGCCCTCGCCGGTCCCCTACCTCCACGCCGCCGCCGTCTTGGGCGTGGCGCCGCAGGACTGCCTCGTGATCGAGGACGCGCCGTCCGGCATCGAGTCGGGGCTGCGCGCCGGCATGACGGTCTGGTCGGTCAACAGCCCCGTACCGCCCGCGGGGTCGCACCGTCACTTCGCCACCCTGCACGAAGCCGCGCCGGCCGTCCTGGCCTGGGCCCGGCAGGAGCCGGGGAGCACGCGCGGGGCCGCCCGGGAGACGCCCGGGCCCTCCTGACCCCCGAATCCCGGACCCACCTCGACGCCTGGGACCTGCCGCCCCCGCGCCCGCGACCTGGCTACCCCGACCCCGGCCCCCGCGACCTGCCGCGGCTCAGGCCGCCGGACCGCCCGGCTCCGCCGGTCGCAGCATCGGCGGACGGGACGGGTCCGGGATCTGCCGGGACCACCCGCCCGGCACCGCCCGGCCCTGCTGCTCTCGGAAGCGCACCGGGGCCACGCCCACCCGGCGGGTGAACAGGCGGGAGAAGTACGCCGGGTCCTGGTAGCCCACCCGGCGCGCCACCGCCGCGACCGGCAGCTCCGTCGCCGCCAGCAGCTCCTTCGCCCGGCCGAGCCGGATGCCCAGCAGGTAGTCCTTCGGGCTGCAGCCCGAACCGCGCCGGACCGCCGCCCGCAGCTCGGCCGGCGTCATCCGGTGCCGCGCCGCGTGCTCCGCCACCGACAGCGGCAGGAACGCGTCCCGGGCCAGGGCCCGGAGCACCGGATGGCCGTCGGGGGCGGTGTCGGCGCGCGCCCGTCGCAGTACCACCAGCAGCTCGTGGACGGCGGCGGCCGTCTCCACCTCCAGCAGCGGATTGCCGCGGTGCGCGGCCCGCGCGATCCGGGCGACCACCGCCCGCGCGCCCCCGGCGTCGCCCAGCGGCACCACCGGGCGCCGGGGTTCGACGTAGCCGAGCTCGGTGTACGTCGCCGCCGCCGGCCCCGTGAAGTCGACGAAGCACTCGTCCCAACCGGTCACCGGATCGGCGCCGTACTCGTGCTCCGTGCCCGGGACCAGCCAGATCAGGGCCGGAGCGGTGACCCGCAGCCGGCTGCCGTCCGGGGCCCGGAACCAGCCCCCGCCCGCCGACACCACCACCGCCACGTGGTGGTCCAGGGTGCGGGGCCCGACCGGCGGCAGCACGCCGTACTGCAGGCCCACCCCGAGACACACCAGGCCGAGCCGGTGGTGGACCGGTCCGGGCGTGAAGTACCGCATCCAGGTGTGGTACATCCGCCCGCGCCCCCCGTCCCTGTGTCCAAGCAGAGCCGATCTTTGTCCATGGACCCGCGGGCCGCCAGGGGGCGAAGGTGGCGGGCGTGAGCGAATTCCGCGTAGGCGAAGACCATTTCGAACTGGACGGCACGCCCGTGCGACTGCTCTCCGGCGCCCTGCACTACTTCCGGGTCCACGAGGAGCACTGGCGCCACCGGCTGGCGACGATGCGCGCCATGGGGCTGAACTGCGTGGAGACGTACGTCCCCTGGAACCTCCATCAGCCCGCCCCGCACACCCTCCGCGACGTGGCCGCCGTCGGCCGCTTCCTGCGGGCCGTGCACGAGGCGGGCCTGTGGGCGGTCGTCCGGCCCGGCCCGTACATCTGCGCCGAGTGGGAGAACGGCGGCCTGCCGCACTGGGTGACCGGGCCGCTCGGCCCGCGCATCCGCACCCGCGATCCGGAGTTCCTGCGGTACGTCGACGCGTGGTTCGCCGAGCTCCTCCCGCAGATCGTGCCCCACCAGTGCGACGCCCCCGGCGGCGGCCCGGTCCTCATGGTGCAGGTGGAGAACGAATACGGGTCCTACGGCTCCGACCGGCACTACCTGCGCCACCTCGCCGACACCCTGCGCACCGGCGGGGTGACCGTACCGCTGTTCACCTCGGACGGGCCCGAGGACCACATGCTCACCGGCGGCTCCCTGCCCGGAGTCCTCGCCACCGCCAACTTCGGCTCCCGGGCGGGCGAGGCGTTCGAGACCCTGCGCCGCCACCGGCCCAAGGGCCCGCTGATGTGCATGGAGTTCTGGTGCGGCTGGTTCGACCACTGGGGCGCCGGGCACGCCGGACGCGACGCGGCGGACGCCGCCGCCGTCCTGCGCGAGATCCTCGAGGCCGGCGCCTCCGTCAACCTGTACATGGCCCACGGCGGCACCAGCTTCGGCGGCTGGGCCGGAGCCAACCGGGGCGGCGCACTGCACGACGGGCCGCTCCGGCCCGACGTCACCTCCTACGACTACGACGCGCCGATCGACGAACAGGGCCGTCCCACGGCCAAGTTCCACGCCTTCCGCGAGGTGCTCGCGGAGTACGCCGTGCAGCCGCTGCCGCAGATCCCGCCCGCGCCGCCCGCCCTGGCCGCCCCCGCGGCGGCGGAGCCGGCCGCGTGGACCTCCCTGGACCGGGTCCTCACCGCGCTCGGCGGCCCCGAACGGACCTCCGGCGCACCGCCCACCTTCGAGGAACTCGGCGTGGACCGGGGCCTGGTGCGCTACCGCGCCACCCTGCCGGGCCCGCGGCAGCCCTACCCGCTCGCGGTGCACGGGCTGCGCGACCGGGCCGTCGTGTACGTGGACGGGGTGCGGGCCGCGATCCTGACCGAGGACGAGGGGGCGCTGCCCGAGCCGGTGCCCGGCCCGGCGGAGGTCGACCTGTGGGTGGAGTCGCTGGGGCGGGTCAACTACGGCCCCCGGCTGGGCGAGCCGAAGGGCATCACGGGCGGCATCCGCCACGAGCGGCAGTACGTGCACGGGGTGAGCGCCCGGGGCCTGCGCCTCGACGCCTTCGACGACGCCGACCGGGTCCGGTCCCTGCCGTCCGGCCCCGCCGCGCGGCCCGGGGCCCCCGGCCTCTACCGGGGCACCCTCGAACTGACCGGACCCGGCGACGCGGCCCTCGAACTGCCCGGCTGGACCCGTGGTTTCGTCTGGGTCAACGGCTTCAACCTCGGCCGCTACTGGTCGGCGGGCCCGCAGGACCGGCTCTTCGTCCCGGGGCCGGTGCTGCGGGAGGGCCCCAACGAACTGTGGGTGCTCGAGCTCGAAGAGGCCCCCGCCGAGCCCCGCGTCCGCCTCCGGCCGTAAGTCGCCCGCGCGCCGCGGATTCCGCCCGTCAGGAGGCGGTGTCCCGGACCGTCACGACACGATGTCCTTGCGGGCGAAACCGCGGAAGGCGAGGGCGAAGAGCACCAGCGCGTACGCCACCGACACCGCCGAGCCCTTGATCATCCCGGCCCACTCCAGCTGCGGCTGGAGCGCGTCCGCCCAGGCGAACTGCCAGTGCGCGGGCAGGAACTCGCGCCACGAACCGAGCGCGGTCACCGCGTCGAGCACGTTGCCCACGATCGTCAGGCCGACCGCCCCGCCGACCGCGCCGAGCGGGGCGTCCGTACGCGTCGAGAGCCAGAACGCCAGCCCCGCCGTGACCAGCTGGGAGACGAAGACGAAGCCGACGGCGACCGCGAGCCTCGGCAGCGCGTCGGCGGCCGGCAGGGAGCCCCCGGTCGGCAGCTGGAGCGGGCCCCAGCCGTAGGCGACGGTCCCCGCCGCCAGCGCGACCACCGGCAGCAGCACCAGCGCCGCCAGGCTGAACCCGAGCGCGACCACCAGCTTGCTCCACAGCAGCCGGGCCCTGGGCACCGGCGAGGCGAGCAGGTAGCGCAGCGAGGACCAGCTCGCCTCCGAGGCGACCGTGTCGCCGCAGAACAGCGCGACCGGCACCACCAGCAGGAAGCCCGCCGAGACGAACAGACAGGTCGCGGCGAAGTTCGCGCCCGAGACCGTCGCCGTGTCGATCAGGGAGATCCGGCCGCCGGTGCCCCGGTCGTCCTCCGGCCCGCCGCCCACCGCGAACGCCACGATCAGCACGAACGGCAGGGCGGCCAGGATCCCGCCCATCACCAGCGTCCGCCGCCTGCGCCACTGCCGCAGCGCCTCGACGCGCAACGGCAGGGTGCGCCGCGCCCGGTAACCGGGCGCAGTCTCACGTGCCACTTCACACTGCACGGTCACGTGGTGCCTCCGATCAGAGTGAGGAACGCGTCCTCCAGGCGCCGGTGCGGTCCGGCACCGGTCACGGGCAGGTCCAGGCGTACGAGTTCGGCGATCAGCTCCGCGGCCGTCGCGCCCTCCAGACGGACCAGCAGCCCGTCCTCGGCCGCGGCCACGGACCCCACGCCTTCCAGCGCAGCCACCTTCCCGGCGGCCTCCTCGCCGAGGGGCCCCTCGAACGTCACCAGCAGCGTGTCGCCACCCCCGGTGATCTCGGCCACCGGGCCGGCCTGCACCAGCCGCCCGCGGTCCATGACCACCAGGTGCGTGCAGGTCTGCTCGACCTCCGACAGCAGGTGGCTCGAGACGATGACCGTCCGGCCCGCAGCCGCGTACCGGATCATCACGTCCCGCATCTCCCGGATCTGCGGCGGGTCGAGACCGTTCGTCGGCTCGTCGAGGATCAGCAGGTCCGGCAGCCCCAGCATGGCCTGCGCGATGGCGAGCCGCTGCCGCATGCCCTGCGAGTACGTCCGCACCGCACGCTCCAGCGCGTCGCCCAGCCCTGCGATCTCCAGCGCCTCGTCCAGGTGCGCGTCCCCGGCGGGCCGCCCGGTGGAGCGCCAGTACAGCTCCAGGTTGGCCCGCCCCGACAGGTGCGGCAGGAAGCCCGCACCCTCGACGAACGCGCCGACCCGCGACAGCACGGGCGCCCCGGGCCGGATCGCGTGCCCGAACACCCGGATCTCCCCGCTGTCCGGGCGGATCAGCCCCATCAGCATGCGCAGCGTCGTGGTCTTCCCCGCGCCGTTCGGCCCGAGCAGGCCCAGCACCTGTCCCTTCCCGACCCGGAACGACAGGTCGCGCACGGCGTACCGGTCGGCCGACTTCGCGTACCGCTTCGCCAGCCCGGTGATCTCCAGCGGCACGTCCGCCAGCGCGGGGTCCGGCGCGGCTGCCGCCGTCCGGCGCCGGGCACCTGCCAGCAGCACCGCACCCACCGCGACGGCACCCAGCGGCAGCCCCCAGGTCCACCACGGCAGCCCGGCCGCCCCGGCCGTCACCCGGGGCGCGACCGGCACGCGCAGCGGGCCCTCCACGGCCACCGTGTACGCGGCGGGCGCCGCCGGGGTCGCGAAGCCGAGGTCGGTGGCGGCGAGCACCAGCCGCAGCCGGTGCCCCGCCTCGACGGCGTGGTCGATGGCGGGCAGGGCCAGCTCGACGCTGCGCCCGCCCTGCGCGCCGGTGACCCGCACCGGCGACACCAGCTGGCTCGGCAGCAGCTGCTGCCGTCCGTCCGGCCCCACGTCGTACACCTTGCCGAACAGCACCGCCGAGCCGTCCGCAGCCGTCGAGGTGACCTTGACCCGTACGGTCGGCGCGCCCGTGATCCGTACGTCCGTGCCGACGGGCGCCGAGTCGAACCGGGCGTGCTGCCCGGGGAAGTCCAGCGACAGCCCGGTGCCGAAGGCCGCGAACTGCCCGCCGATCCCCGGCAGCGAGGACAGCGCGGGCGGCGCGCCCCCGGCCGGGTTGCGGAACGTCTGTGCGCGGCCCGTCAGCGCGACGTCCTGCCGCCGCTCGCCCGCCAGGCCCGGGTAGCCGGCGCCGCTCGCGCCGCGCAGCTGCACCTGGCCGTCGGTCGAGTCGATGCCGCCGGTGCGCGAGACCCGGAACACCGGCCCGGTGTCCGCACCCGTGTCGCCCTTGAGGTACCGGTCGAACCAGGCCGCCACCCGGTCCTCGACCCGGCCGCCCTCGCGCATGCCGCCGTCGTGGCCGCCCGCCGCCCAGTCCACGGCGACCGGCGCGCCGTTCGCGGCGATGGCCCGGGCCGCCGCGTCGGCCTGGTCCAGCGGGAAGAGCGAGTCGGCCTGGCCCTGCACGAACAGGGCGGGCACGCGGATGCGGTCGCCGACCGCGGACGGGCTGCGCCGCTCCAGCAGCTCGCGCGCGGCCGGGTCGGGCCGGCCGGCGACGGCCACCCGCTCGTACATCGCGCACAGCTCGGGCCGGAACCGGCCGCAGCCGTCAGCGGAGCCGACGGGGCCGGGGGCGGAGGAGGCAGGCGCGCCGGAGGCCCGGTCGGCACCGGGATCCTGCCCCGTGCCGGGAGCCGTGCCGGGCGCCAGGCCCCCCACCGCGCCGCCCGCGGTCGAGCCGGTGGTGAAGAACACCCCCGCCCACAGCTTCTTGAAGACGCCGCCGGGGAAGAGCGAGTCGGCGAGGTTCCAGTAGGTGATCTGCGGGGCGATCGCGTCCACCCGCCGGTCGTGTCCCGCCGCGAGCAGCGCGACCGCGCCGCCGTACGAAGCCCCCGCGACCCCCACCCGCGGGTCGCCGGCCGCGTCGAGCCGCACCTCGGAGCGTGCCGCGAGCCAGTCCACGAGCCGGGAGACGTCCTTGACCTCGTACTCCGGGTCGTTCAGCCCGATCCGGCCGCCCGACGCGCCGAACCCGCGCGCGGACCAGGTGAGGACGGCGTACCCGTCGCGCGCCAGCCGCTCCGCCTGGGGCCGTACGTCCTCCTTGCTGCCGCCGAAGCCGTGGCCGAGCAGCACCGCGGGCCGTTTGCCGGACCCGCCCGCCGTGAAGTACGAGGTGTCGATCGCGGCGCCCGGCATGCGCAGCACCCGGTCCTCCCGGTGCACCTCCGGGCCGCCGCCGGGACCGGCGGCGGCCCAGGTGCCGGCGCCGGCGGCCAGGACGAGGGCGGTCGCGCCCGCGAGCAGGCGCGCACGGCGCCCGGGCAGTCTGATCTGCATGCCCGAACACTAAAGGGGCGGCCGTGTCCCGTGCGGCGGCCCTCAGGGTGAGCCGCCGCCCCTCCCTGAGGCGTACGCGACCGCCGCGCGTACCGCGCCTGCGGTACGCCCGTACCCGCCCGTACGCGCCCGTACGCCGCGAGACACGCCGCGGCCGGGCCCGCCGCGGGGCCGAGAAGTCCATGACCGCCCGCGGTTTTGTCCATGGGCCTGGCTTCCCGCCGCGCGCCAAGCTGGCTCGCCAACGAGTGCCCATGAACTCGAGGGAGAACCGATGCGAACCCCCCATTGGGCCGCAGCGGCAGCCGCGGCCGGTCTCACGGCCCCGCTGCTCGTCTGCGCACCCGCCGCCGCCTCCGGCACCGCAGCCACCCCCGTGACCATCAGCTCGGCGGACCTGTCCGTACGCGTGGACGCCGGCTTCCCGCGGGTCATCGACTACACCCAGCGGGCCACCGGCGAGGTGCTGGACGGCAACGAGGACCCGCTGAGCCGGATCGTGGTCAACGGCACCACGTACACCCCCGCCGTCACCTCCACCGTCGCCGCCGACCGGGTCGACTACGCGATGGCCTTCTCCGGCGTCACGGTCCGCGCCCGCCTCGCGGTCGCGGGATCCGTCCTGGAGTTCAAGGTCACCGGCATCGAGGACACCCCGGGCCTGCGGGTGCGCAGCCTGTCCGTGCCGGACCACAACCTGGTGAGCGTCCGCAGCAGCCGGCCGGGCGCCGCCCTGGCGACCGCGAGGATGCACACCGCCACCACCGGTACCGGCGACACCTTCACGCCCGTCACCGGCTCCACCCCCGTCGACCCCGCAGCGACCACCGTGATGCTCGGCCTCCTCAACACCGGGAAGCTGGCCGCCGCCGTCGACTCCAACTCCTACGCCGACAAGCCCTCCGGCGGCACCGCCCGCGAGAACGGGCGCATCGTCAAACAGGTCGTCGACAGGGGCTCCCACCGCAGGGCGGGCCTGTGGAGCGGCGGCTGGGTCCACCGCGCCGAGGGCGCCGCCGACACCGACACGGAACCGCTCCCGTACGCGCGCGTCGCCATCACCGGCGACCGCAATGCCGACGCCGTCGTGGACTGGCAGGACGCCGCCGTCGCCTACCGGGACATCTGGTCCCCGCCCGCCGGCTGGCAGCACACCGCCGACCGCGTCGTCCAGCGGATCCCCTTCAACTTCGCCTCGCAGGCCACGCACCCCTTCGCCCAGACCCTCGACGAGACCAAGCGGGTCTCCCGGGCCACCGACGGCCTCGGCCAGTTCGTCCTCCTCAAGGGCTACGCCTCCGAGGGCCACGACTCGGCGCACATGGACTACAAGAACATCGGAGCCAAGCTGGGCGGCGCCGCCGGCCTGCGCGCCCTCACCACCGCCGGCCACGCCTACAACGCCGACTTCGGCGTGCACGTCAACGCCACCGAGGAGTACCCGGTGTCGGCGACGTTCGACCCGTCCGGGCAGACCGGCGGGCTGGGCTGGGACTGGCTCGACCAGTCGTACTACGTCGACACCCGCAAGGACGGCCAGTCCGGCGCCCGCCTCAGGAGGCTCCAGGACCTCAAGACGGCCGCCCCGGACCTCGACTTCCTCTACGTCGACGTCTGGTACGGCGACGGGTACGTCTCCCGCCGCCTCACCCGCGAGATCACCGGCCTGGGCCTCCAGGTCGCCACGGAGTTCCCGGACTCCCTCACCGACCAGTCCCTGTGGCACCACTGGGCGGCGGACGTCGACTACGGCGGCAGCGACCACAAGGGCATCAACTCGACCATCGCCCGGTTCGTCGCCAACCATGCCAAGGACGACTGGATCGCCCGCCACCCCCTCCTCGGCGGCGCCGAGGTGACCGCCTACGAGGGCTGGCAGGGGAAGCGGGACTTCACCGCCTTCCTCAGGACGACGTTCGCCGTCAACCTGCCGACCAAGTACCTCCAGGAGTCGCCGGTCGTGAAGTGGACCGCGGACACCGTCACCCTGGCCAACGGCACCACCGTCACCAAGTCCGGCAACGGCCGCAGGATCACCACCGGCGGCCGCACGGTCCTCGACGGCGGCGCGTACCTGCTGCCCCGCGACGGCAAGCTCCACCACTGGAACACCGCCGGCGGCACCACCACCTGGACCCTCCCGCCCGGCTGGAGCGCCCCGAAGCTGTACCGGCTCACCGACACCGGCCGCCAGTTCGTCTCCGACCTCGCCGTCAGCGGCGGCCGGGTCGGCATCAACGCCGCCGCCGGGACGGCGTACGTCGTCACCGACGGCGCCGCACCCGCCCAGCCCGACCCGAGGTGGGGCGAGGGCACCCCGCTCCGCGACCCCGGCTTCTACGCGGGCAACCTGGCCGCGTGGACCGTGACCGGTACCGGCGCGGCCGTGGCCCGCAACGCGCAGGGACAGCACGAGCTCACGGCCGCGGCCGGCGCCGCGCCCCGGGTCTCCCAGACCATGACCGGCCTGGCCCCCGGCACCTACGCGGCCTCCGTATGGGTCTCCACCCCCGCCGGCCGCCGCGCGACCCTCACCGTGACCCCCGCGGGCGGTGCCCCCGCGGCCGTGCACGCGGATTCCTCGCCGCTGACGAACACCCTCGGCGGAAGCGAGAAGAACGGCACGAAGATGCAGCGGATGAAGGTGCTCTTCGACGTCCCGGCCGGGGGGTCGGGCGCCGTGCTCGAACTGTCCGCCGCGGCCGCGCCGGGCACCGTGTACTTCGACGACGTCCGCGTCGTCGCCTCCGCCCGCACCCCCTCCGGCGGCCACTGGTACGCGGAGGACTTCGAGAACCCCGACGCGGGCTGGGGGCCGTTCGTCTTCGGCGGCGCGGGCGGCGCGGCCACCGACCCGCGCACCCATGTCGCCCAGCGCAACGCCCCGTACACACAGGCAGGTTGGAACGGCAAGCTCGTCGACGACGTGATCGGCGGCGGCAACTCCCTGAAGTCCCACGAGGAACGCCAGGGCCTGGTCTACCGGACCCTGCCGCAGACCCTGCGCTTCACCCAGGGCCGTACGTACCGGGTGCAGTTCCGCTACGAGGCCGGATTCGGCGACGACTACCGGTTCGTCACCGGGTCGGGCAGCGCCGAGAGCTCCGCGGCCCTCGGCCAGGCCCGTACGCCGACCACGTTCACCAGTACGTTCACGGCCGGAGCCGACGCGTGGATCGGCGTGCGCAAGGTGACCGGCGAGGGCTCGCACGACGAGGCCGACCTGATCCTCGACGACCTCGTCGTGGACGACCTGGGCGACGGCGGCAGCGGCGAGGCGCTCGTCCCGCAGGACCGGATCTCCGTGGAGGCGGTGGACAGCGAGGAGACCACCCACGAGGACGGACGCGCCGTCAACGTGCTCGATGGGGACGCCGCGACGATCTGGCACACCCGGTGGTCCGCGCCCGCGGCGCCGATGCCCCACGAGATCACCCTCGACCTGGGCGCCGCGTACAACGTCTCGAAGCTGCTCTGCCTGCCCCGGCAGAACCAGAGCAACGGCCGCATCGCCGCCTACGAGGTGTACACCTCGGCCGACGGGGTCACCTGGTCGGTGCCCGCTGCCTCCGGGACCTTCCCCGACACCACCGCACAGCAGGAGGTGGCGTTCGCCCCCCGCGCCGCCCGCTACGTGCGCCTGAAGGCGACGGCGGAGGTCGGAGGCAATCCGTGGACGTCGGTGGCCGAGCTGAACGTGGCCCATCGGCCCTGAGGGTCCGGTTCCCGCGTCATTGCCGGGCCCCGTGAGGCAACCCGTGCGACAGTAATTCCCTCTCACCGAACGTACGTACGCAATCACCACGGTGGGCCGGGGAGCGGGAGGCAGTTGCATGGGGCACGGCGGTCAGGATCCCCAGCAGGACGACCGGCAGTCCGGGCAGCACGTGCCCGGGCAGCGGGAGTCCGGGCAGCAGGCGTCCGGGCGGCGGCGCGGCGCGATCGCAGCCGCCGCCACGGTCACCGCGCTCGCCCTCGCGGCCGCCGGCGCGTGGCTGATATCCGGGGCGCCGGACTCCGCCCCGGACGGCAGGCAGCGGCTGCACGCGGGCGGCCAGGCGAAGAAGACCGCCCCGGCTCCGCAGGGCAGGCCGTTCACCCTCGTGGCCACCGGCGACATCATCCCGTACCCCTCGATCATCGCGCGGGCCGCGAGCGACTCCGGCGCCGGCGGCGAGAGCCACGACTTCCGCCGGATACTGGAGGGCGTCAAGCCCGTCGTCTCCGCCGCCGACCTCGCGATATGCCACCACGAGATACCCTACGGCGAGGCCGGCGGGCCCTACACGGGCTACCCGCTGTTCAAGGCGCCCCGCCAGCTCGCCGCCTCGCTCAAGGACACGGGGTACGAGGGCTGCTCCACGGCCTCGAACCACACCCTCGACGCCGGGTACGAGGGGCTCGCCCGCACCCTCGACGGGCTGGACGCGGCGGGGCTGGCGCACGTGGGCTCGGCCCGCAGCGCCGAGGAGGCCAAGGCCCCCGCCTGGTACCGGGCGGGCGGCGCCAAGGTGGCCCAACTGTCCTACACGTACGGGACGAACGGCATCCCGCTGCCCGACGGCAAGCCGTGGTCCGTGAACCTCATCGACGAGAAGAAGATCATCGCCGATGCCCGCGCGGCCCGGCGGGCGGGGGCGCAGGTGGTGCTCCTCAGCGTCCACTGGGGAACCGAGTGGCAGACCGCCCCGGACGCCCAGCAGCGCGAACTGGCGCAGGCGCTGACGGCCTCCCGCACCGGCGGACTCCCGGACATCGACCTGGTCATCGGCACGCACAACCACGTCCCGCAGCCGTACGAGAAGGTCAACGGCACCTGGGTGGTCTACGGGATGGGCGACCAGGTCGCCAGCTTCGTGCCCGCCGACAAGAAGCGCGGCAACGAGTCCTCCATCCCGAGGTTCACCTTCGCGCCCTCCGCGGCGCACCCGGGCCGCTGGGAGGTGGTGAAGGCCGAATACCTCACCCAGTACTCGGACATGGGGCCGCCGTTCCGCGTGGTGTGCACGTCCTGCGAGGCGCAGCCGGCGGGCAAGCGGGCGGAGTACGCGGCGGTCGACGAGCGGGTCTCGGCGGCGGTCCTGTCCCGCGGAGCGGCCGGTCAGGGACTGACGCGGGCGGTGCGGTGAGCCGGCCCGGGCGGTGACTCCGCCGCACGCCGGGGCGGCGCCTACGCTGGCGGGCATGAGCGACGACAGCAAGCGGCCGCTGGCCGTGTTCGATCTCGACGGCACCCTCGCGGACACCGCACACCGGCAGCACTTCCTGGAGCGCAAGCCCCGCGACTGGGACGGGTTCTTCGGCGCGGCCCCGAAGGATCCGCCGCTGGCGCGCGGGGTGCGGATGGCGGTCGAGAGCGGCGCCGAGTGCGAGGTCGTGTACCTGACCGGCCGGCCGGAGCGCTGCCGTCCCGACACCCTGGCCTGGCTGGCCGCCAACGGCCTGCCGGAAGGCCGGGTGTGGATGCGCGCCAATCACGACCGGCGGCCCGCCCGGACCACCAAGCTGGAGGTGCTGCGGCGGATCTCGCGCGGGCGGGAGGTGCGCATGCTGGTCGACGACGACGAGCTGGTGTGCGAGGCCGCCCGGGCGGCCGGGTTCCGGGTGGTGGTCGCCGACTGGGCGGCGGCCTCCGAGGAGCTCAAGGACGCGCAGGAGCGTGAGGGCCGGACCTGAGGCGGTCCGGCCCCGGCGCGCGCCTGCGGGTGCGTCAGTCCTCGTCGTCCAGGCGGAAACCGACCTTCAGGCCGACCTGGAAGTGCGCGATCTGGCCGTTCTCGATGTGCCCGCGGACCTGTGTGACCTCGAACCAGTCGAGGTTGCGCAGGGTCTGCCGGGCCCGGTCGATTCCGTTGCGGATCGCCTGGTCGGTGCCTTCGTGGGAGGTGCCCACGATCTCGGTCACGCGGTAGGTGTGATTCGACATGTGACACTCCAGGGTCGGCTGTGCTGCTGCATCGGGTGACGCACTCCACGGTGCCCCACCTGCCCCGGGTCCGCGCGGCGTCCCGGCTGCGACCGGCCGTGCGGTCCGCCGGACGGCTTACTCCTGCACACGTCCGGCACCGTCCGGGACGGAGCCGATTCCTGTCGTGCGACAGGAATCACCTTCGGACCGACTGCTCCTGGCGGGCGGTTGGCCCCACTTGCCCGCTGATGTGAGGGGGTCACGTGGGGTTTCTGTGAAGAAATCCTTGGCGACCCCCCTTGACCGGCTCATTGGTCCATGCCAATTTCAAGCCATCTGCGATCAACCCCCGAAGGTGACATTCGTGAAGATGCGCTTCCTTGCCGTGCCCACAGCCATCCTGGCGGCCATGGCCCTGACGGCCTGCGGCCAGCTCCCCGGAACGGGCGACGGCAGCTCCAAGGTCACCGTCTGGCTGATGAAGGGCAGCGCGTCCGATGACTTCCTGACCCGGTTCACCGAGAGCTTCGAGAAGGAGCACGAGGACATCGACCTGGAGATAAAGATCCAGGAGTGGACCGGCATCGGCGACAAGGTCAACGCCGTCCTCGACGGCAAGGACCCCGACCCCGCCGACGTCATCGAGGTCGGCAACACCCAGGTCGCGCAGTACGCCGAGAGCAACGGCCTGAGCGAACTGACCCTGGAGGGGCTGCGCGACTGGGGCGGCAAGGACTGGCTCAAGGGCCTGGCCGAGCCCGGCAGCATCAACGGCGCGCAGTACGGCGTCCCGTGGTACGCCGCCAACCGCGTCGTGATCTACAACAAGGACCACTTCCGGGACGCGGGCATCAAGAGCCTCCCGCAGACCCGCCAGGAGTGGATCGAGGCCACCGGGAAGCTCGACGAGGGAGCCCGCCAGGGCATCTACCTGGCCGGGCAGAACTGGTACGTGCTGTCCGGCTTCATCTGGGACGAGGGCGGCGACCTCGCCGTCGAGGGCGCCGGCCAGTGGAACGGCACGCTCGACACCCCCGCCGCACTGCGCGGCATGAAGTTCTACAAGGAGCTCCAGGCGCTCGGCGACGGCCCCAAGGACGCCGACGAGGAGACGCCCCCGCAGGCGGAGGTCTTCGCGGGCGGTCAGATCGCCCAGATCATCGGCCCGCCCGGACAGGTCGCCCAGATCGAGCAGGCCAACCCCTCGCTGCGCGGCAAGCTCGGCTTCTTCCCCATTCCGGGCAAGACGGCCGCGAAGCCGGGCGCGGTGTTCACCGGCGGTTCGGACCTGATCATCCCGGCGGCCACCGGGCAGCGGAAGGCCGCCATCGCCGTGATCACCGCCCTGGTCAGCGAGAAGTGGCAGACCGAGCTCGCCCGTGCCATGAGCTACGTGCCGAACAAGACCACCCTCGCGCACGTCGTCGAAGGCAACGAGGGCACCGCCACCATGGCGAAGGGCGCCGCACAGGGTCGCGCCACCCCCAAGTCCGCCCGCTGGGCGGAGGTCGAGGCGAAGAACCCAATCAAGCCCTACATGACGGCCGTCCTCAACGGCGCGGACCCGAAGCAGGAGGCCGAGCGTGCCTCCGCGATCATCACCAGGGTGCTCAGCTCCGACCGCTGACCCCGGCCGGCGCGTCCGTCCCGGCAGCCCCGGCAAGGGCGTGCAGGGGCCCGTACCCGCCATTCAGCATCCGCACATCCACGGTCCCCTGCGCCGTCATGTCGAATCCAGCCGGTCACGGAAGAAGTTAGGGAGCCAGGCCGCACACCGGCGGGCCTGGCTCCCCGTGCCCCGATCTGGAGCCGCCATGAGCATCGCGCCCCTCACCCCCGCCCCCGCATCCCTGACGGTCCCCGCAGCCCGGCCCGTCGGCCCGCCCGCCCCGGTACCGTCCCCGACCCTCGCCGCACCGGCCCCCGCCTCCCGCTACACCGTCCGCCTGGCCCGCGACGAGAGCGAGGTCCGCGCCGCCCAGCGGCTGCGGTACCAGGTCTTCGCCGGCGAGATGGGAGCCCGGCTCGACGGCCCCGAGCCCGGCCTCGACTCCGACGCCTTCGACGCGTACTGCGACCACCTGCTCGTGCTGGACGAGGACACCGGCGAGGTCGTCGGCACCTACCGGCTGCTGCCCCCGGAGCGCGCCGCCGTCGCGGGCCGGCTCTACTCCGAGGGCGAATTCGACCTCGGCCGCCTCGCCCCGATCCGCCCCGACCTCGTGGAGGTGGGCCGTTCCTGCGTCCACCCCGCCCACCGCAACGGCGCCGTGATCGCCCTCATCTGGGCCGGGCTGGCCCGCTACATGGACAAGAGCGGCCACAACTGGCTGGCCGGCTGCTGCTCGGTGCCGCTCGCCGACGGGGGCGCACTGGCCGCGGTCACATGTGACACCGTACTGTCCCGCAACCTCGCCCCCGAGGAGTACCGGGTCACCCCCCACCGCCCCTGGCAGCCGGACCGCGCCGCCACCGGGGCCCGGACCCCGCAGACCGAGCTGCCGCCGCTGCTGCGCGGCTACCTCCGGCTCGGCGCCTGGGTCTGCGGGGAGCCGGCGCACGACGCGGAGTTCGGCGTCGCCGACCTGTACGTCCTGCTCTCGCTGCGCCGGACGAACCCCCGGTACCTGCGCCACTTCCTCTCGCTCGCCCCGACGGCGTGAACGCCTGGCTGCCCGTCGCGCCCTGTGTCCCGGGCGCCTGCGCGGTCCACGAAGGGCGGGCCGCCTCCGTCCCGCTCGCCGTCCTGCGGCTCGCGGCCGCGGCCGTGGTCCTGCTCCTGGGGGTGGCGGGCGCGCCCCTGCTGCGGCTGTTGCCCCCGGTCCTCCGGGGGCGGGCCGTGCGCACCTGGTCCACCGCCCTGCTGCTGGCCTTCGGGATCCGGACCAGGATCAGCGGCGGTCCGGGTCCGGACGGCGGCCGGCTGATCGTGGCCAACCACATCTCCTGGCTGGACGTGCCGCTGGTGGCGGCCGCCCTGCCCAGCCGGATGCTGGCCAAGAGCGAGATAGGCCGGTGGCCCGTGCTCGGCCCGCTCGCCGCCCGGGCCGGGACCCTGTTCATCGAGCGGGACCGGATCCGGGCGCTGCCCGCCACGGTGTCCGTGATCGCCGGAGTACTCCGTGACGGGTCACGTGTGACGGTGTACCCCGAAGGCAGCACCTGGTGCGGCCGCGCCCAGGGCCCCTTCCGCAACGCCGCCTTCCAGGCCGCGATCGACGCCGGCGTCCCCGTCCAGCCCGTGCACCTCGGCTACCGCCTCCCCGACGGCAGCCGCGCCACCGCTCCCGCCTTCGTCGGGGACGACCCCCTCACCGCCTCGCTCTGGCGGATCGCCCGCGCCCGCGGGATCACCGCCGAGATCCGCCTGCTGCCGCGGATCCCGGCGGGCCGCCATCCCGACCGGCGCTCACTCGCCAGGGCTGCTCAGGAAGCCGTGGCCAGCGAGAGCGCGAACCTCCCGGCCCGGTCCGTCCACCACTCGGTCAGCTCCAGTCCCGCCGACGCCAGTTCCGCCCGCACGCCCTCCTGACGGAACTTCGCCGACACCTCGGTCCGTATCTCCTCACCCGCCGCGAACGGCACCACCAGGTCCAGTTCCCGGATCTTCACGCTGAGCTCGTGGCGAGCCCGCAGGCGCATCTCGATCCACTCCTGCTCGCGGTTCCACACCGCCACGTGGTCGAAGTCGTACGTGTGGAAGTCCGCGTCCAGCTCCCGGTCGATGACGGCCAGGACGTTCTTGTTGAACTGGGCCGTCACACCCCGCGCGTCGTCGTACGCCGCCACGAGCGTGGCCTCGTCCTTCACCAGGTCGGTGCCCAGCAGCAGCGCGTCCCCGGGCGAGAGCATGGCCCGGACCGACGCCAGGAACGCCGCACGCTCGTCCGGCAGCAGATTGCCGATGGTCCCCCCGAGGAACACCACCAGCCGCGGCCCGGGGGAGTCGGGCAGCGTCAGCGGCCGGGTGAAATCGGCGATCAGGGCGTGCACCCGCAGCGCGGGATGCTCGTCCAGCAGGGTCTTCGCCGCCCCCTCCAGTGCGCTTTCGCTCACGTCCACCGGCACGTACACGTCGAGGGCGGGCATCGCCTCGATCAGGTGCCGGGTCTTCTCGGAGGACCCCGAACCCAGCTCGACCAGGGTCCGGGCCCCGCTCGCCGCGGCGATCTCCGCGGCCCGCTCCAGCAGGATCTCGCGCTCGGCGCGGGTCGGGTAGTACTCCAGCAGCCGGGTGATCTCCTCGAAGAGCTCGCTGCCGCGGCTGTCGTAGAACCATTTGGGCGGCAGCACCTTGGGGTGCTGCGTGAGGCCGTACAGGACGTCGGCGCGCAGCGCGGCCTCGGCGGAGTGCTCGTCCAGGGTGCGGGTCAGCTGGAAACGGCTCACGGGGTGGGCTCCTTGAGCGGGGTGAGGGAGACGGAGGTGCGGGTGGCGGTGAGCAGGGTCCGGTCGGGTACCTCGGACCAGCGGGTGTCGTCGTCGTACGGCTCGGAGGCCACGACCGTACGGCCGGCCGCCGGGTCGCTGAGGTACCAGAGGGTGTCGCCCCACGTGGTGGCGGTGATCGTCCGGCCGTCCGTGAGCAGCAGGTTCAGCCGGGACCCCGGCGCGGCGCCGGCCAGCTCGCGCACCGGCTCGGCGAGCGCGGTGCCGGGGTCGTCCCCGGCCTGGAGCCGCCGCAGGACGAGGGCCCAGACGAAGGCGGAGTCGTTGCGGGCGGCGAGCCCCAGCAGCTCGGCCGGCGGCAGCTGGGCGGCGGCCTGCGCCGCCGAGTCGGGCCAGTCGCGGACGGCGCCGTTGTGGCTGAACAGCCAGGTGCCCCCGGCGAACGGCGCGGCGGCCGCCTCACCGTCCGCCCCGGGCAGCGTGGCGGACCGTACGGCCGCCAGCACCGCCTCGCTGCGGACCACCCGGGTGAGGTCCGCGAAGGACAGGTCGCCCCAGACGGGCCCGGCCCGGCGATAGCGGGCGGGCACCGGATCGCCCTCCGCGTACCAGCCGACGCCGAAACCGTCGGCGTTCACCGTGCCGTACTTCTGCATCCGCGGGGCCCAGGACTGGCGCAGCAGGCTGTGTGGCGGGTCCGTGAGCAGCCGGGCCAGCGGCACGGCGGGGCCGAGGTACGCGAGGTGCCGGCACATCACGCATCCCGGGCGGTGCGGAAGCCGGAGAAGATCTGCCGGCGCACCGGCAGGTCCCAGTTGCGGAACGTGCCCCGGCAGGCCACCGGGTCGACGGCGAACGACCCGCCGCGCAGCACCTTGTGCTCCGGCCCGAAGAACACCTCCGAGTACTCCTTGTACGGGAACGCCCGGAAGCCCGGGTAGGGCTCGAAGTCGCTCGCCGTCCACTCCCACACGTCACCGATCAACTGCCGTACGCCGAGCGGGGACTGCCCCTGCCGGTAGCTGCCCGCGAGGGCCGGGCGCAGGTGCCGCTGCCCCAGGTTGGCGTGCTCGGGCGTCGGGTCCTCGTCGCCCCACGGGAAGCGGGTGGAGCGGCCGGTCACCGGGTCGTGGCGGGCGGCCTTCTCCCACTCGGCTTCGGTGGGCAGCCGCCGGCCGTCCCAGCGGGCGAAGGCGTCCGCCTCGTACCAGCTGACGTGCAGCACCGGCTCGTCCGGCGGCACGGCCTCGGTGACCCCGAAGCGGCGGCGCACCCAGTCGCCCGCCTCGCGGCGCCAGAACAGCGGCGCCTCGATGCCGTGCCGCCGTATCTGGTCCCAGCCCTCGGGCGCCCACAGCCGGCGTTCGCGGTAGCCGCCCTCGTCGATGAAGACCTGGTATTCGGCATTGGTCACCGGCACCGTGTCGATCCAGAACGGCGCGATGTCCCGGACGTGCGCGGGCCGTTCGTTGTCCAGGGACCACGGATCGGCGGAGGTGCCCATGGTGAACGGTCCGCCGGGTACGAGGACTTCGGCGGCGGCCACGGCCGGACCGCGCGGCGGGGGGGGGGGGGGGGGGGCGAGGAGGGGGGGGGGGGGGCACAGCGGAGGAGTGGGGCGAAGTTGTTTGTTG
>NZ_JBVJWO010000008.1:133670-147511 GCF_055602345.1 Streptomyces sp. NPDC037401
TCCCATGACCCCACGGCCGGGGGATGCCCCCCTCCCCCCCCCCCCCCCGTGCCCCCCCCCCCCCCCCCCCCCCCCCCCCCCCCCCCCCCCCCCCCCCCCCCCCCCCCCCCCCCAGCACCGGGGCGCCCCGCCGCAGCTGATGGGTGATCAGCATCGTTTCGTCGTGCTGCTGTTCGTGCTGGGCGATCATTCCGAAGGCGTACCCGCCGTCCAGCAGCGGGCTGCCCTCGAACGGCGTGTTCTCCAGCAGGTCGAAGACCCGGCCGCGGACCTCGGCGGCGTAGCGCCGGGCCTCCGCGGGCGGCAGCAGGGGCAGCCGTGGGCGCTCGGCCCGCGGGTGCTCGAACGCGTCGTAGAGCGGGTCGATCTCCGGGTGCATCGCGTCCCGGCCGCCGACGCGGCGCAGCAGCCAGAGCTCTTCCATGTTCCCGATGTGCGCGAGGTCCCAGACCAGTGGGGACATCAGGGGGGAGTGCTGGGCGGTGAGGTCCGCCTCGCCGACACAGTCGGTCAGTGCCGCGGTGCGGGCCCGTGCCGCGGTCAGGGCCGCCAGGGCCCGCTCGCGCAGGGCCTGGGGTGCGTCGTTCACGATCTCGGTCCCTTCCCGTGCCGGTCCTGGTCGTACTGCTCGTCGGCGGGACAGCGGCCCCGGGCCACGAAGCGGTCCTCGAACCGTGCGACGGTCTCGCGCAGCCGCGGCGGGGCGCCGAGCCGGGGCAGCGCCTCGGCCGCGGCCCGGAAACACGTGGCGGCCACCGCCCGCAGCTCGGGGTCGGCGGGCCCGTGGCGGGCCGCCGCCAGCCACAGCGCATTGCGGGGAGCGGGCTGCGGCCCGGCCCGGTCGGCGAGCACCTTCACCGCCCGGTACGCGGTCTCCGAGGCCTCCGGGTCGTCGAACAGGGCCGCGGTCACCGCCACCGGCACCATCCAGCCGTCCTCCCCGGGCTGCGCGTCGATCATCCGCAGCTCCAGGTGGCCGCGCGGCCGCACCGGCGGGAACAGCGTGGTGAGGTGGTACTCGAGGTCCTCGCGGGTCGGCGGCCGGGGGCCGCCGCTGCGGACCCACTCGCGGAACGTGAGCCCGCAGGGCACCTCCCACGGCCCGCCGCCGGGCGAGCGCACGCACATCACGTCCGTGTCCAGGGCGTGCCGCGTCCAGGCGGTGCGGGGCTCTTCGTCGAGGGCGGGAGCCAGCGTGCGGCGCCCGTCGAGGTCGGTCCACACCCCTTGGCGCGCGGACCGCCAGCCGGCGTACGGCCCGGAGCGGGCTGGAGAGTTGGCGAAGGCGGAGACGAGGACGGCGCCCAGTAGATGGGCCAGCCGCCAGCGCCGCCCGTGGCCGAGCGGGCCGGGTTCCTCGTACCCCGCGTCGAGGCAGACCTGCACGGACGCGGTGGAGCACATCATGGACCGGCCTGCGGGCCCGGTGCGGTCGAAGAAGACCTCCATGGCGTCGTAGCGGGGATGGTGGAGCGTGCGGCGCGGGTCCCGGCGCGGATCGTGGCCGAGCCCTTGCAGCTCGAGGCCGTGCGAGCGGAGTTCCGCCCGGACGGCGGCCAGGTCGGAGTCGAGGCCGTCGATGCACTCCATGAGCGAGGCGGCGGGCAGCGAGCTGAGCTCCAGCTGCCCCCCGGGCTCGACGGTCAGCCGGGACTGCAGGGGAAGGGCCTCCACGGCCGCCTGGGCGGCTTCGAGGCGTTCGGGGGCGACGCGGTGCGCCGGCGCGGCGCTGTCGAGTACGAGCCATTCGAGCTCGGCGCCGGTACATCGGGGCGGGCCCGTCTTGAAACAGATGCCGTGGATCAGCGCCTCGACCTCGGCCTCGGTGACCGCTCGGGCGCGGCCGCCGGGCAACTCCTGTGGCATGGCCGGATCCTCCATGTCGATGCCGTGACCGATCCACCCAATCCGGTGCGGGGGGCGCACGACAAGATCCCTTTGCGCCAACGCCAGCATGGACAAAAGGCGTTGATGCCAAGGACAGGATCTCCGACGATGGCCCTCTGGGGGTGTCGATGGATCTGACGGAGGTGTGAGGGTGAGTGGCCGCTTGCGGGCAATCGCGCAGGAGAACGCAGGAATCATGGCGTCCGGCGGGTACCGGGCGCCGTCGGGGCGCGAGGTGTCGCTCGCGTCGGCCGTGGCGGGTGCCGTGGCTGAAACCAGGATATAGGGGCCCGACCCGGTCGTTCCAGGTGAAACATCCACCGTCGGCCCGCCGGAGCTGGAGGTCACGGCCGAGTGCAGCACCCGGGCGGCGCGCCGGCTCGCGGCGCCGGGCCGTGCGGTGGCCGTCCTGGACTTCGCCTCGGTCCGTAACCCCGGAGGCGGTTACCTGCGGGGCGCGAAGGCCCAGGAGGAGGCGCTGTGCCGGGCCTCGGCCCCGTAACCCACCCTGCTGGCGGCTCCCGGGTACCACGCGGCGCACCGCGCGGAACCCAGCGCCTTCTACTCCGACCGGGTGATCCACTCGCCGGCCGTGCCCGTGTTCCGCGACGTCCGGGGCGAGCTGCTGGAGGAGCCGTTCACCGCGGGCTTCCTCACCTCGCCCGCGCCCAACGCCGGGGTCATCCGCACCGGGAACCCGAGCGCGCCGACGACATCCCGGTGGTCCCGGCCCGCCGCGCGGAACGCGTCCTGGAGGTGGCGGCGTTCCACGCGTACCCGCAGCTGGTGCTGGGCGCCTGGGGCTGCGGCGTGTTCCGCGACGACCCCCGCGAGGTCGCGCACGCCTTCGCCGCCCTGCTCTCGGCAGGCGGCCGTTTCGCGGACCGTTTCGACCGCGTGGTTCGCCGTCCTCGCCCGCACCCCGGGGACTCGCCGGTCCGCGCCGCGTTCACCGAGGCGTTCCCGCCACACTGACCGGCGCACGGGCCGGGCTCGAGGACCCGCCCCCGAGCCCGCCCGCGGCGGGGTGCGTCAGGACCAGCCGTAGCGTTCGCGCAGGCGGTTCGCGACCAGGTTGAAGCGCCCGCGGTCCAGCGCGCACGCCTCGCGCCGCATTCCGGCCTCCCGCACCCGCAGCACCCGGTCCAGGTCCACCCAGGACTCCCGCCCCGCCGAGTCCCACGGCCCGGTCCCGATCGCGACCCACTCGTGGTCGTGGTCGTGGCGCTTGCTGGAGAGCTGGACGGCCAGCAGCGTGCCCGCGGGCTCCCGCGCCACCACCAGCACCGGCCGGTCCTTGCCCCGCCCGTCGTTCTCCTCGAAGGGGACCCACGTCCACACGATCTCGCCGGGATCGGGATCCCCGTCGTGGTCGGGTGCGTACGAGGTCTGCACCGGCCCGATGACATGCGGATCGGCCTCGGTGGTGGCCGTGGAACCGTCGCGGCCCGGTTGCTCGGTGTAGCCGCTGCTGTGATGCGAAAGCGCCGTCATTGCGGGGAGATTACTGGTTTCTCGGCGTGAAGGACAGTCGCGATGGTCACGCTCCGCATCCGTCGACGGTGCCGCCGGCGAAACCGCTGCGTGCACCCGCGACGAGAAGCGCGCCGTCTAGGTTGTTGTCGCCTAGCCCGGTTGAAGCGCCAGATCTAACCGTTCGGACTCAGCTGTCTCCGACCTTCCTGGCCCTTCCCTACCTTTCTGTCCCCCTGGTGTCCCCCGCAGTCCCCCGACTGGCCCGATCGGGGAGGCATCAGTGCGGATGACCTCTCGAGGCGCAGTTGGGATTACGGGTTGCGTTCGACCGTCCGCCGCACTTGGTTCGCGATCCCCTGGGGATGACGCGGCGATCGCCGCTCTACATGGGGAGGATCATGCGCTGCTGGCCGACGTGCCACACGCACTCGGCATAGAGGCGGTTGTAGTCGGGCTCGGCCCCTTTGTCGGTGGCGTTGCAGGGTTCGCCTCGGCCGGCCACGACTCGGTAGAAGAAGCCGTACTCCTCGCACTCGTCCGTGCCCGGCCAGCGGCCGGACCAGATGGTGAGGCAGGTCGTGCCGGGGTGGCAGAAGTCGCGCTGGAAGCCGGTGAGGGCGCAGCGGGCGACGTCGCAGCGGTTGGTGTGCAGGGTGCCGGGTCGAGCCTGGCACCCGGGGCAGGCGTCGGGGCCTGGGGTGGCTTCCTGCGGGGCGAGGGTGAGTTCGCCGAGCCAGAGGGTTCGGAGGTGCTGATCGACTTCACGTCCGTCAGCGATGGAGTGGAGGTTCAGGGCGCGGTGGAGGAGTTCGCGGAGGTGGAGAGTGGGGAGCTGGGCGAGGGCCCAGTGCAGGCTGAGTTCGCCGGTGGGGCGCCGGATGATCCAGGTGGTTCGGTTGCGGGGTGAGGCGGTGATATGGATGTCCGGGTTCGTGGTGAGCCGGGTGATTCGGTCACCGTTCTTTTTCAGCCATTTGTTGACTGTGCCCGCGTGCATCTTGATCAGGGTTCGGCGTGCTATGTCCAGGTTCGCGGCTGCTGCTTGCTCCAGGTCGATGACGGGGCCGTGTTCGGGGTCGTTGTGCGGCGCGGCGGCCTGGGTGTCGGGCCGGCGGCTGGTGAGCCGCAGGGTGTGGGGCGCACCGAGGAGCGTGAAGGTCTCGCCGTCGCGGAGGGTCTTGGTGGGGTTGGTGGGGGCCTGCTCGCAGAGCTTGTTCAGCTCCCGGTAGACCCAGTGCTTGCGGCGGGTGACGAGGGTACGGGCCTCGTCGTCGGTGAGGGTGTGCGGGCCGCGGACGGTGATGCCCTCGTGGGGGGTGACGGTGAGGTCGGTGGTGGTGCGGTTGCTGGTCTTGATGGTGATTGTGACGCCGCCGTGGGTGGCGGTGCGAGTGGCCTTGCTGGTCATGGCTGGTGGTCTTTCTGGTTGACGGGGTGGTGCCGCCGTCACCCCGTATCGAAATTCTGCTACCCATGGGGGTGGGTGTGGTGGTGCGCACCCACCCCCCAGGGGAGTCCTACTTCTTCTGACGGGCGGGCCGGAACCGCTTCATGCCGTCGGCGAGGACTTCGGCTTCCACCTCGCTGAGGGTGTACCCCTGGCCCTTCAGGAAGTTCAGCCAGGTCACGCAGCTCTCATCGACGTTCCGCCAGGCGCCGTCATGCATGTTCTCGCTCTCGAACATGGCTGCCACCTGGGCCAGCAGCAGCCGCCACCGTCGGGCCTTCGGCGTGGTCGCGATGAGCTTGGCGTAGGGGTTCTTTACCCGGTTCCACTGGCTGCGGTCCTTGTTGGGGTCCGGGAGGCCGAGGAAGGCGGAGATGAGCTCGGTCTTCGGGTTGCTGGCGTGGCGTCCGTAGTGGATGGAGGTGCCGGTGATCACGCTGAGGATCAGCGTCCATGTGGAGTCATCCGCCTCACCGTTCGCCGCGCACATCTTGGCGATGAACTCCTGGCGGACCCCCCGAGCCGTACGCCATGCCTTGTTGTAGCGGATGACCTTGCGGCGCGCGTCCAGCTCCTCGGGGGTGGACTTGGTCTTCTTGCTCGCTGCGGCGGCTTCGTCGGTCAGCTCGTGTCCGTACCGCTTCCAGTCGGTGCAGACCCACTCCACCTCGGTTTCGCCGGGGGCCAAGGCTGCGGCGTGTCCGCCGCACTTGGCGTGCTGCTCCGAGGTCATCGGGTTGCCGATATCGGTCACCAGGTCGGCCAGGAGGCGGGACTTGTCGTTCTCCCGGTGCGCCCGCCAGACCACGATCTGGATGCCCTGCTCGGCCAGCTCCTTGACGATGCGCTCCCGCTCCTGCTGCTCCTGCTGTGTCTGCCGCAGCTCCGCCAGGGCGTGGGCCCAGTTGCCCCGCTTGTCGTCTCCTTCCCTGGTGTCGCGGGTCTTGGCGCGCTGGAGCTTGGACAGGGCGCCGGGGACCTCTTCGACGGTCTGGAGGTCGGCCATCTCCACCAGGTCGAAGTCGGCGGTGGTCGCCTCCCGGAGGGCCTTGTCGCTGAGCTTGGCGGCCTGCGGGGCTGCAGTGATCTCCTCGGGCGAGATCCCGAGGGCGCGGGCGGCCCGCTCGCGCTTGAGCTTGCCCACCGGCATCAGAGCCAGCTGTTCGGCAGCGTCGAGCACGTCGAGGGTCGTAACTTCCCGCCGGTGAACGTTCTCGATCACGGACAAGGCCAGCGCCTCGTCGTCGGCGTCACGCAGGTCCTCGCGGACGATCGCGGGGACCATCCGCACGGGCTCGCCGGCCGCGAGAGCCCTCTGTACTGCGATCAGGGCGGCCTTCATCCGGCGCTGCCCGAAGACGACGCCGAGCAGCCCGTCCTGCGCGCCGGTCTGCGGGCGCAGCAGTAGCGGCGTGTGGACGCCGAACTCGAAGACGGACTCAACGAGTGCCGGGTCGGGTTCGGTGCCGTTGTCGTCGTCCCCACGCTTGCGGCGGTGGTTGTACGGGTCGATGACGAGTTCGCGAGGGTCGATCCAGATGAACTGCCCGTCGAAGGAGGTGGTGGTTTCCTCCGCGTGGTCGTGGACGGTGGTGGGCTCGATGGCGGTTGCGGTCATGTTCGGCTCCTCTGCGATGTGGGGTGCGGGCGGTGGGTTCGCCCGCACCCCGGCGGTCTGGTCGGGTTAGGCGGTGGTGGTGGTCTTGGGCTTGCGGACGGCGGTCCGCCGCGGGGCGGCCTTCTTCGTGGGCGCCGGCGGGGTCTTGGGTGCGGCCTTCTTCGCGCGGGTTCGCGCCTTCGGTGCCGGTGCCGCGTCGGCGGGCTGTACGGCGTCGGGGCGGTCGGCTTCGGCCGGTGCGGACTCGGGGACCTCGGTGTTCGGCTCCGTGGGCGGCTGCTCGTCGGTGGTCGGGGCCTCGGTCGACTCGGCGTCCTTGGGCTGGTGGAGCGTGCCGTTCTGGCGGAGCTTGGGGCGGTGACCGTCCATCGCGGGCAGGAGCCGGTTGGTGATGACCGCCATGAGGCTGTCGTCGATGGAGGTGTCCTCGCGGAAGGTGACACCGGCGTTGTAGGCGGGCTCGCCGTCGGTCCGTACATAGGTCTGGGCGGCGGCTCCGTCCCACAGGTGTCGGATGCCGAGTACCGCTCCGGTGGTGTGGCCGTACTGGATGGTCTTGGGGTCGGGACTGGTCTCGATGCGGGTCCAGTCCGGCCCGAGGCGGTCGGCCAGGGGCTCGGCCAGGAGGAGGAGGTCGATCAGGGAGATCCGGGCGCTGGTGTCTGTGGTCATGGTCGTTCTCCAAGAGGTGTGCTGCGAGCGGGGGTTACGGGAGGGTGCAGGCTTCGCGGATCAGTGCGGCCGCGTCGTCGGGGAGGCTGGTGATCGTCTCGGTGGCGGGGGCGTAGCCGATGAACAGGACTTCGCCTGCGACCAGTTGCGTGATCTGAGATTCGAGGGCGTCGGAGGCGGCGGCTGCCCACAGATTGAGCGGCTGGCCTGCGCGGTGGACGCGGGCGAGGACGACGACGTTGGGCCCGTCGGGGCGCTCGATGTGCTCGACGGCCTCGACGCTGTCGAGCAGGGCGCGGCCAATCACCCTGTAGTGCTGGCTGGGGTCGGCGCCGAGGTCGTATTCGCGGACCTGCCCGTTGAGGTCGATGCGCAGGGCGGTGGTGGTGTCGGTCATGGCTCCTCCTGTGGTTGTCGGCTTGGGGTCTCCCCCCTCCTTATAACTAAATTCTACTATCTCCAGGGAGGGGGTCAAGTCTGTTCGTGCAGGTCAGCAGGGGGGCTCTAGGTCATGCACCATCCGGAATCGCAGCCGGGATCGAACGGCAGCTCATCCTGCGCCGCGCCGATCGCGTCGGCCAGCGGGCGGCCGGTGCGCGTCAGGAACACCTCATCCCGGCCGAGCGCCGCGCGGCGCGCGTTCAGGGTCTCCTCGAGGTCGCATGCCCGGCCGAACAGGTTGGGCCGGTCGCGGGCCAGCTCCGACCAGCCCGCCAGCGTCTTCAGAGGACAGAACCAGCACGCCGACTTGGGCGGGGCCTCCAAGCCCTCGTCCGCGATCAGCCCCAGGCAGTCCGTGCGCCGCATCCGCAAGTCCAGCAGCGGGTACGTCACCCGCTCGTACGGTTCGACCCGCCGTGAGGTGGCCCGGCCGATCTCGTCCATGGAGATCCCGATCCCCACCTCCGCCGGTGCCTCACGGCGCGCCCCGTTCCTGCGCAGCCACCCCCCTGTCACCTTGATCTTGTGGTCCCGGGTGCAGCCGCGGGTGCCAGGTGCCCCGTTGCTCATCCGTACCGGGATCGGCAGCGACCTGGAGCCCGGGCGCATCAACCGCTCCCACAGGGTCTCGCGCCGTCCGGCGGTCTGCCGATGAAGCACATGTAGGCGAAGGCCGTTGGCGCGGGCGTAGGGGGCGGCGACCCGATGGATGTAGTCCAGGGTGCGCGGGTCCTCGCTGTCGTCGCCGACGTTGGCGAAGAGGAAGTCGCGGTGCGGGATCTCCCCGCGGGCGGCCAGCACCATCAGGCTGGTGCTCTGAACGCCTCCGCCGTAGCTGACCGACTTCACGCCGCCACCGCCGTCTCCAGCAGCGCCTGCGTCCGGCGAACAGCGGCGATCATGCGTGCGGTGCCCATCACCTGGTCGCGGTGCGCGATGACGGCCCGTGCATGGGCGCGGGCATCCTCGACGGCGCGGGGGTTGACCAGGGAGTCGTCGCAGGCCACCACGACGTTGGGGCCCAGGCCCCAGACGATCGCGTTGACTGCTGCGCAGGCCGCCGCGACCTGGTCTATGTCGACCATCGACCATTGGAAGTCCGCCGGGTCGAGGCCGCGCCAGCGCAGGGCCTGAGCGGCGGCGCGGAGCATGCCGCCGCTCCCGCCGGCCGGGTCGTGGATGTGCTGGCCTGCCTCGGGCCCCTTGGCCTCCATGGTGGTTTCGGCGGAGAGCTCTGCGAGCATCACCTCCCCGAGCATGGTCGTCACCGACGATGGGGTGTGGAATTCACCGAGGCCCTGACGGGCGCCGTCGCTTCGGAGAAGCATGATCACGTGCGACAGGGCGTCGGTCCGTGACCGCTCGATGGCGTCGGGGTGCCCGGTGAGGTCGAGGATCCCCGTTTTTAGTGCGGCCTCGGTGACGACCTTGACGCAGTACGCGCGGTGGTCGTCGATCTCGCCCGGAGCGTTGAGCCACTCGTGCAGGACGCGGGCCCGGTCGATCAAATCGGGGCGGGCCTGCCAGTGTCCGGCCCATATCTGCCGGTACATCTCGATCAGCTCGCGCGGCTGCTGCGCGAGGATCTGGGCTTTGAGGTCCGGCCCGTGCGCGTCGCGCTGCCTGATCAGGGTGAGGGCGGCGACGAGGCCGATGGGCACGGCCATGTCCGGGCCGCCGTGCGCCCTGTGCCATGCGCCCGCGACGGCCTCGCCCAGGGCGACAGCCGTGCGGTGGGCGCCCTCGTCGGACAACCGGCGGCCGGCCGCAGGCTTCGCGCGCGGGGCCGGAGCTGCGGCGACCGTAGGGCGGGTGGTCGCGGTGGGTGCTGCCGCACGGTGTGGAGCGGGTGCGGGCTTCGAAGGCTGCTCGGACTCGGAGGCGAGCGCGGCGAACAGGTCGAGTTGCAGGTCCATCGTGGCTCCTTGGGGTGCTGAAACGGGGCGACCCGTCCCGCGGGGGTGCGGGACGGGCCGGAGTTGAGGGTGCTGGCCCCTCAACTCATAACGAAATTCTACTATCTTTAGGGGTGGGGTGAACCCTGGCTCCCGCCGCAGCGGGGGCGCCCGGCTCACCCGTTGTCGAGCCAGAGCAGGCCGTACGGGGTCCGGATCAAGGTGGACATCGCCGCCTTGTGCACGTCGGCGCCGAGGAGCTGCCAGTTCACCTCGTCGAAGCCGTCCCGGTACTCCTCGATCTCCATGCAGTGAGGCGTTTCCGCCGCCCACATGACCTGAGCCAGGGTGGTTCCGAACCCGATGACCTGCTCCCGCATCCTCTGGTGCACGCCTTCCAGGTGGTCGCGCCACCGGTCGCCGCGCCCCGCCCAGGCGGCGGCGACACCCGGGCGCCAGCCGCGTTGTGGTGTCACGCCGCCGAGTTCCAGCAGCGCGGCCCACGCGACGGCCCGTTCCCGGTGCACGAGCTGGGGCAGGTACGTGAGCTCGTACAGAGCGGCACCCTCCCAGAACGACGCGTCGAGCTGCGGGGTATCCCGGGAGGCGGCTATGACGGCCTGCGCCTGGGCCCATTCCTCGGTGCGCAGACGGTTCGTGGGGATCAGGGTCCGGTACTCGTGTGCGGAGGACGGGTTGCGGACGCGGGCGAGCCAGGCCCCGCCGGAAGTCGCGTGCGGCCGGTCGGTGGAGATCACAGGGTTCCTCGCAGGTGCTCCGGCATCACCGACTGGGCCCAGCGCGTGAACTCGGCCCGCCACAGCCGCAGTTCTTGCAGGTGCAGCGCGGCCTGCGAGGCGTGTGCGGCGCGCTCATCTTCGGTCAGGGGGATTTCGACGCGTGCGCTGCACCACCCAGCCGGCCAGGTCGGACGGGTGGACTGCGGGGCGGCCATCGTCAGGTGCCAGTCCAGGTTGGAGATCAGGGTGTTCGTGGACTGCGCGGAGATGGGGTCGGCGTCCATGCGGTTGATGAAGTCGGGGTGCGCGGGGGTGACGTGGAAGCTGGCCCGCGCGGACTCGGCGGGCATCTCCACCCAGACCTTCTGTCCGTACACGGGGTGGTCGCTCGTTTGGACGACGTACCGGTTCATGGCCAGGCAGGTGCCTCGGGTCCTCGACAGGTACAGGACGGAGACGCGGTCTCCGATCTTGAACGGCTTCATCGTTTGCTGCCTTTCGGGGGTGTGGTCAGGGGCGGGGGAAGGCGCGCTGTGCGGCGCGGCCGCGGCGGGCCGCCGCCGTGCAGGGCCCCAAGAGTCGTTCGGCGAGGAAGAGGGCTTGCTCGCGGGCGCCGTCGGCGTGGGCCGAGCCGAGGAGGAGGGCGGCCTCGTGGAACGCTTCGGCGCTCACGGCGTGGGGCTGAGCGCACGTGCAGCTGCCAGTGGCCGTCCCTCCGAGCTTGTCGAGCCGGTCCGCCATCTCCCCGAGCGGAATGCACCCCGCGTGGCGGCCCTTCGGCCGGGCGCGGCGGAGGTGGCTGTAGAAGCGCAGGCCGTCCCAGCCGCACAGCAGGCACTTCACCGGCCACAGGACGTCCGAGCCCGGGTATCCACCCCGAGGCGCCCAGCCGAGTTCACCGACCCGGGCCAGCGCCATCGCCGCGGAGGTGATGTTGCGGGTGCTGGGCGGAAGTTCGTGCAGGTACTGGCCCAAGTAGCCGTCATCGGCCATGGTTCCCACTCCTTCGTGATCGTCGGGGCGGTGAGGGGATGGCGTCACCCCCTCACCGCATATCTAAATTCTACTACCTATTGGGGTGGGGTCAACCTCCCGCCCTTTCCCCGGGTGGGGGGCTACCCGGCCAGGGGCAGGAGCGGGGCCGCCGCCATCCCCACGGCAGGCTCGGCGGGCTCCTCGGGCGCGTCCTGCGGCTTCGGCTGGATGGTCCGCACGAAGCCGCTTCGGTCGCGGGAAACCGTCCAGTCGTCCTCGCCGCACACGTAGCCGCGCTCGTCGAGAATCCTTGCGATCTCGTCCTGGAGTGGGCGGGACCAGACCGAACGGTGGAACTTCGCGCCTTCCTCGGCCGTGATCGTCACCGGCTCGAAGTCCTTGTGCGGGTGGCTGTTGCCGTTCCACCACGTCAGCGTCGCCTTGGCCCCGCCGAGCGGGCAGGTGACGTAGACCCGCTTCGCGAGCTTCGGGTCGCTGGTGGACTTCGTCGCCTTCGGCTTCGGCTTCGCCGCCTGGGCCTCGCGGACGGCGCTCGCCGGCTGCTCCTCGGACGCTGCCCGCGCGGCCTTCGTACCGGGCACCTTCCCGTCCGCACGGAAGGCGACCATCGCCTCCTCCGGGCAACGGGCCCGGACCTTGGTGTAGTCGACCGGGTGGGTCCAGACCCGTCCGCGCTCGGTGGCGTCCTCCAGCGTCATCACCTGCTTAGGGGCGAGCCTCAGGTTCCACGCGACGCTCAGCGTCTTCGGGTTCACCCGGGCCACCTGGTACCAGGAGCCCAGGCACACGACGTAGTCGCCGGGGGCGAAGTCGTCCGGGCCCCAGACCTTGACACCCTCGGCCTCCGCCTTTTCGACGACCTCCTCCCAGTGCCCGATCTCCTTGCGGATGTCCCGGATGAGGCGGGCGTGCCGGTCGACCGAGTCGTACCCCTTCTCGACGGCCTCCGCGTGGTGCCGCTCCTGCTGGCGTAGGTCAGCCCGCAGCGTCTCCAGGCGCCGCAGGGTGCGGTACGGGTCGTTTCGGTGCTGCTTGTACGACTCGGCGGCCTCGGCCCGCCCGGCCCAGTACCCGGCCTTCTTGTCCTCCTCGATCGCCTTCCGCATGTTGTCGTGCATGCGCTCCTGGTCACGGCGGGCGCGGCGCCCGCCGGCGCGGTTGTCGGGGATCGGCTGTCCGAACTCGAACCGCCGGCTGATGTCGTGGGCCGCGCCGCGCCGTGCGTCGGAGGCCGCCGAGGCGCGGCCCGCGCGGTCGCTGAACCGCTCGGCCCTGTCCTCGGCGCGCTCCTCGCGGGCGCCCTCGATCTCGGCGAAGGACCGGTCGTCGTCCTCGTTTATCTCGACCGTGACCGTGTGGCCGGCCGCTCGGAGGGCGTCAGCCGCCCGGTTGATCTGCCAGTGCTGCGCCTCCTTGTCCCGGGAGCCGCGGATGTAGATGCCGACGTTCCGGGAGTAGCGGAAGCCGTGCTGCTGGACGATCTCGTAGACGCCGTCTCCCTTGACGGAGCCGTGGAGGATCGTGCCGTCGGCGCGGGTGTGTTCGATCTGGATGGTCATGAGTGCGTCGGTCCTTTCAGGTGCGGATGAGCCGGGCGAGGGGGTGCCACCCGGCGTACAGGGCGTTGATGAGCGGGTCGTGGGCGGTGAGCAGGCAGACGGGGCCTGTGGCGTCCGTCGCGGTCTCGATCACCTCAAATGCGGCCGCCGCGTCCGTTCGATCGCGGACCGGTGCGTTGTCTGCCTGGCGCAGCCAGACGCGGGCGCCGCTCTTCACATCCACCGGCCCGGGATGTGCTGGGCGAGCAGCAGCGTGGCGACGAGGGAGACCGTGTCCTCTTCCCGGTCGAAGGCCAGCGACTGGGCGGTCAGGAACGGGGGCGTGATCAGGTGGACGAAGTCGGTTCGGTCGGTCGCCCCGTTCGCCGCCGCATCTGCTGCCACGTCGGAGAAGTACCCGGCGTAGCGGGCCGCGTCGTCGTCGGCCTCCCCGGTGAAACGGCCTCGGGTTTCCCACGCAGCCTGGAGCAGCAGCATCCGGCGAAGCTCCGGGGTTGCCTGCTTCCACATCTCCAGCACGCCTGCGTGCGTGGCGAGTTCAAGCGGAGTGCGGTGCTCGGCCTGCGCGCGGAGTAGGTTCGCAGTCACGATCAGGGCCGTGCGGGTGGCGCAGAGGTCGAGCACATCGGGCTCCAGGTTTCGGTGTGGGTGATGGCGGGACGGCCAGGTCATCGAGGCCGTCCGGTGTGCGTGGGCTGGTGCACCAAGCGGGAGGCTTCCGTCAGGAGCAGCGCATCGCGGTGGCGGCCCAGGGTGAGCAGGGCTCCGACCTCGAACATCGTGAGCCAGGCGCAGTCAGTGACGGTCGCGGCGAAATCCGCGTAGGTCTGGCCGCTCTTGTGCGGCGGCCGTCGCCGCCAGGCGCTCTGAGTCACCCGGTGTGCCAAGGTGGCCGCTGCGGCGGTCTGCTTGGGGGTGAGGTTCAGGGTCCCGATGATCTCGGCGGTGCCGAGGAGGGGCAGGTGCTTGAAGGACATGGATCGTTCCAAGAGGTGTAGCGGGGGGGCCCACGAGGGGCGTCCAAGTCCGGTCTCAGGGGCGAAGGAGAGCCAACCCAAAAACAAACAACCCCCCCCCCCCCCACCCACCACGCACCAGAACACCGCACCC
>NZ_JBVJWO010000008.1:147517-219955 GCF_055602345.1 Streptomyces sp. NPDC037401
ACGTGGGGGGGGGGGGGGGGGGGGGGGGGGGGGGGGGGGGGTGGGGGGGGGGGGGGGGGTGGGGAGGGGGGGGGGGGGGGGCCCCCCCGGGGGGCCCCCCCGGTGCAGGTAGCAGGTCAGGAGGAGGCCCAGCCGAAGAACAGCCAGCCATCGCGGCCGTCGTCGAGGATGACCGGCAGCGCGCCGGCCGGGCCCCACTTGTTGGCGATGCGCTGATCGGTGTCCAGCAGCTGTGAGGCGCGTTCGTACGCCTGGTCCGTGCCGGTGCGGGGTTCGCCGAAGACCAGATAGGTGTCCTTCTCGGCGATGGTGCCGGTGTGGCTGCCGTGGCCGTGCTCGTACAGGGCGGCTTCCCGGGCTGCCTGGAACGCCTGCTCGACGTTCACGCCGGCTTCGATGTGGTCGAAGTCAACGGCTCCCATGGATGTCTCCGATTCGGTGTTGGGGTGGGGTTGACGTGGCGCGGCCCGCCCCCGGTGGGGCGGGCCGGGTGGTTCTCAGCGGATGTGGACGCGGGTCCGGTTGGTCCGCAGAGGGCTCGCGGGGCGGCGACGGCAGACCGGCGCGGTTCGCACGTCGCGCAGAAGCTGTTCCACCGGGTCGAGGACCGGGGCGGGTACTGCGGCCACCTCCGCCACGGCTCCGTCGAGGCAGGCGGTCCGCACATGGGGGAACTGCTGGTTCCAGCGGCCCATCGCGTCACCGTCGGCGGGGTCCAGCCCCGCTTCGAGGGCGAAGCTCTCCCACTCCAACGTCATCGCGACCGCGGCCCAGGTCAGGGCGACCTCGGCCTGGACCTCGCTGATCGCGTAGTCGCGGGAGACGGCCAGCACGCTGATCGGGTCGGGCATCGGGGTGTGCATCGCGGGTCCTTCCGATTGGAGCGGGTCGGGGCTTCCCCCCTCCCTTGTAGCTAAATTCTACTACCTTTGGAGGGGGTGTCAACATAAACCCGCAGGTCAGAGGGGTGGCGCTAGCCCTTCGCGGCGACGGGGCGGCGGGCGCTCCTCGCCCCCCGCTTACGGATCGTCGCCGCGCCGGCCGCCCTCGACTCCGACCGCTGGGCCGTGACCCGGCACTGTCCGCACAGCGGCTCCCCGGCCCGCCGGTGACCGCGCACGCCGCTGGGCTCGCCGCAGACCCCTGCTCGGGAGACGAGGGACTTCGGCAGCGCCGGGGCGCCGAGAGCGCGCGCCGCCTCCTGTCCGTTGATCCACAGCCGCCCCGCGCAGACGCCGTCGAACTGCGACCCCTTCGGGCGGACCCGGTCGTAGCACTCGTTGAGCACGGGGCAGGCGAGGCAGGCGCGCACCAGTGGCTCGACCGCCTCCACCAGCCGCTCGGCAGGCCCCTCGGTTTGGCCTGCGGACAGGACGTAGCCCTCGGAGCCGGCGCAGGCGGCCTGCTCCAGCCAGGTGGTGGCGGCGGTCGAGTTGATCACGACGGGTCCTTCGTGGGGCGTGCGGAAGCGGTCAGAAAAGGGGTGGCTGGGGCCGCGGGGCCGGGAGGATGGCGTCCTTCGCGGCCTGGGCGTGCAGCTCCAGCGAGGAGGCTGTGTGAGCCCACGGCCGGTAGAAGTGCTCCTGCCAGGTGTCCGCGTCGCGGAACGGTGCCGGTCCGGGGGAGTAGGAGCGGCGGTGCGCGGCCTCGGCGGTGACCGCCTGGCGTAGTGCGCCGTACCGCACAGGGGTCAGGCGCTCATCGACCAGTTGGGAGACCTGCCGCCAGCTGATGTCACCGGAGCGGGCGCCGTCGGCGGCGTCCACCCCGTACCTGAAGCCGCCCGGCCGCCAAGTCCAGCTGCACATCGCTCCCGCGTCCGGCTCGCCAGGCAGCCTGCGCAGGCGCATCCCCTGCTCCCCGCGCTCCCGCAGAAGTTGACCTGCCCGCAGTGTCCGCGAGTCGGTGAACGGAAGGTCCGCGAACTCCAGCAGCTGGGCCGGGTTGAAGAAGTCGCGGGCCGCCAAGTTGATGTCGTTGTCGGTGAGCTTCATCAGGGCCGTCCAGTGCTGGGGGTCGTAGGGATTCCTATGCCGCTAGATAGGTGATGGCCTATTTGTGGGGCGGTGCTTGCGGGTTGGGCTGTCGGTTTCGGTAGCGGCAGTGAGGCCACGGCTGGGCCAGTGGCCTGCGCAGGAAAAGCTGTTCTTCGTTCACGGGAAATCTCCAAGAGGTCGCAGGCTCCCCGGCTAGGGGTGGCCCGTCGCCGCGTCAGGATACAGAAAGATGATGGCCTATTTCTCCTGCTGCGTCTTGATGGCCGCACCGCCACGCTTGGCCCGGATCTCCGAGATCGCCTGACGTGCGACGTCCGAGAGCGTCGAGAACGGCTGCGCACCCTCAGAGATCACCTGGGCATCCCGGACGCGCTGCCGGGCCTGCACCTCCTGCCGCGCCGTCGACTCCTCCGCTTGACGAAGCTGCCTCGGGCTCGTACCGCAACCACGGCACCCACGTCCCGCGCCGTCCGGGTGCACCGGGCATCCGCCGCCGGCCGCAGGCCGTGCCGGTCGTTCTTCTCGAACAGCGGCAGCAGGTCCCCCCGCTGCGCCAGCTGCGGGGGTTAGGGGGTTCTTCTCTGAGTACTGACTCTGGTTACTACCTATAACCCCGGGCGAACCATCGCTCGGAGAACCGGACACTGGAGAACCGAACCCCGAAAACCCGGTTTCGGTGACGTCCGGCGCTTCCCCCTCGCCCGCGTCCGGAGCCGCCACCGTCTGCTCCTTCTTACGGCGCCTGGCCAACCGCTTCTCCTCCAGCTTCCGGAACTCCTCGGCGGCCCAGTCCTGCGCCTGGTCGTACACCTCGGTGATCCGCCGCAGCGTGCCGTCCGTCATCCGCTCAGTCACGACCCGGTAGTAGCCCGCGTCCTTCAGCTCCCGAAGGGCCGTACGGACCGCCTCCACCCCCTCCTTGCCCGCCTTGGCGATCCGGTCGGCCGCCACCTTCCATGTGTCCGGCTTCGCCAGCAGGTAGGCGAGGATGCCGCGCGCACGGAACGACAGGCGGGCGTCCTCAAGGGTGGCCGTCGGCAGCACCGTGTAGCCGCTGCTGAGGTGGCGGCGAAGGATAGTCACGGAAAGTCTCCAGAAGGTGTTGTGCGGGTCGTACGGGAGCCGGGCGGCCCAACCGGTCAAGTAGGAGCCGCCCGGCGGTCTCAGGCGGCCTTACGGGCCACGGAGACCTTGATCGAGCGGGATGTCTGAGCGGCCGCCCGGCGAACAGGGACCACGAAGCCGGCCCGGCGCAGGATCTTCACCATGGCCTCGGCGTCAGGAACCATCGGCACGACCAGGTCGGCGTCCTCGAACATGCCCACCATGGCGGGCACGTCGGTCTCGTCCTTGTCATTACCGCCACTCCAACCCAGATGGTTGGAGCCGTAGTTGCCCTCCGGGGAGGTATCCAGCATCTTGCGCACCTTCTTCTTCTCGGCGTCGGCGGCCCGCCACCGCTCATGCGCCCTGACGTAACGGTCCAGCGCGTCCGCCCTGTCGGCGTCGTCGTGGACAAGTGCCGTCTGCGCCGGGGCGCCCGGGGCGACCTCCGGCCAGCAGGCGGTGATGAACGGGCAGTTGTCGCACACCGCCGACAGGCCGGGGCCGTCATGGTCCCGCCGAAGCTCCTCGGGCGATTCCGCCTCGAGGACACGCTCCACCCACCAGCGGGCTTCCTCCGCAAGCCACAGGTCGAAGGGAAACTCCTGGACGTGCTCCTCGCCGGTGTCCCGGCACACGAACCGGAACCGGATCCGCTGCACATCCAGCGGGCCGAGCCGGTGCAGGTACCGCTGGCCGGGTATGTCGGAGAACCCGACCTCCCGCAGCAGCAGCGCGTACAGCAGGACCTGCCGCATCTCCGCGGCCGTCGGCCCGAACCGCAGCACGCGGTCCCAGATCCGGGAGGACTTGGTCTTGACGTCTTCCACCGTCACCACCTCGGCCGGCACGAGCGGCCGATGCCGCTTCGGCACCCGGGCGGCAGCCTCTGCGTCCAGGTGCACGGCGTCGATGTGCCCGCGGATCAGGTCGTTGGCGACGACGCGTTCCACCAGCCACCCGTACTCGCGGCGGGCGTCCTCCAGCAGGCCCCTGTGGATGTACGTGCCGAGGATTGCCGCCCGCTTGTCGGCGTAGGGGTTGTTCCGTTCCGTGCCGGCGAGGATGTACCCGGCGCGGCGCTGGCAGATCGTGTCGGAGGCCCCCAGCTGGGTCTGGACCGAGCGGGGCCGCCGAGCATCAGCGTCGTGGGCGGCGCCCCAGATCGACCCCGGCAGGGCAGCCGTCGTCATCGTGGTCATGAACTACTCCAAGAGGTGAGCGGGGTCCGCCCCGGGCGGAGCGGACCCCACGGAATGCCGAAGGGGCGGAATCAGGCAGCGGCTTCGAAGTCGGCGGACCCATCCGCTTCTTCACGCACCTGGGCGGCAGCCGCTCGCAGCCGCGCGGCTTCGCTGGTCGGGTCATCCAGCTTCTTCGGGTTGCTGAGCTCGGCGGCCTTGCGCTCGATGGCGTTGCGGATGATCGCCAGCTCCTCGCGGTCGAGCCCCGATTCCTTCTCGGCGTCCCACCACAGCTTCTTCAGCGTCTCGACACCGGCTTCTGCGGCGGCCTTCACCTTCGGCTCCCACACCTGGGCCAGGTCGCCGGTCAGCTCCGGCGTGGCCTTGGGCTGGTTGTGGATCGCGCAGCCCATGAGGCCGAAGACGAGGTGCTCGATGGTGAAGTCCGGCACATGCATGGGCTTCTTCGCGCTGCGCGGGACACTGAACTTCAGGGAGCGGGCCCCGACGATCTGCGGGTCCGCCTCCCGGCGCAGCCGCACCCACACCGTCGCGTCGTAGGCCAAGGACTTCTGACCCTCCACCCGCCAGTCCGTGGCCTTCGCACGGGGGATGGGCTCGCCCCGCTCGTCCAAGGCCGCGATTTCCTTGCCGCGTGCCAGGAGGATCACGATGCCGGGCATCGTGCGCACCAGGTACATCACCCGCGCCCACCGCTCGCCGGCGTCGTTCCAGAGGTTCATGGTGGGCTTGATCTCGGCGTCCGGGTCGGCCTCCAGCTTCTTCCGGCCCGACACGGACCGCTGCGCCCGGACCTGCGTCCAGTTCACGAGCATGCGCCACAGGTTCGACACCGAGTCGATCACCAGGACCACGGGCTTCTCCTTCGCCCGAGCAGCACGAACGGCCTCAGCGTGAACCGCTTCGATCTGACCGAGGATGTCGCGGTACGACCCGTTGTGCTCGATCAGCTCGTAGTCTGCGCCGGGCACGTTGATGTACTCCTCGGCGGTCTCCTCGCCCAGCTCCAGCCAGTACGCCTGGCCGGTCTTGTCCGATCCGGTGAACGCGGCGGCGGTGTGGGACTTGCCCGCCTTCTCCTCGCCCTCGATGAGGAGCACCGGCCACGGGATCACGCCGGTCGGCTTCCGGGTGCGGAGCTTCGGCGGGGACGACAGTTCAGACATCACATCTCCAAGAGGTATTTAGATGGTGGCCTATTTCAGGCACTGCGAAGTCCGCGCAGCTCGAAGACGGCACCCCACTCGGGGTGCTGCTCCAGGAGCAGTCGGACATAGCGGGAGCGGAAGTTGTTGTTCAGCTTCCAGGTGTCGCCGAGGGTGGCGCGGCCGTACTCGTACCGCAGCACCTCGAACAGCATCCCGATGCCCACGCGGGACAGGCCGCGCTCTACGCAGTCGGCCGTCATCGCTTCCAGCTTCGCCAGGATCCAGGGGTTGAGTTCATGAAACGCCTCGAAGCGGTCCTGGATGCTCAGGCTTCCGCCGGCCGGGTCGGGCTGCCGCAGTGGAGCCATCGGCAATTCGAGCTGCGTGGTAAGCATGATCCCTCCGGATATAGATGGTGGCCTATTTCTACGTCATGAGCGCGGCGTGATCCAAGCGGGCTTGGCTGCCGATAACTGAATTCTACTACCTGTAGTGGGGGTGTCAACCATCCGGGAATGACGTGAGGGCCCCGGGCGGAATGCCCAGAGCCCTCAACCACGCACCTGCGCGGCCCCGTTACGCACCCTCCGGCGCCGCACCTCGCTCCGCGGCCTTGGCGCCGCGCTCCTTGATCACCGAACCAGGACCCGCGTACCGGCCCTCCCTCAGATCCGCGACGACCTCAGCCCGCAGCTGCCAGGCGCCCGGGTTCCGCTTCGCGCCCTTCGACACCTCCACCGTGTGCTCCGCACCCGCGAGAACCGTCTCAAGCAGCCACACCGGCGACCCGGACAGCTCGTAGTCCGCCGGCGGCAGCATCCCCTGCGCGCTCTTCGTCGCCTGGCTCGCCTTCACCTGGTCGACGCCGAACATCTCCGCCACCTCCTGAAGGCCGACCAGGCGCGGCAGCTCACCCTTCGACTTAGGCCGAACCCGGGCGCCCTGCTCCTGCTCCAGGGCCTCCAGCCGGCCAAGGTCTAGCTGCCGGCCGCGTCCGCCCTCGGGCAGGGCGCACTCCACCACCAGCCCGCCAGGCCAGTACGGCTTACCCGAGACGATCGCCGCATCCTCGTAGGAGAGCGTCCCCCTCGGAATCCACCGGTCGCTGACGGCTGTCGGCGCGATGTTGTACACGTGCGCGATCTCCTTGCGGCCCATCACCAACGGCTTAGCCACAACAACCTCCCATCTCTCCCATGTCTGCGATAGCAGAATACGGGTATGGCGGAGGTGTTCGCGGTCGGGGTCGCCGAGCGTGCCTCTCGCCCCGATAGACTGGGCCCACACTTTCCAAGAGGTGTACGGAAGCCCCCGCCATCTGCCGATGCCCGGGGGCTTTCCCGTCCGTTCTCCGCGACCAGCTTGGAACGTTTCCTCTTCTGCCCATTTCGCGAAGCTGGTGTTCAGGGACGCCGGTGCCTACCCCGCCCAGCCCGAAGCGGTGCCGGGCTGTACCCCGGAAGCTGAACCTGCTCCGCTGGAGCAGCCGGATCAATGACCTGCCTCGCCGCAGCGTAGTTCGGGACGACGGCCACGGCCTGCCACTGGAATCCGTCCCACCGGGTGATCATCCGCGGACTGCCCGGATCGACATGGGAGCCACGGGCGGGGCCCGCAGACAGAGGCACGGCGCGAAGCTCCCCCGTCTTTCGCCTGCCGCGCTCCCGTCGCGCAGCCCACACCTCCAGCGGTTCATCCGCCGGCTCGGGAAACGTCGCGTCCACAGCGTGCCTCCTAGGCCCGATGCGCCGCCCAGCGAGCGGCGAGAGCAACCCATGGTGCCAAAACGTCCCAGGGCGGAGAGGCGAGTCCTCGACACCTCACCCGAACGAACCGGACCGAGCCCGCCACAGCGATCAGGCGGCTTGCCTCTCACCGCCCAGGTGGCCCATCGCCCATGCACGTTTGATCGCGTACGCAGGCCGGTATGTCGCGTCCAGCGCGGCCAGAAGATCGCCGTACGCGTCACGCAGCCGGTGCTCGGGCCACGAGACCAGATCCTTCATCTCCACGACCGTTAGCCCTTCGGCCAGGTAGCCGAGGACCTGTAGTTCGTCCTTCGAGAGGTCCACCGGATCCTCGGCAGCCGGCCGGGCCAACTGCTCGGACGCATAGGAGCTATGGACCAGCGCCGTGGTGCGCACCGCCCCGGTCTTGAACCGGGCGAACTTCAGCCTGGACTGCACCGTTGCCGCCTTGACGCCCAGCCGCTCCGCGATCAGTTCGATCTTCAAGCCCTCGGCGGCCAGCCCCACAGCTTCGAGCTCGCGATCGGTTAGCCGGAACCTGCTGCCGGGCACCGCACGGCCAGTCACGCGGCGGCCCTCGTTGCGTCCGTCGGACGGTGAGGGGCGACACTCCTGCCGTCAGGCAAGAGGCCCCCGGTGTCCTCGAAGGTCACGGCACCCCCACACAGGAGACTCCATCCCTGTTCCGGGTGCGCCACGAGGATCCGGGCCGACTCCCAGCCGCTGTCATCGGCCCGCGGGCACGGCGGAGAGTGCGGACAGGACGGAGACTGCGACTCTTCCACAGGAATCCTTCTGGTCAGGCCGCTCAAGCCGCAGCGGCAGTGTGCTTGGAAGCCGCCCGCGCAGCACCGGGAAGGGGCACGGCCTACGCGGGCGGTGGCTTCAATGTGCTGGACGTCGCGCCGTCCTCCGGGGCAGGGGCGCCCGCGGTGGACCCACCGTTCTTCCTTCGCCAGCCACGGACAGGGGCCCCACCGCGCTTCCTTCACCGGCCACGGACAGGGGCCCCACCGTTCCCCCTTCACCGGCGACGGCCAGCGCCTTGCGCAGCAAGAGCGGTCCGACAAGCCGGTTCCGGTCCCACGGCCGAACCCAGAAGGGCCCGGGCGGCGCAGACCGGCTGAGCGGCGGCATCACCACTCGGCCCTTGTCCACGCAGCGGCCGACGCCGTGCTCCCACCGAGCGGCGGTGCCAGGAGGAACGAGCCAGTACCGGAAAGGCCGACCGGGGTCATCGACGACCGGGCCGCACCCCTGCTGCCAGGTGTCCATGAGGGTGAGCGCCAGATCGGAGCGCCGACCGCGAGGTGTGACCACCAGCTCGAAGGTCAGGGGGCCAAGCCGGAGCTCCACTTCACCGCTGGCCTCCTCCTGCAACAGCCGACGGACAGCAGCGGCCAGCTCCTTGGCATCATCAGCCGGTGCACTCGAAGGGGCGGCTAATACCACTGCGGGCAGGGTCATGCCGCTGCCTGCCGTCCGGCCGAAGCCAGGAGGCACCAGGCTGTCCCATCGGCCGCCAGGCCCCAGCATCCGTGGTGCAGCTGAGCAAAGTGATCCACGAGGAACAGCCCCCGCCTGCTCCGGTCGTCCGGCTCCACCATCGGGTACACCGGGACGTACGGCCCGCCCCCCGCCACCGCCACCGTGAACGTGCTCGGGCCCGCGATCAGCTGAACACGGATAGCACAGCTGGTGCCGTGGCGAAGCTCGCGCGTGAAGAACTCGCCCGCGATCAGCTGGGCCGCGTCCACCACGTCGCCCTCAACACCCCAGCGCCGCACGCAAGACGCCGTGAACTGGCGGATGACCTGCACGTGCCGGGCGTCCTCCTGGCTGAACGAGCCGGGGCCGGCGGGCCGAGCGCACCCGACCACAGCCTCCGCTCCGTCACGGAACGCCTCACGCTGAGGAACGTGGCTACGCCGCGCGACGGAGAACGGCAACGGCGGCAGCTGGCCCGGCGCCGGGGAATCGCCCAGGCCCAGCACGGTAGGCACTTCGGCGTCGAGCAGGCGCTGCCCTGCACCCTCCGGCGCGGAGCGCGCCACCTCACGGAACGTGGTCATGGCACCCATCGCACCGCCCCACCGAGGAGAGGAACAGGGGAACTTGGAGGGGGAAAAACCTGTCAAGGGGGAACCTGAGGGGGGAACGACGCCCATCATGGGGACACACCCACCGACAGAGGGCACACTCATGCCAGCAGACTTCGGTCACCTGCTCCTTCAGCTCCGCCGCCAGGCCAGGCGTACCCAGGAGCAACAGGCGGCCGCGATCAACGCAGTCTCCGGCCGGGAGACCATGACGCGCTGCGAGATCAACCGCTACGAGCACGGCGAGAACATCCCGACCAACCACACCCTGGCCCACATCGCGGTGGCGTGCGGCTTACCCCCGGAGCAGCTGCAACGGGAAGCAGCTGCCGCCCGCGAGCGCCGCCGGAACCCGGTCCACCGCGACGGGGAGGAAGGAATCGACGTGCTGAACCGCCGTACGTTGATGGGCGGCGCCCTCGTCGGCGCCGCTGCAGCCGCTGAGCCGTGGGGCCGTCTCGCTCACGCCCTCGGTAGGGGCGCCAAGATCGACGCAGACTCCGCAGACACGTTGGCTCGCCGCGCAAGCGCCCTGCACATCAGCGAACACCACCTGACCGCCCAGCAGCTTCGGGGCCAGGTCGAATCGCATCTCGACGCCATCACTGCCGCCCTTCCCCGAGCCGGCCAGCACGAGCGGGCCCTCACCGTCGCCGCCGGTGAGACAGCAGCACTCGCCGGCTGGGTGGCGTGGGACCTGGGAGACCACCGAACCGCGCACGCCTACTACAAGGTCACCGCCGACTGCGCCGAAGCCGTGGGACACCCCCCGCTGCGGGCCCTCGCACTGGGCTACGCCAGCTACGGAGCGGACACACCCAACCGCGCGGTAGAGCTGCTGGCCAAGGCAGCCCAGGACGTTCGCGGCCCCGGGAACGGCGCTGCCGCCGCCTGGATCCACGCTCGGCACGCGGAGGAAGCTGCGAACGCAGGTGACGACACGGCCGCACTCCGCGCGCTCGACCGGGCCCGGATCGCCTACGACTTCGCCGACTACACCGCCGAACAGGCATGGGTGCAGTTCATGACCCCCGCCCGGATGGACTCGCTCGTGCTCTCCGTATACGGCCAGCTCGGCCACCAGCAACTCACGGACGCGGCAGCCGACACCATGGAGCGCCTTGGACAGGACCTGTCCGACTCCGGGGTCGTCATCCTCGGAGACCTCGCCCACGCACTCCTACGGGGAGGCGACATCGGCCACGGCGCCCACGTGGCTCACCAGTTTGCGGCCGCGGCCCAGACGCGCCCCAACACCATGGGCCGGACCCGGGCCGCCGCTGTCGCCGCGCGGCTGCCCAGCTCGGAGCGCGACCTCGCGCACCACCTGCAAGAGCTTGCCGCCTGAAGAGGCCCCGGTCCGCGCCCCCGCAGCGGTGAGGGGCCGAGACGGCCTTGCTAGCGAGGGGTGGTCTCCTCGACCACCCACTTCAGGTACGCCTCCGAGCCGCCGGTGACCGGCACGGTGACCCACTCGGGCACCTCATAGGGGTGCTCCCGGGCCACCCACGCTTCCAGCTCGGGAAGCCGGTCCACCGTGGTCTTGTACGAGAGCCGCCACTCCTGCGCCGTCTCTATCTTCCCCTGCCACCAGTACGTGGCACGGAACGGCCCGTCGATGTGGCAGCAGGCCGCCAACCTTGCCTCAACGGCCCCCTGCACCAGGGCCTGCGCCCGGGCCTCGTCGTCAATGGATGTCTGCGCGATCACGATCTCGGTCGCCATACGGCCCCTCCTACTCGGTCTACCCCGACCCTACCGAGCCGGCCCAGGCCGCAACGGCCGGATCAGACGGGAGGGGGCCCGGCCGCCGCCGGACCCCCTCGGGATCGCTACTCCACTGCCCGTACCGGACTCGACTGGTCCGACTCAGGCTCAACAGGTGGGCGCTCCGGCTCGTACAGCCAGCGCGGCAGCAGCCGCTGAACCACAGGAAGCGCCATGACCCGCGTGACGGCACCGGCCACGGCGAGCGCCACCGCCACACCGGCCGCCGACTGCGGGATCCCAGAGGCGTCCACGATCAGCGGCAGACCAGCGGCCAGACCCAGCAGGGTCTGGAACACGGTGCGCACCGTCCTCTGGTTCACATCGGAGACCCGACTCACTTCGGCACCACCAGCTTCTGCCCCGGGTGGATCACGTACGGGGCCGAGATGTTGTTCGCCTTCGCCAGCGCCTCCCACGAGACACCGAGCTCCCGCCCGATGCCGGACAGGGTGTCCCCGTCCCGGACCGTGTACGTGGTGCTGCCCCCGCCGCCCGGCTTACCCGCGAGACGGGCGCCGATTCGCTGGCGCAGACCGGACATGGCGAAGCCCTTCGGATCCACCTTCCCCGGCTGCCACTCCTTGTGGCCGATCACGCTCGCGGCCCCCCACTTGTGGGCTCGGCAGATCGCAGCGGAGACCTTCTCGATGGCCTCCAGCTGCGCGCCGGGCCACGGATCTTCGCCGTCGCCCAGGTTCTCGCACTCGAAGCCGTAGAACGAGGTATTGCCGTCGGCATCCGCCTCGTTCGCGGCCGGCAGCGAACGCTCAGCGATCACCGCGGCCAGGACGTCGGAGTCACCCGCCCCGGCATGGTTCGCCCTGCCGTTGCCGATCAGGTAGACCGTGCCGTCCTTGGCGATCACACCGTGGCAGAGCGGGCCCGGGAGCCCGCTGTAGCCGTTCTCGCAGATGCTGACCGTGTTCGCAGTGCCGGAGGTCACCGTGTGGTGGATCATCACGCCGCGTACCGGGCCCCACGGCCCCTTGTGGTTCCGGGAGTGCGTACGCCAACCGGGACGTTCGACGATGCGCACGCCTTCAGCGCGCAGCGCCGCCACGAGTGCATCAGCACTCAGCGGTGTAGCCATGTTCGGATCTCGGATTCTCCCCGCGCCCAAGATCAAAAAGGTAGGCGGAACTCGCGTCAGCGAGATGTGCCCTGCGTGACCAGCCACAGCTGGAGCACCATCAGCAGCAGCGGCGCCACGAACGACGACAGCACCAGTCGGCGAGTTGCCGCCGCCTGCGCCTGGTCCTCGCGGCGCTGCTGCTCTGTACGCTCCGCGACCTGGTCGTGCTCGCCGCGGAGGCCAGCAAGGGCTGTCTCTACGGCCCCGATGCGCTGTTCCGTCGCCCGCTGGTCAGCCCGGTACACATCCTGGGTGACCACCTGGTCGAGCCGGGCCGCCAGGTGGGCGAGGTCTCCTCGCAGGTCCTCGCGGAGCTGCGAGACCGCGCGGTGCAGCTCCCACAGCGTCGGTTCTGCGCTCGGCGGCACGGACACGGACATCACTCCTGACAGCCCCGCGCGCCTGAAGTTGATCGTACGTGCGCGGACAGGACGCCCCTGGCGCTGACTTCTTGCGGCCCAAAACCAGTGCGGTGTCCAGGCAGGCTGATGAGACACTGCCGACCATGGTGGTGCCGCAGACGGACCCGATGGCAAGAGCGATGATCGCCGGCGGAGTGGACTACCGCCCCTGGGAGGGGCAAGGGCTCCAAGACAACGAGTGCTTCCTGTGCACGCGTCCGATCCAGCCGGGTGAGGCATCCGTCGAGGACGTGATCCCGCGCTGGCTCCAACGGGGAATGATGCCTCCCGGCCACCCCCGACCGAAGATCGAGCTCCCGAACCTGACGCCCATCACCGCCGACAGGGTCAAGATCCCGGCGTGCCGGCCGTGCAACAACGAGCACCTGAGCCGGATCGAGAACACAGTCCGGGAAGCCTTTGCCTCCGGCCCAGAAGCCGTCGCAGCCCTCCCCGAAGCCACTATGCGAATCTGGCTAGGCAAGATCCTCTACGGGCTGCGGCGAAATGACATGCGACTCCGCGCGGACCGCCGAGACCGGAACTCGCCCAACCTTGCGGAAGCCCAGGACTTGCAGCAGGCCGCGGATCTACACCTGCTCCTCCAAGAAGTTCGGGGCGTTGTCCGTACGAGACCCGGACACTCCACGATCATGGTCTTCGAGTCCCAGACGGACAGCTGCAACGTCTGCGACTTCGACCTCGCGGTGGCGATCGGCTGGCCGTACGCAGTCATGCTCAAGATGGGCACTGTGACGGTCATGGGAGCGTTGGCCGACGGCGGCGCGCTCGGTGCCCTCAACAAGGTTGCGGCGTTCGCCGCGACGGCCGAACTGGCCCTTCACGCACTCCAGGTCAGAGCCCTATGGGCGCTCTTCGTCTACCACGCGGCCGCGCTGCGGCAGACCTCGATTCCAGTTCGCTACGCGGTGGGCGATGGCCAGCTCTGGGTTGATCGAGTGCCCGGCAGCGAGCCCGAGTTCGACCACGCTGGCGCCCCCGCCTCACCCGACCTGATCTTGCAGAACCTCATCAGCACGTCGGCCGACGTGCTCCAGGCGCACGGAGGCGCCCAGGGGCTGCTGATCCTTCCGGACGGATCACCGCGCGCCATGCCGTCCGAGCACGGTGTGCGCCAGCTCGGCCTTTAGGGCGCCAGATGGGCGGGCCCGGAGATCCCCCGCGCGGCCCGCCCCGTGGCTACTTCACGTACGTGACCTTCAGCTGCGGCGGGTACTGCTGGCCGACACCGTGAGCGCGTCCGTAGTACGTGCTGTCCGTGCTGTTCGGGTCCAGTGCGATCCCTCGCCACTTCGTCTCGTCGAAGATCGCTGTGATGTCGATCCACCGGCCCTCGTTGCGGCGGAAGGACACGCTCATCGACTGGCCGTCGCTGCTGAAGCTCCCGGGCCGAGAGCCGTGACTGTGCGCCTTGATGACCGCCGTGCCGCCGCCCGCGTAGTACCAGTGCTCGAAGTAGACGTACAACTGGACCTTCTCGATCTTGGCTCCGCTGAGGTCGGTGCTAAGCGATGCAGGGAAGCCGACGAGGGAGGCGGTCAAGCCGTTCGTGCTGGAGTAGTAGCCCTGGAGCGCCTGGTTTCCGTGGTAGCTGCTGTACGCGCCCCGGTTGGTGTAGGTACCGGACCAGGCCGCGTTGTACGTCTTCTCGTACCGCTGGGTCGCGGGCTTCGTCGGCTCGGTCCCACCACCGGCTGCCCCTCCGCGGTTGAGTTCACCGGTGTTGGCGATGGCCCGCCCGACGTCCTCGACGTACATCGTGGCCGGGAATCCGCCTCCGCCGAAGAGGCTGACGTTCCCTCCAGCCGCTCCCCACCGCCACATGAAGGAGCTGAGGAGACGGTGGGTACCGGCCCCGAGGGCTGAACCAGAGGCCATCAGCTCAAGGCGCAGTCGCTGCCATCCGCCGGTCGCCGCCGTCACGGTGCTCTGAAGCTGCCTGGAGGTGACGGTCGGCGCTGCCGTCCCGCCATCGCGGAGGAACAGCAGCAGCTCGCCACCAGCGGCGGACGGATCCGCGTAGGCGTCGACGACGATGCGGTACTGCCGATCGGCCTGGAGGCGGACGGGCAGCTCGATGTAGCCGGTCTCCGCATCCATCGCCGCCTGCACGCCGGCGGTCGTCGTATGCACGGCGACGATGCCGCGCGCCAGGTCGGAGAGCTGCGTGTCCAGCTTCTCGCCGTTGACGGAGAGCTCGCCGGCGACGGACAAGTCGTTGAACGCACCATGCCCGTTCTCGTTGATGGTTGCGACGGGCACACCCTCGTTGGTGATCGTCAGATACTGCGGGCGGCCCGTGACCAGAGAGATCGACTCCTCACCAGTCGGGTCGAACAGCCTCAACCCCTCCGGGGAGATTTCCGCCCGAGACCCGCCGCCACCGGACGACATCACGAGGCGGATCACCACGTTGTCGTAGGTCACGTTCCCTGCGGTGCCGTCGTTTGCGCCGAGCCGCAGCCGACCGGTGACCGTCTGCGGAGGCGCCACTGACGTAGGGCTGCCAGCCATGTACTGCCAGCCCTTGCCCGCCATGCCGGACGGAGCGGTGAGCGTGCTGTACCCGAGGGTGGTCCCGGCAGCGTCTTCCCAGCGGACGTACACGGTTACGTTCCGGCCGACCCAGTCCGCGCTGACCTGGTAGTCCGCCGCCATCCACACCCGCATCCCGGGCGTCGCCTCGAACAGGCCCAGGGTGTGCGTACGGTCGGTGGCCGTTGCCGCGGTGCAATCCGCACGGATCGCCTTCGGGGTGTCCCGCCCAGGGGAGACGATGCTCCAGCCCGCCGACGAGACCCGCTTGGCCGCGACTTCGCCCTCGAAGCTGGCATCCGCAACCAGGTTGCCGTCGATACCCAGGGCGATCTTGTCCGCCGTGATCGACCCGGCCTTGATGTGGACGGCCTCCACGGCCCCCGCCGCGATGGCCGTGGCCGTCACCGAGTTCGCGGCCAGCTTCTCGGCCGTGATCGCCAAGGCCGCCACCTTGTCCGCCGTGATCGCCTTGGCCGCGATCTTCTCGCCCGTAATGGCCAGAGCCGCGAGTTTGTCCGTGGTGATGGCGCCAGCGAACACCTTGGGGGCCGTGACCGCGCCGTCAGCGATCTGCACTCCGGGCAGGATCGGCCGCACGGCGGCGTTGTCCCACCACACCGTGCCTGCCGTCGCCGCTCCGGACTCCAGCCGGATGCGGGCGCGAACCGTCTCGGCGGGAGCCGTCAGGGTTGCCGACAACCGACCCCACTGGGAGCGCAGGGGAGCGGTCGTGCGGGCCTTGCCGTAGCCGAGGATCTTGCCGTCTCCAGCCTCCCAACGGGCATGGAAGCTGATCTCCGCGCCCGCCCAGTCATCCGACGCCCAGTAGTCGACGGCCAGGTACAGCTGATCAGTCGGGGAGGCGGGCAGCACCGTGAGGTCCACCGCCCGATACACGGCCGTCGTGGAGGTGGCGTCGATCCGCAGTGAGGAAGCCGAGCCGTTGCCCCGGGTCTTGTCCACGGTTGCCCAGGGCAGGGCGGCGGTCAGGGCCAGTGACTGCGGGCCCTCGAACGACGGGTCGGCAAGCACGTTCGCGGTGCCGACGATGGTCATCTTGTCCGCGGTGATCGCGCCCGCGAGCACGTGCCCGGCGGCGACCGAGGCGGCCTGGAGTTCGCGGCCGCTGATCGTGTCGGCCGCGACCTTGCCGGAGGTCACGGAGTCGGTGGCCAGCGCCGCTGTGGTCACGCTGCCCGCGACCAGGTTGGTGCTGTCCACCACGCCGGTCTTCAACACCTCGACCGTGACGGCGTCCACCTGCATCACGCCGGTCGCCGAAGCCGACCCGGTGCGCGTGGAGTCGAAGTTGAGCCACAGATACGGCGCGACGAACCGCACGTCGGCGTGCAGCCTTCCAGGCGCCCGCGGGTCCGGAGTAGCGCCGCCGGCCACGGCCACACCGGACTCCCCACGGCCGCGCACGTACCCGGTGAACACCTTCCACCCGTCGCCGACAGTCGCGCTCCCGAGAGACGCAGCGCAGTACACGTGCGCCTCCAGGCTGTTCGCGCCAGTCCGGTTGACCATGGTCGTTCCGTCGGCGGCCAGCCCGAGCAGCCCCACATACACGGTGTCCGTGCCCGCATCCGAAGGGCTCAGCGTCCGTATCCGGGCCGACACCCGGTACAGGGTGTCCGGCTCGTACGGGATCGCTGTAGAACCGCGCACCACCGCGAAGCCCGTCGCTTGGCCGACCGTGCGGCCGGTCGGCGCGTCGACCACGTTCGTCAGGTGCTCCCACTTGCCACCTGTGCCGATGCCCAGCGCCTTCCACGCGGCCGGGTCTCCGAGCGCGTCCACGTAGTGCTGGGTGATGCCGTCCGCCAAGGCCCCGCCCAGCGCGTTCAGGGTGACGGCGCCGGCCCCGAGCTTGTCGCTGGTGACGGCCGCCTTCGCGAGCTTCGCCGCAAGGACAGCGCCGTCCGCGAGGGCCGCTGACTTCACCGCGCCCACCGCGAGCTTCGTGTCCGTGACGGCCTTCTCGGCCAGTTTGATGTCCGACACGATCCCGTCGAGCAGGTCCTGCCCCACAGCCTGCCGGGCCGCTGCTGCGACGGCGGCAGACGGTTCGCTGGGCTTGCCCGAGGTGCTGACCGCCACCAGGCGCACATTCCGGGGCTCGTAGTCGGACACCGCGATGGTCACGGAGGCCCCCGAGGCGGCCTCGATCGTGGCGGCGGGGTTGCGGACATCCACCGGATCCGCGGCAGAGCCCAGGAGGTGCACCTGTACCCGGCCGAGGTTCAGCGGTGCGGTAGCCGCGTCAATGAAGCCGCCGTCCCAGGTGACGCGAAGACCGCCCAGAACCGGGGTGACACGCGGCGCACTGGGCGCCGGTGGGGGAGGTCCGTTGAAGGTAGCCACGCCCGTCGTACCGTCGAACTGCACACCGACGGCGCCGGTGAGGACGCCGTCCTCGTCGTACACCTCGATGGACCCGGCTTCGACCGACGAGTACGCCAGGGACGCTGTCCGGGATCCGCGGCTGAGCTGCCGCTCCACATCGGCCAGGCGGGACACGATCTGCGTCAGGTTGTTCGCCATCATCAGCCCCCGTAGACGAAGCGGTCGGATCGGGCCAGCGACAGCGTGACCCGCTCGGGCTCCTCGCCCTCCGGCGGCCGGATGGACCAGCCGGTCACACGGCACCACCCGGACCAGTTCGCCCACTCGTCATGTATGCGCACTCGTACGTCGTCACCGATCTGCCACGATCCGATCCGCGCTGCCGGGTGGTCGATGACGTGCAGCTCGTCCACCTCTCCCATCACCTGGCGGGCAGTCCGTTCGCGGCGGGCCCGAGCGGCCAGCCGGTCGTTGCCCTTCTCGTTCGGCACCTCGAGGACACGCTCCAGGCGCAGCCGGCCGTTGCGGACCGCCTCGACCGCGCGCCGCCGCCCTCGGCCTTCCCCAGCGCCGAGCGCGATGACGACCTGGGCGTACTCGTCGCCGTCGTACGTGACCGGGGTCGTCTCAGCGATGTTCACGCCCGAGCTGAACGACAGGTCATGGCGGCGGGTGCCCAAGCGCGGCCAGCCCAGCTGGATGCGCCCCACAGGCCGGTCCCCGTCCAGCACAGTCGTCTCCGTCCACTCCGGACCGCCGTCCACCTCCGTCATGTCTTCGACGATGTCGCCGAGCACCGGGGCCTCCCACCACTCCGAGCGGAACGGCTCCGCCGGGGTGCCGACCTTCGCCTTACTGACCATCGGCTCCACCTGCACGCCGAGGTCGCCATCCGGCTGCTCCTGGGCGTACGCCCACACATCCCGGATGACCTGGCACGGATCGGCGTACGTGTACGGGCCGCGCCCATCGAGCTCGCCGTGGACGTCGTGGCGGCGGTGCAGATACGAGCCCCAGCCGGCCGCCTCCAACGGGTACGCGCCGCCCTCCGGCTCGGCACGCCAGATCAGCCCGCCCCACAGCAGGGTGTCGTCCCGCTCGGCGGTCAGAACGGTGTTGCCGGGGCTGATCTGCGAGCCGAGCAGGTGCCGGAACGGGACCGGCACGCGCCCGGAGAAGTCGCCTGGTTCATCCAGGCGCAGCCCGAACTCGACGTCGGTCAACGGCAGGTCGGGCACGACCAGGCCGCCGGTGAGGGCGTCGCGGACCTGGTAGCGGTAGGCGGGCATCAGGTGCCCTCCTCGAACTCGATGTCCGCGATGACCGTGGTCACGACGTCGGCCTGCAAGGAGCCCGCGTTGTCCTTCGTGAGGAAGACGAGGCCCTGGAGGGGCTGCGTGGTGCCGCGCATGTCCGCCGGGATGCCGATCGTGTCCGCGGAGATCGCGTTGACGCGCACGGACCCGTCGCCCTTGGTGCTGCCGTCGTCGATCTGGATGGACTGGCCTTGTACGCCGCCGAGGCGGAACGCGGTGCTGCCCCAGATGCTGCCCAGAACCTGGAGACCCGAGATCGTCATGACGATGCGTGCGCGCACCGCCCACTTCGGCACGCGGATATTGAACCGGCTGGCCGGCGGCCAGTCCGCCCAGCTCCCGCTGTTGCCAGCCCAGTTCTGGTCACCGCCCGGGGAAGCGGTGTGCAACTGGCGCTCCTTGCGGGGGTTCGCGATCGTACGGACGTCGCGGATCATGCCGTCCGTGATGACCTTGGTGTTGGCCGGTATGTCGATCCGGGCCAGGGCAACAGCGGTCATGCCCGCGGGCGGGGTCGTCGCGTTGCCGGACACGTTCGGGATCACGTGGAAGTACCCGATGTCATCGCGCTCGGGATCCCGCACACCCTCGTACTCCGGGTCCTCGACCCGCAGCACGAGGAGGTCGGACCGGGGCGAGACCCCGGTGGGCGCCACCGGCACCGACTGGTATCCCACGTTGTACTGCGTGTACGAGCCCTGCCCCCAGGCGACGGCGCCACGGATGACGGCCGAGCCGTCCCCGACCCGAACCCCGGCACCGGGGGTCGCGAGCTGGCTGACCCGAAGGTCGTCGGACTCGGTGATGCCCTGCGCGCCGTGGCTGAGATCCCGGACCATCATCCGGAAAGCTCGGGCGGCGTGCGTGCCACCGTGGACGAGCAGCGGCGGGTTGATCAACGTCATGACGATCCTTGCAGTTAGAGAGCGATGTGCGCGCTGCGCCAGGTCACGGACAGGCGGGAGGCAGAGGAGTAGCCGCGGGCGGTCCACCACAGCTCGGTGGAGCCCGGAGGGATCTGAAACCCGTCGAGTCGGGAAGCACCCGACAGCGAGGTGGCGACGTTCTCGCTGCCGTTACGGAGCGCCCACCGGGTGCCCGGCCGGGTCTCGATGTCGATCCGCTCGCCCGTTGCCAGCGACACGGCCAGCTCCAGCAGCGCGCCGGTCTTCGGCATGTAGATCCGCGGACTGATCACCGGGCCCGTGATCCGGATGGTCGGCCACGCCGGCATGTCCCCGTCGTTGCGGACCATGCCTCGCCGCTCGTTCGGCACGGACGTGCCGGTGTTCAGCGGAGCCACCAGCGGCGCCTTGAGACCGCCCAGACCACGGGAGGACAGCGACAGCGTCAGCGACGACACCGTGTCCCCGTAGAACCGCGGATCGGCCGCGAACTCCACGTCCAACGGAACCCACCCGAAAGCAGCCTGCTCCCAGGACGGTTCAAGGCGCCGCAGTCGACCAAACAGGACGCGCGTGGGGCTCCCCGGCCACTTGATCCGCAGCGGCATCGTCGCCCCCGGAGCAGTCCGAACCGCCGCAGCGTCGGCCGCCTCCTGGAGGTCAGCGAGGATCTGCCGGGCCGCAGCCGGATCGCCGGGCGTCTTGATCGCGCAGTCGATACGGACCGTCCGGGCGTCGTACCAGTCCGAACCGGCCCAAAACCCATCCGAGCCCGGCCGGGAGACCAGCTCTCCGCGCACCGGGGCCCTGCCCAGGCCCTCCACCTCCGCGATCGGGATGGACGTGTCATGGCCGAGGACGACGCCACCCAGCTCGACCTGGAAGTCCTTCAAGGCGGCGCTCATCGCAGGCCGCCCCTCTTCGCGCGGCGAAGTTGATACGCCACCGAGGCCGCGATGTCGCTGGCGGTCGCAGCCGCCTTCGACACGTGGATGGTCTGCGTGCCGATCGCCGGGGCCTGCTGCACCACCACGACCTGCGGCCGGCCCGCGCCAGCATCAACCAGACGCTGCGGCGTCAGGCCGAATCCGAAGCGTCCCGCCGTCTCGGCCAGCACGTCCGTCGCCCGGCTCCGCTTCGACGCCGCGTGCGGGATGAAAGACTCTGCGACCGTCTCACCCTCGGCGAATTTGATCAGGCCACGGCCCGACCCGTTGAAGATCCCCGGCTCCCAGATGCCGCCGTTGGCGTAGGACAAGCCACGGTTTGCCCGCGCGAGGTCGGCCAAGAACCGCTCGGCCCGCGAACCGACCCCGCGCAGCTGGGACGAGGCCAGGTTGGCGACCTCAATCAGCCGGTCTTCCTCAATCCCCGTGGACTCGGCGACGTAGTGGATGCCCCGCCCGGTGGACAGAGCGGAGATGATCTTCACCAGGTCGGTGAGCTGATCCCCGGACAATGCCTTGTCGGCGGCCCGAGACGCCTTGTCCGCCTCGGCGGCCTTCTTCGGGTCCTTGACCGCCTGCTCGGCCAGCTTCTCCGCAGCCTCGTCGCCCTGCTCGGCAAGGCGAGCTGCCAGCGAGCCGTATCCGGCGGCGGCGAGCTTGGACAGGTTCGACTGGAAGGCGTCGGCGTTCTTGACCGCGTTGCCGAGCTGGTGGGCGTAGTCGGCCAGGGACACCCGGGCGGCCCCGGACAGCTTCTTCAGCTGCTCCGCCATCTCGTTGATGTACTTGGTCGAGCCCTTCGCCATCTTCCCGGTGAGCTCGATACCGTCCTCGCCCATCTCCTCCAGGGCATCGGCCACGTCCTGGCCGGCACGGGAAGCGATCGTGGACAGGTCGGCGCGCCACCGCTCCGTCTTCGCCGCGGACTCCCGCAGGTTCTTCTCGAACAGGGCCAGGTCGAAGGTCTCGTTGCCCTTCTTGTCCTTCCGCATGGACTTCGACCGCAGGCCTGAGCCGCTGCCCCAGCTCGGCGACGGTGACGGCTGGTAGCTCCAGTCCGACAGGCCGCCGCCCGCGAAGTAGCTGATCTCCCCGCCGAAGCGGCGCGCGACCTCTCCGAGGATCGCCTTCGACCGGGTCCGCTTGCTGCCGGCGAGCGGAATGTATGCCTCGCCCTGCGTCTCCGGCTCCGCCCACACCCGCCACGATCCGGCCGGGGCGATCTGCGCAACGTGCTGCTCCGATCGGACACCGCCCTCGGCGTAGTACGACACGACCCCGCCGTCCGCCTCGAAGCGATAGCCATCCGACCAGGGGCCAGGCCCCCGCGAACCGGAAGTCGTCCAGATGCTGTTGTGGACGGTGGTGACCGTCACCGTCCGGCCGGTCAGGGAGTTGATCGCACCCTGAATCGCGCTGATGTTGCCCGTGGCCGTGCCGGTGGGAACGGCCACGTTCACGTTCTTCGAGCCCGGAATCTCGGTGATCTTGAACCCGAGGTCGGTGAGCTGCTGGCGGGCGCCCTCGGTCGGCGCGGCCACGGTGACGTACTTCGAGCCGGGCACGCTGCCGATGGCGCTCTTGACGGCTTCCAGGCTCGCGATCGTCGCCGATGTGCCCGCGGTGGTCTGGACGTGCTTGGAGCCCGGCGTCGCGCTGATCTTCGCGATCAGGGCGTCCAGGTCTGCGCGCGCCAGATCGGTCGGCGCGGTGACCTGCACCGTCCGGTCCTTCATGTCGGCGATCTTGAAGCCCAGTTTCTCCAGCTCGGCGCGTGCTTCGTTCGACAGGGTCGAGATGGTGACGGTCTTCTTGTCCGGCGTCGCCTTCAGCGCCTGCTGCACCGCCATCAGCTCGGCCATCGACGCATCCATGCCGGCGGTCTGAAGCAGGATCGACACCTTCTCGGGGACCAGGCCCGCCTTGTCGGCCAGGTTCGCGGCCTGCTCGGCGGTCAGCCCGAACCCCTGCGCCGTGGCGATCGCCGATTCCCGCGCGGTCGCCATCTGCTTCTGCGCAGCCTGGAGCGCCTCCGGAACGGACTTCCCGTTGGCCTCAGCGAACTGGTAGGCGGCGAGCGCCGCATCCGCGCTGTTCGTGGACAGCCCCTGAAGGAGGTCGTACAGCTTCTGGCCGTTGCGAGTGACCGTGGACAGAGAACCGTCCATGTTCAGAAGGACCTTGCCGTATCCCTCCGCGTGGTCGACGCCACCCTTCAAGGCTTCGCTGGCGTCCAGCACGGAACGGTTCAGCCGGGCCTCGGCCGCCGACAGGTTCACCGATCCGCCGGCCAGGATGTTCAGTGCGTCGTGCAGAGCGCGGGCCCGCGAGTCCGCGTCAGCGGTGGTGTCAGACAGCCGCCGCATCGCGTCGGAGAACTTCCCGAACGGGCCCACCGAGTCGGCGGCGGACTTCGCCCCCGATGCCTGGGCGTCCGCCAAGTTCTTCGCGTCGGTGACGGCCTGCGACATCTCGCCCCTGACCGACCCCAGAGCGCGCGCGGCCTGGTCGTAGCTCTTGCCCGTCTCGGTGAACTGCCACTTCTGGGCACGGCCCTGGGTGACGAACTCGCGGTTCGCAGCCGCCGTCTCCCGCAGCCGGTTCTGGAGGGAATCGAGTCCGCCGTCTTGGCCGAGGTAAGCGTCCGTGAGCTGTCGGGCGGAGACTCCGACCTTGCCCATGACGTCGACCAGTCGCGCCTTGCCGTCGAGGACCTTGGCCTCCATCACGGCCTGCGCGGCGACGGAGCGCACGTTGTCGTTGATCGCTCCGTTCGACTCCCGCAGCGCCTGCGACAGGCTGCTGATCCGCGACCGGTGTTCGGCTGCCGCCTGCGCGGCCTTCTGCTGATGGGAGGCCAGCATCGACAGACCCACGCCGGCCGCCGCGATTGCGACACCCCACGGCCCGCCCAACGCACCCATGAGACCTCGGGCCGCACCACCGAGGCCGACACCGATCGACCGGGCAAGACCCTGAGCCGGACCCTCCGCCGCACGGAACGCCGCGCTCATCTGCCCGATGATCGGCACACGCGTCTGGAGCACGGCCAAGTGCTGACCGATACGGCTGACCGACTGCCCCTGCCGCTCGGCCAGCGCCGACTGCACACGCATCTGGTCGCCCCACGACCGGTAGGCGCCGACGACCGGACCGGACACGGTGCCAGCCAGACGGCTCATGACGGGCGCGACCCGGTTCGCCATCAGCATGGCGATGATCGCGGTCTGCACCGGGCCTGGCAGCGCCCCGAACCCCTGCACCAGCCAGGCCACGACCTGGCCGATCGGCCCCAGGACCTCGGAGAGACCCGATGCCCCGGCGCTGGCCATGTTCAGGGCGGTGGTGACGATGTCCAGCGCGGTCGCCCCAGCCCCGGCCTCACCAGTGACCTCGGCCAGAGCCTCCGCGATGGGAGACAGGCCATCGCCCAGGTTCTCGAGGATGTCCAACCCGGCACGGCCAGCGTTGACCACCACGTTGATCGCGGACGCGAGCGCATCGAAGGCCAGGTCCTTCAGCGGCCCGCCCATGCCCCCGGCCGCGTCCCGGATCGCGTCGAAGCCCTCCGCGATGGCCGCCGACGCCGACGGTTTCGCCAGCGTGTAGAGGTCGTGCAGGTAGTCCAGCCCGCCGGCCAGCGCAGGCGTTGCCGCGCCGAGCCCAGCCGTGAGCAGGCGGGTGACCTTCTCCAGGCCGGGCGCAGCAGACGTGTAGAGGACCTGGCCTGTCGTCTTCCACTGGCTCTTCAGCTGGGTGACCGCACCGGCGAGGCCCTTGGTCTGGGACTCCGCGATCTCACCGGCCGCACCAGTACGCCCGATCGCGGTCCGCATCTGGTCGAACGCCTCGGTGCCCTGGTGCGCCAGAGCCAAAGCGCCCTGAAGGGCGGGCTTGCCGACGACCTTCGACATCGCCGCGGCGAAGTCCTTGTCGGTGAGCCGGTGCCCCGCCTTCTCGAACCCTTCGACGACCTCACGAAGGCCCTTGAAGTTCCCCTGCGCGTCCCAGGCTTCGATGCCCAGCTCGGCCAGGCCCTGCTTCATCCGCTTCGTCGGGGCGGCCAGGTTCGTAAAGATGCCGCGAAGGGACGTTCCTGCCTTGGAGCCGAGGATGCCGGAACGGGCCAGCATGGCGACGGCCGTCGCGGTGTCCTCAATGGAGACACCGAGCTGAGCAGCGACGGGCCCGGTGTAGGACATCGCGTAGTAGATGTCCTTCAGGCCACCAGACGCCGCGTTCGCGCCGGACGCGAGGACATCGGCTGCGCGCCCCGCATGGTTCGAGCTGAGTCCGAATTGATCCATGACGTCACCGAGATACTTCGCGGCGTCTGCGGCGGACAGGTTGTCGGCGGCAGCCAGCTGCATGGCGGCGCGCCCGTTCGCTATGGAAGAGGTCGCGGTCTGGCCGGCCTTGGCCAGCTCCAGCATCGCGTCCGCGGCCTTGGTGGCCGACGTGCCGGGGATGGTGAGGTCGGCGCCGAGCTCGCGGGCTTTGGCCGCGGCCATCACCATCTCCTGGCCGGAGGCCCCGGTAACGGCGCCCCACTTCTGGATGGCGCGTTGGTACTCGTTGCCCTCCTTGGCTATCTCTGCGAACCCGGCAACGATGCCGCCGCCGACGACGAGGTTCCGAAGGTGGTGGGCTTCCTGCCGGGCGCCGAGCAGGCCCCGGCGCAGCTGCCGCATGGAGGCATCGCCATCTGAAGCGACCTGCCGCAGACCTCGGCGCGCGGCGTCGGAATCGGCAGCGATGCCGCGCAGCCCGGAAGCACCAGAGCCGACGCGACCGAGGGTGCGGTGGACAGCGTCGACATCGCGGCCGAGGGAACGCAGGGCGCCGGAGGCGCCTCGGATGCTGGAGAGCAGGTTCGCGGCGTCAGCGCGCATCTGCACGCTGAGCGTGTAGGACGACACCGGTCCGGTGCCCTAACTCCCCGCGCCCCTTCGGATGCGCCCCTACCGCCCCACGCGGTACGCGCCGGCCGAAGCCCGCACGCTGTTGAAGATCAGCGTACGGGCGTCAGCGTGCGGCCTGCTGCGCCTCCCAGGCCCTGCGCGGAACCAGACCGATCCGGACGCCGTACCCGTCCGGACCTTCGGGCACCGTCTGCTGCTCGGTCGCGATCAGCTCACAGCCCACGCACCGAACCGTCGTCGTGACGTACGCGAAGCGGTCCCCACCGTGCTCCTCGTCCCACTCGGCGGCCCGTGTCCCGCACTGCTCGCACACGCTGCGCCGGTACGCCTCGAACGCCAACGCCTTGACCCGGTCCGACTCCGACCACCGGCCGTCCCCCGCACCGACGAAGAACGAGTGCGGGATGCGGTACCGGTCGCACAGCTCTAGCTCCGCGCGCAGCCGCTCGTCAGCGATCAGCCTTTTCCCACCTCACCGGCCGTCGCACGGTTGATCTGCTGCGCCTGCCACGCTGCCGCGAACAGGCTGTTGGACTCCGCGACCGGCCAGTTGTCCAAGAGGTCCTGAGCCTCCTGCACGGTCATGCCGTCGACCTCCTGTCCGTCGTCGTCCCGCTCGACATGGGCCTCGGAGACCAGCGCGGCCGGGAAGCTCGTCGGGTTCCAGGCGTCGCCATCCTCGGCCTGGTCCTCCGTCGGCGGATGCTGCCGTATCAGCCCATCCAGTGCCGGCCGGGGCAGAGCCCGGAAGGAGAGCGTGACCGACACCTCGTCGAAAGCCTCCTGCGCGGCGACGAGCTCGGCCTCCGCCGCCTCCAGCTCCTTCTGCTCGCCGCCAGTCTCCGCGTCAGCCATCCGAAGCCGGGCCACGTCCAGCTTCGCCCGGTCCAGGCGCTGCTTTGCCGCCATGTCGTCGCACAGCTGAAGGAGCTGCTCGGGCAGCTGTCGGGCTCGGAGCCGGGCGAGCTTGCGCGCCCAGTGATCGTCGCGGCCGGCGGCCGGTGAGGTCGTCGGTTCGGTGGGGGTGGTGCTGGTCATCGGGAGCTCCGTGGTGGGGGAGGTCCCGGCCGGGCGAAGGGCGCCGCCCGGCCGGGAAGGGGAGGGCGGGGCGGTTACGGCTTCGGCGCGGCGGCCGGTACGGGCGCGTCCTGGAGCGGCTTCTCCGTGATCGAGAAGGCCACGGTCATTTTCGCGGCTTCGTTGTCGACGGAGTACTGCGGGGACCGGGAGCCGATGCGGACCGGGAAGACGTCCATCGACCGAGAGGCAGGTACATCGCCCTTGCGGAGGAAGACCACCCAGCCGGTGGAGTCCTTCGTGAGCAGCTGCTCGATCTCGTCGGCGACCTTGTCCTCGTAGAAGCCGAGGGACGAGTCGTCGGCCTGGTCGACGCCGGGGATCTTCGACTCGAAGGTGCTCCCCAGGTCGGGGGTCTCGATCGCCTGGTTCGACAGCGACCAGCCGTCGATCGCGGCGACCGCGTTCGTCAGGTCCGTTCCGGCGGTCAGTTCCGCCCGAGTAGGAAGGTGGCCAGAGTCTTTGACCGTCTTCAGCCACAGGATGCGCGTTACTCCGCGCCGGGAGTATTTCTGGATCTGCAAGGTCTGCTGTCCGATTCCGGGACGGCAGCCGCACGTCAGGGAGGCCCCCGTCCCTCGACGATGTCGGGGAACCGGCCCACCCGTTGATCGGGTTGGGCGTCCGCGCGGGGCCTCCGCGGTGAGGGTGTAACCCGCTGGCGGTGACCAGCGAGCCCTACCTGATCAGCCTACCGGCGTCCAAATGACGGTCGGATCAGCCTCAACTTGACCGCTGGAACGCTAGGATCGCCACGTGACCGACCACGGCCCGCACACGGAGCAGACGGCGCCCGCCAGGGCGGCCGCGGGCTGTGTCCTCGTCGCCCTCGAGCCGGACTGGACAGCCACCGAGACAACCATGATCAGGTCTGCGCGCTGGCTTTCCGAGCAGCCCGTCAACCCGCTCGTTGTATCGCCTGGCGTAGGCCGCCGCGCCGCAACCCTTCAGCTCTTGCAGGCAACAACGGCTATCGGGCACGGCGTTGACGTGGAGCTGAAGGACCGCAGGGTCCGCGACCTTCGCGCTGAAGGCTGGATCATCGGCGGTCCAACCCCTCCCGCACTCACCACACTGCCGACGCCCATTCCGCCGGACAGCCAGGGACCGCCGAGCAGCCTGGCGCTCCCTGCTCTGGAGCAGCCGCACGTACTCGACGTGTTTCAGAGCCAGTTGGCCCAAACGCTGCAACGAATGTCCAGCGCCGACCTCGCAAGGCTCGGCCGCAAGCTCGCCCGTCTGAAGCGGCAGATCCAAAGGGTCCTGGACCGGTTGCTGGGGGTCGGCAGCTACGAGTTCGTCTCCTACCTACCACCCCACGACACATCGCCATGTGGACTGCTCAGGATGGCCTCGCCTGAGATCCCACGCGGGCCGCAGCCCGGTCTCCACCTCGATGCCCCAGTACACCCCTGGGCGCTCGCTGCCTGATCTCCGGAACAGGCGGCTGCTGCGCCTGTTCATCGACATGGAGTTCCAGTGCAGCTCATCAACATCACCATCTCCGCGATCACGGAGAACGGGGTGGAATCAACCTTCGTCGCACTCGGTGCGGCGGTCCTCGGACCGCCCGTGACGAAGCGGCTCATCGGTCTCACCCGCGAGTTCTGGGGGCCCAAGGTGACGCGGCTCCGCCGAGTGATCGCGGACCGTGTGGCGCCGGCCGAGCTCGATCAAGGCCAGGACGAGGAAGTTGTCCGCCTCCCCGAGCGCGTCTGACTTAGTTCAGGGGGCGGGAGACCACTACGCGTGGGCTTCCGCCCCCGGGGGCCGCGCAGCGGGGGTCCTCCGCCCCGAGGGCCCCCTGCCCTGCGGCTGGTCAGGCTCCCCACGCGCGCCGATCGTTCTCGCTGAGTGGGATCCGTGGGCCAAAGGCCGCCTCTCGCCCCGTCGCGGCGGTACCTTCGCGTCAGACGTGTGGTCGCGGATCGGGGTGGCGGGTGTGAGCGGGTACATCGAGGAACAAGAGCGGATCGGGCAGCGGGTCCGGCGGCAGCGGCTCTCTCTCGGGATGACGCAGGCCGACCTCGCTGCCGCACTGGGCCGGACCCAGGGCTGGGTGTCCAAGCTGGAGAAGGGCCGGATCGAGCTGGACCGGGCGGGGCTGATCAACGCGGTGGCCGCCGCCCTGCACTGCCACCCGAACACCCTGATCGAGCGTCCGTACACAGGGGGCGGAGCCGAGACCAAGTGGCAGGTGTCCGCGGCCTCCATCCTGCGAGAGCTGCGCCGCTACGACCTTGCCCCCGTCTTCGACGGAACCCCGCGCCCGTCCGCGCTGCTGTGGCATGACATGAAGCGCCTTCTGCGGCTGCGTGACGCGGCGGCGAACGGGGCCGTGCTGAGCGAGCTGCCCGACATGCTGCGGGAGGCCCGCGCTCTTGCCGAGGTGTCCGCCGGCCACGAGCGTGAAGAGGCTTTCGCGATCTACGCGGTGGCCTGCAAGTTCGCCCACACTGCCGCCCATGCCCTCGGGCACCCCGAGCTTGTCGCGATGGCCTGCGAACGGGCCACCTGGTCGGCACAGCTGTCCGGCGACCCAGTGATGCCCGCGATGACATTGTGGATGCGGATGTGGGACACGTGGGCCTCCGCCGACTGGAACGACGCTCTCGCGCTCGGCGACAAGGCACTCGCCGGCATCGAGGCGGAGTACGAAGCCGGGGATCCGCTGGCCCTGCGCATGTGGGGCGCCCTGCACCTGCGGGCCGCGATCTCGTACGCGCGGGGCGGGAACGCGGCCGGATCGGATGAACGCCTGGCCCTGGCCCGTACGGCCGGCGAGCGGGTAAACGCCTACGTCGGGCCCGAGATCCACGACCGGCACTCGGTCACCTTCAGCCTCGGCAACGTCATCATCCACAGCGTCAGCGCCGCCCTGGAGATGAGCGACCAGACGAAGGCGCTCCGCCTCAACCGCGAAGCAGACCCCGCGCACATCGCGGTCCTGCCGAACTCCCGCCTCGGGCACCACCACATGGACCTCGCCCGCGCATGGCTGTGGGATGGAAACCGCGACCAGGCCCTGACCGAGCTGGAGACCGCCGAACGTATCGCTCCGCAACTGGTCCGCAACCACCCCGTCGCGCGGGCGACCTTGCGGAAGATCATCTATGCCGAGAGGGTCGCGACCCGTCAGCGTCTGCGCGGCATGACCGGACGCTTTTCGCTGGACTGATCTGCGGGTATTCCACGGATTCATATTCGCCGGTAGCCGACTGCATACGTTCCGTTGCATGACCTCTGCGCGTCGCACTGACCCTGACCGCGTACGACATCCAGCTGATGATCCTGACCCGCGCTGGCCTTTGCGCGGCGATCTCGCCTACGACACCGCCACCTCCCGTACGGGTGTGGTTATAAACATCCCGGCAGACACCGGCACCACGGTCTACCGCCTGTGCCCCGAGGGCGGAGGCGAGGACGGCTGGAACGCCACGCTCGACACCCTCATGCCCGCCGATGACGCGCCCGCCCCGGTTCCCCGCCGGAGCCCGGGCGGCGCGCTGCAGCAGGAGCCCGAATACGCGCCGTGGGACGACACCCCCGACGGCCCTGACCCCAGCCCTTCCCTGCGGGCCCGCGCCGAGCGAGGCATGGAGCGATTCCTGCGGGGTGCAGGAGAGGGCGGGCCATCGTGAGCAGCTGCCCTTCCTGGCTCCACGAAGGCGCCCGGATCTACGACCCGGCCAGGGGATGCGAAGCGGTCGTGCAATTCGTCGGCGAGTGGGAAGACCCCCGCACCAGGCGCGTCATATCCGAAGCGGTGTTCCTGCGCCCCGAGGGCGGTGGCGTGGAGTGGGTCGTCGCCGACCCCCAGGCACTGCGCCAAGCCGACGCCCGCTGACCCGCCCTCCCGGGTGGGCGCACCACTCGAACCCGATCGAGAGGAGCACGATGCACCCTGCATTACGGCTCGCGGACAGGCCCCGGTCTGTGATCATGCAGCCGACCACGAAGTGCCTCCCCATGGACTGCACGTACTGCTACCTGCCGTTCCGGAAGATGAACCACCTGATGCCGGTCGAAGTCGCGGAAGCGGTCGCCAAGCCGGTCAACGAATGGGCTGCCGACGATCCGGCCTTCGAGGTCGTGTGGACGGCGGGGAGCCGCTGGCCGCCGGCCGCAAGCACCTGGCCGCGCTCATGTCCCCTTTCGAGGGCGTCAAGCACAGCGTCCAGACGAACGCAGCCCTGTTGGATGACGCGTGGTGCGCGTTCCTGCTGGAGCACCAGGTCCACGTCGGCGTCAGCATCGACGGCCCCGAGGACATGAACACCCACCGCATCACCCTCGCCGGCCACCCCGGATTCCGTGTCACGATGCGGGGCATCGAGCGCCTGCGCCGCCACGGCATCCCGTTCTCCGCCATCGCGGTCGTCTCCGACCCGGCCCCCGCGGACGCGGCCCGCTTCTACGAATTCTTCGCCGAGCTGGGCGTGACCACCCTCGGCGTCAACGTCGAAGAGGAGGAAGGTGTCAACCGCGGGGCCAAGGACGCCGACTCCGTACGCGCGACGGAGTTCTGGGCCGCCCTCGCGGACGCCTGGCGGGCCAACCCGGTGATCCGGCTGCGGGAGATCCAGCGGGTCCTGAACTTCGCCAGCGCCGTTCTCGGCGGCCACAACACGGCGCCCACGCCCACCTCTGCGCCCTGGGATCCGATGCCCACCATCGCCTACGACGGCGGGGTGGTCATGCTCTCTCCCGAGCTTGCCGGGTTCACCGACGCCCGGTTCGGCGACTTCACCACCGGCAACGTGCTCAAGGACGGCCTAGACGTCCTCGTCGCCGAGGCGGAGGAACGCACCCCCTGGATCCCCGAGTTCTGGCAGGGCGTGGACGCCTGCCGCACCACCTGCCCGGCCTTCGCCTTCTGCGGGGGCGCCCACGCCGCGAACCGGTACTTCGAGCACGACGGCCGGTTCGACGGCACCAGGACCCGGTACTGCACCACCGCCAAGATCGCCCTACTCGAAGGAGTCACGCGACATGTCCGTGCACACGCCCACTGACGCCGCCACGCTCGTGATGGACTCGGCGCTGGGCTTCGAGTCCCTCCTCGAGGCCGCCGGTACCGCGGCGGTCGCCCGATGGGAGAACACCGGAGCCAACACCACCCGGAGCAACCCGCCCACCCCGCAGGCCGAGAACGGCAAGCCTCTCGCTGCGTTCGACAACCGGCCGACGTGGGACAACCCGACGGCCACCTTCGACAACCGGCCCAGCTGGGACAACTGGAAGAACAAGTAGCAGCAACCGACACAGGGGCGGCCCGCCGGCAGCGCGAGGCCGCCCCGACGACAAGGAGCATCATGGCCACCCGCACCTTCGGCCACGCCACCATCACCCTTCCGGAGCTGGACGAGCCCGGCCTCTACCTCAGCAACGTCGACAGCCTCGACAGCTCCCGCGGCAGCGTCCAGGACTTTGCGTACGGGGACGCCGACCTGCGCTCGCTCGACCTCGCGGACACCCAGCTCGTCACCGGCCGGATCACGGGCATCCAGGCCAAGCGGACCGAGTTCGAGTCGGTCAACCTGCACGGCGTGGAGATCACCGGCAGCGACCTAGGGTCGGCGCGCTGGACCGAGAGCAAGCTGACCCGCGTCCACGTCCGGGACTGCAAGCTCATGGGCGCCAACCTGAGCGGCCTGGTACTCGATGACGTCCTGTTCGAAGGCTGCAAGGGCGACTTCGCCACCTTCGAGAAGGTCCGCGTCACCGGGCCCGTGGCCTTCATCGGCTGCGTCCTGACCGAGGCCACGTTCACCGACTGCGACCTGTCCGATGCCGTGTTCACCGACTGCACGCTCCGGCTCACCGAATTCGGCACGGGCCGCTACCGCAACACCGACCTCCGCGAGAACGATCTGTCGGCAATCCGCGGCGTCGCGAACCTCACCAAGGTCCGCATCGACCCAGGCCAGCAGTCAGACCTCGCCGAAGCCCTCGTGAACGAACTCGACATCACCATCGGGGACGACTGACCGGGAGGACCCCGTGCCCCTGCACATCGCCTACGGCGACCCGTCCGCGCTCCGCGCCCGCTGCGAAATCGCCACCGTCCGCACCGCCCGCCCCGAGGAGACTGCCTACGAGCCCGGTGCGGTCGTCCCGGCCGGGCAGTGGCGTCCCATGACCGAGAAGGACATCAAGGCTGTCACGGCTCCGCGCAGGCCCCTGGACAGCACGCTGGTGGAGATCGTCCGGCCCCCGTACCGGGAAGGACTCCCGCTCGAAGACCTCACGCTCCCTCTCGGCGGCCCGGACGCGGTCTACCTCGGCCAGGCCCTCGCCAAGCCCGACGCGATCACGACAACCGACAACTACCAGGACGGGCGACTGATCGGGCTGCACCTCGACAACTGGGACAAGCTCCCGTACGCCGCCAAGCACACCGGGCGCCGCAGGATCGCCCTCAACCTCGGCCCTGGCAGCCGGTACCTCATCCTCGGCGCGATCGACGCGCAAACGGTGTGCCGGGCCGTCCACCCCGCCGACCACACCCAGCGATACCCGCACACTGACGACTACCGCACCTACGTGGCCAGCGGCCGGCCCATCCGCATCATCCGAATACGCCTCGCACCCGGTGAGGGCTATGTGGCCCCGACCGAGTACCTCCTTCACGACGGCTCCACCGAAGGCCAGGATCAGCCCTCAGCAGCCGCGTTCTGGCTCGGCCGGTGGAACCGTGGCGTCATGCCGTCACTCGTCTGACCCCAGCACACCAGACGGCGCGCAAATGCTGGCGGAGTCCTGGAAGCCGGGGCCCTGCCAGCATCAAGCCTCAGCTGTCACCGAGAACTTGTACCGCTGGACGCACGTCACGACGTCCCCGCTCGCGGGGTCCACGCCCTCGTCCACGAGAAGCTCCCGAGCCCACACGTTCAGGCCGGGAACGGTGACGGGGTACTCCCACCCGCCGGCCGCCGTGCGCTGAAGGAGCGCACGGCGCACTCGGTCACCGAGCCACTCGACCTGGTCGGTCCGGGCGCCGACGATCGTCACCTGAAAGGCGGGAGACGCGTCCTCGGAAGCATCTGAGAACGGCGCGCCGTTCACTGGCCCGCCGAGTGGGTACAGCACGCTGTACGGCAGCGGCGCCGGTCGGCCGTCCAGCAGCGGGAGCGCCCCGAGCCCGCAGGGCCTTCCGGTGGCCGCCGCCAACATGGCGCGTACAGCAGCCGTGAAGGGTGCACGGTCGATCACTCCGGGCCTCCGGAGAAGTGCGCGGCGGCCGGGCCTTCGATCGACAGGACGCCGTACCGGCACAGGCCGAGAGCATCCCATTCGGTGACACCAGGCGTAGTGATGATCGACAACGCCCGCTCGCCGTCCCCATCCAGCATCTCGGCGACGATCACCGCCCGGGACAGGATCCCCCGCTCGTGGCCGCCCAGAACCTCGGTCAGGGCTATCTCGACGTCGGCGGACAGCTCGCTCACAGGGCACGCTCCACAGCAACGCCAAGAAGACGCAAGACGGTCGGGCCCGTCGCCTCAAGGGCAGGTCCGGCGTGCGGGAACGGCGGCTGCGCGTACCGGCGACCGAGCGAGTCCGTGCCGACGAAGCCGTACTCCAGTCTCCGGGCCTGCGGGGCGCTGGTGCCAACCTCCGCGACCCACACCGGGCCACCACCGTGGACCTCGGACCGCCACGACGCCCGGTACTGGCCAGTGATCACCCGCGGGCCCGGGCGCCCGGACGCGCGAGCCCGGACCGCAGCGACGATCGCCGCCGCGCTGAATCTCACCGCCGCCTCCGACTCCCCGCGCAGCACCAACGCCCCCTGATCGAGAGCAGCCGCCAAGGCGGCAGGGTGATTGAAGGAGCCCTTCTTTCTGCTCACGATGCGCTCCGGTCGTGCTGCTCCAGCCACACCGTCCGCAGCATGGGGAAGGACGACACCTCGCCCAGCGTGGTCACCTCGTACGTCCGGCCCACGGCCTGCACGTCGCGTGCCTCGACCACCAGCACCTCGTCGTGATCCTCCAGCTCGGCAGCATCGACCGGCAGCAACAGCCGATACCCGGCTCGGATCTCCTCCGCCCACGCTCCGTCCCGGCCCCGGGAGCGGATCTTCTCCTGCTGCGGATACAGCCCGGCCTTGCCCTCGTACACGACGAGCGGCGCGGCAGGGCGGAGCTCGCCCGTGCTCGGGTCCAAGACCTCTTCCCCGCCGGCCCGAGTCACGCGGACCTTGTCCGGCATCATGTGCCGATCAGCGAAGCGGGCGATGCCGCGAACGTTAAGCACTGGCCGCCCACTCCCGCAGCTGGGCCAACAGCCCGCGGGTCAGCTCCCCAGGCTGGCCGTCCAGGTCATCGCGGTTCAGTACGGCCTGGTCGAGCTTCTGCCACTCCACCGCGTCAAGGAACCCGATCACCACATGCCGCAGATCCGCCGGCTCCGCCATCACCTCCGCGAGCCCGTCGAAGCCGAACCCCTGCCACTCGGTGTTGACGTACAGGGTGACCTCCGGGGCTTCACCCGGGGCCTGCATGACCCTGTAGACCTCTACAGCGGCGGAAACGTCCTGGCCGTCGAGCTCGATCACCGGAGGCTCATCGTGGGGCGCGGCGATCCGAATGCGACGGGACTGATCAAACTTGCTCATGCTCTGGACAGTAGGTGTGCGAAGCGCACGCCAACCTGGGCCTTCGCCGTACAGCCGCCCCCTGCCGTCGACATCCTGGCCGCGTGAAAACGGAACAGATCATCGCACTGTGGGGGTGGCCGGTAGCCCTCATGACCGCGATCGCGGCGACTGCCCTCGGTGCGCACCTCAACGCCCGGGCCACACGGCGGCGAGATGACCAGAAGGCCCGCGAGGAGTTGGAAGCCCAGGCGGACGAGTTCGCTAGCGCCGCCCTGGCCGTACGGGTAACGGGCTACACGAACGACTACCTCTGGAACGGCCGGAAGCCCTTGCTGAAGGCCGCGATGATGGCCGGAGCCCAGTTCGCCGCCGGCATGCTGGACCCGCGACGAAGCGGCGCATCCGCGACGTGGGAAGCCGCAGCTCGATCAACAGCTCTCCTCGCCTACCTGGACCGGGCGCGCAACCGCGCAGCTGCGGACGTCAGCGATTCCCTCAAGCATGCCCTCCGCGTCGCTATGCCCCTGGCCCGGCACGCAGACCCTGCTGTCGAATCCACCACCGACGCCGTGCTGGATGCGCTACTTCAGCACCGGAGCCAAGCGGCGCTCGACCAGCGGCTCCGGGCCTTCCGCGAGGCCGTGCGGAACGCAGCAACCACGCCGGTGCCGCGCTGGCGACGCACCGGCCGCACGGCTGCCGCCCTGCCTGGGCGATGGGTCCGGGCTGCCCGCGCCCGCCTTCGCCGAACCACACCAGTCGGACCCTGAAGTGCTGGCCAGGGACCGTCACGTTCGCTGCCGTAGCGTGAGCGATGTCCATTAATCAAAGCTGGCTGCTGTGCTTATCGGACCCGTGTGCCCCGCCCTCTTCGGAGTAGCGGGGCACTACCGTTTCCGCTCCCCGCACCGTGGCGCGATACCCACCCCATCCTGGTCTGACAAACCGAATGTGCGCGCTCCCGCGCGTACCGTAGGACGCCCACAAACTGCACGATATGGGAGAGCACGTGCACCCATCGCGCCCCGCGAACTCATTACGCGCGGAGAAGGCGTTCAAGGCCCTGCTGGCCGATGCTGGCGCCCAGCTCCTGGAAGCCTCCTGGCTGGGTAACTCAGAACCACACGCTGTACGTTGCGCCGCTGGGCATCTCGTGACTCCTCGCCCGGCCAACCTTCAGCAAGGGCAAGGAATCTGCCGGGTCTGTGCCCGACGATGCGCCGAGGCCGCGGAGGCAGCCTTCCGGGAAAGTCTCTCTGCGGCCGGCGCGACTCTCCTGGACTCGAGGTGGCGGGGTGTCCATGCCACGCACCGCATCCGGTGCTCCGCGGGTCACGAATCCACGCGCCGACCATCTGCGGTGCGACGGTCGGGCTGGGTTTGCCGATCCTGCCCACGCGGGGCGGGCTGACCGTTTTCTCTTCTGCCCGTTAGCGAACCCGGAAGCGTCGAATATCCCGACGTCGGGCGGACCAGAGGCTGGCTACGCTCTGCCCATGAGCCACCCTGATGCCGCCTACAGCTGGCTTCCTGATCACCAACTCCACGTCACCCACACTCTGGCCCACGTGGACCACACCATCGACCAGACCATCCGCCTCATACACGCGTACTCCGAGCAAGGCCCGCTCACCTTGGGAGAAGTCGCGGAAGGCGAGCGGTCGCACCTGGTGGTCAGGGCAATCGCACCACTGCCCGCCGCTATCCCACGTCTGGTGGCCGACGCCCTCACACAGCTTCGCGCTGCGTTGGAGCACACCCTGTACGCCGAAGTCGAGTCCCTTCTCGGCAGGCCGTTGGCCAGGGAGGAGGCACCCCGGATCGAGGTCCCTGCGAGTGCGACTGAGCGCGATTTCGATCAGTGGCTGAGAGGGCGGCGGCGGGCCGACATCCCCCCGCTGGTGGCCGGACAACCGCTGGTTGAACGTCTCCGCCGGTTGCAGCCCTTCCAGCAGACGGACATCGACGATCACCCGCTCAGGCTCCTGGCGATGCACACCAACTTGGCCAAGCACCGTATGCCAGCCCTCGCCGCCACGCGTGTCGGGGCCGTCTACCCCGACACCCCGGACCAAGGCGTCGAAGTGGCGATTGCTCCGGATCCGGGTGCCGGCCGCAGCATCGCCTTGACACAGGGCAGCGTCCTGGCCACCGTTCCTCGCGGAGAGCGGATCTTCCTGAACGTGTTCCCCACGGTTGCGCTGCAGCGCCCCCACACCGAGGCCTGGGTCGTAGCCGCAGCTGAGCTGGGGGCTCTGGAGAAGTGGGTGCGCACCGTAGCCATCCCGATCCTGGTCACGGGGGCAGCTGACGTGTCGAACCTGCCTCCGCAGCTGGATATCACCACGGGCCACAACGACGCCCGCCAAGCCCTGCTCGGCGCAGGACGCACCCCAGCAGCCGACCGTGCGACCGCCAGAATCAGCGCCGCAGTCTCGCGCGCAAGCCTTGTTGACCTTCTCGCGCCGCTACCGGACAGCCCGGGGCGAGATGCCCTGCACGCCTGGATCGCTTCCTTGGACGAAGCCCAAGTACTTGAGCGCATGCACCGTCTCGCTGCCGGCCAGGTGGTTGCCCTTGTCGGGATCCTGGCTGAGGCCCACCAGTTTGCGGTGACCCACGGCTCCGGTAGCCCCTCTACGGCCGGTGGCCGCTGAACACGCGGAACGACACAGGGGCCTCCCCCTCGTAGTCCAGCGTCAGCACCTCGTCGACGACCAGCCCGGCACCCGTGAGAAGCCCAGTCCACACCGGGGAGTCCAGCACGTACATGTCCGTCGGGATCTCCACGCCGCCCGCGAGCCGAATCAGCTCCCGCCGGGCAACGACCTCACTCGCCGGCCCCTGTCCGGTAACGCTGGTGTGCAGGGCTGAGAACACCAGCCGTCCCCCAGGGCGCAGGCCCTGGACAGCGGCAGGAACGATCCGCGCGGGGTCCGCGAACGGGAAGACGCTGACTGCATAGATCAGGTCGTAGGGCTCGGCACGGGCCAGATACTTCACCGCGTCGCCGTGCAGCAGGTTCAGCCCGGCCATGTCCCGGTACCGGTCCTGGGCCCGTTGGTGCTGGGTGGCCGAAGCGTCGATCGCGTCCACCACGGCGCCGTGGTCGCGCACCAGGTGTGCCGCGTGCCTGCCTACACCGCTCCCGACGTCCAGGACGCGGACCCCGGTGACAGGACCCAGCAACTCGGACCCGGGCCCGGTGCCCCAGCCCGCCCAGTCGATCCGGTCCACCTCGGGCAGCTCGGTCTGCCGGTCCAGGTGATGCCGGCCGTACAGCTGCCAGGCAGCGCGGTTCACGTCATCAGCGGTCATTCAGGAGCCCCCTCACCTGTAGCGGTCGCCGCGACGATACGACGCCCGAACCCGGTGAGGGGGCCGAACGCGGATCGTTCACCGCCGCTGGCGCGGAACCAGCGGTATGCCTGTGAAGACTTCAAGCGAGCCCTCGGCCACGTCATCCGGTGCGGCCTGCCCGGCGAGTTGGTGAAGGCGTCGTTCGAGGGCGGCCACGTTGCCGGACTGGTCGATCGTGGCGATCCCGTTGACGGTGACGCGAAGAGGTTCGGCCAGGAGGGTGCTGATCCGCTCGGTCAGGACCTCCCGCGCGGTGGCGCGAGCCGAGTGCAAGCGGTCATATCTCTGCGCGAGGTCGCTCGGGTCGGTGTCGGGCCCGAGCTGGGCCAGGAGCCAGCGCAGTACCTCGGTGTCCATGTGGTCCTTCCACGTACGGGGCCGGGGAGGAGCGGACTGCTCCTCCCCGACCGGGTGCTACGTCGTCTTGCGGGTGGTCTTCGGCGGAGCCGGTTCGGTCTCCCAGCACGCAGGGTTGGTGATCTGCTCGGCGACGGCTGGGTCCGTCACCTCTGTGCCCGGTGTCAGGACGAGCGGGACGCGCTCGACCGGATCGAGGACGTGGACCGTGGCAGCGAGGACGCCGAGAGCCTTCACGGCGGCGCTCACAGGACCGTCGCCGTGATGTGGCAGTCCGGCGAAGCCAGGACCGGCATGGCGACGGCGGCGCCCTTGGTCCAGATCTGCACCGGGTCATCCTGCGCATCCCGCGTGATCACGATGCCCGGCGCTTCCTGCCGTTCGATCTGCGGATCGGTGCCGCGAGAGAGGGCCAGGGACTCGGCGGTGGTGCCGTACTGGGTCTGACCCCACCGCTGGCGGTCCGGCGGCAGGAGGATCCACTTGTCCTCGGGCAGGACCCGCTTGGACACGTCGTCCTGCCACACCTGGGCCTTATACAGAGTGATCGGCGGCAGTCCGTACGTGCCGCGCACGGAGTTCACCTGCTCCGGGGTGAGCGCGGACGTCGGAGTCTGCCCGCCGGCCGGGGTGCCGTAGTACGCGGCCCGGTAGGCGCCGTTGCCCGCCAGGTGGGACGCCGCCCTACGCGAGGTGAGGACCATCTCGGGGGCCGGGGCGCCGATGGAGTCGAGGTAGTCGATCCACCGCAGTTCGTCCGCGAGCGGGTCCGCGTCCGGTGCGCTCCACGGTTTGGGGGCGGTCGGCATGTTCGCCGCGGGGACGCCGTAGTCCACTTCGACGGTCAGGCCGTTTTCTCCGGCCAGGGTGAAGCGGCCGTCCACGAGGACGTCACCGGCGGCGAGTTCCAGGCGGGAGCGGATGGCCTCTACATGTCGCTCGACGTCGTCGTAGAGCAGTTCGATCAGTCGGTCCTCGTCGGCGCCGCGTGTCGCGTCGAGGAGGAGCTGCTCCATTTCGCCCACGAGGAGCTTCTGCCCCAGGGCGGGCAGGGTGCCCTCCGTGGTCGTCTGCTCCGACTGACGGCGGGCGATCGGCACGGACGCGTCGTAGGCACGGTAGGAGGCCGTGTTCACGCGCCGCTTGGTGTTGCGGATACGCCACTTCACGTCCTGCACCTGCGTCTCCGCGAAGACGGCCTGCGTGAGCAGAAAGTCCTGCGGGTTCGGGATGGAGCGGGCGTAGACGGTGAGGTCCGCGACGGACACGTTCTTGAGCAGGTCGGCGATGCTCATCAGTTCACCGCCAGGAAGCGGATCTGAGCGGCCGCCGGGTTCGCGGCGATCTTCGTGACGTCGATGCCGCCAGGGATCTTCGATGCCTTCGCGGTCCCGTGCCAGAGCAGGGCTGCCGGGATCTTGGTCTGGCCAGAGGTGAACGCGGCCTCAGCGAACACCAGGCCAGCGAGGACCTGACGGCCGTCGGTCGCGGCAGGGTCGTACGCCCCGTACAGGCCGGACGCAGTGATGCGGCCTACAGGCACACCGGAACGCACGAAGCCGTGCGGGCCGGCAGCGGTGGGTTCGACGTAGTGGGTGCTCTTGGCGAACTTGGTCAGATCGAGGGTGATCGTCTCGGTGGAATCGGTGCCGTGCCGGGAGGCGAGCCAGTCCCGGTCAGCGGTGAGGGTGACGGTGGTGGTGGTCGGCTGGATCAAGCCGCTTCTCCTATGTGCAGGAGCGGCCTGCTCTCACCTGATGGTGGAGCGGTCCACGAGGAGTGCGGGGCGTGGTCCCCGAAGGCGCGCGGTCGGACTTGCGCGCGGGTCAGGAGCTCGGCGGCAGCAGGCCGCGGCGCCGAGCCATCGCGAGACCGCCCTCACCCGGCTTGGGAGCCGGACCGCCGGGGCGGGCCGGAGGCGCGGACGCCGGGGCGCCACCTGGAGCAGGCGGAACGTGACCGGCGCCCGGAACGGCTACCCGGAACAGCTCCGGCCGGCGGCCCTGAAGGTCGGTGACAGCCTCTTCGAGAGCCGTGGCGTCGGCGTCGTCAGGAAGCCGGAGCAGCGCCACCGCATCCTCCAGGTTGTCGCCGACCGCGCCTCGCCCGGCGAGCGCGGACCGGCGGACGGCGCTGCGCTCCCTCGAGACAGCAGCGGCCTCACGCTGGGCTGCGGCCGTCTCCCGTGCCGAGAGGTCCTGCTCACGGCGCTGCGCGTCGGTGAGCTGCTCCTGCTCTGCGTCACGCTGCTGCGTGACCCACTGCTCCAGCTCGGCCGCAGAGGTGAACCCCAGCTTCTCGACCAGGTCGCGGCGGCCAGCTCGGGACCCCTGATCCTTCTCGCGGGCCATCATCTGCTGAAGCTGCTGCTGCCCAAGGGTGACCTGCGGCTCACCCCCGTTGGAGGGGTCTTCCGAAGAGGCGCCCAGGACGGGGTGGATCGGACGGCCGTCGCGCCGGTAGCCAAGTACGGCGCGCGGAGGCGGGAGAAGGCGGGACATCAGGACGTGACTCTCCTCGACGTCCCCGCGCCAAGATCGAGTGTACGGAGCCCAGCGGGACGCCTTCGGCTGGCCGGAGCCGCCCACCTGGCATGATCATCGGCAGACGACCAGGTGGGGGGCACCGTGGAAGACAAGCAGGTCTCGCTGGACAAGACGCCACAGCGGCAGCCGAAGGTTCGGCGGAACGCCATCGTGGCCGGGGCCGCCACCGTTGCAGTCGGCATCGGGATCGCGCTGTGGCAGCCGTGGCTCGACAGGACCCCGTTCACCGTCTACCAGGTGGCCGTGCAGGACGGTGAGTACACCAAGCCCGGTTCGAGTCCGGGTACCTGCGTACGGACGGCTGCCTCAGAGGAGGAGCGCGTCATCCTGGACGAGGACGGAACGCGACTCGCCTCAGCCCGGGATCCGCGCGAAGGCGAGATCCTGGGCGCGGAGTTCGGCGAGTTCGCCGGCGCCTGCCTCTTCGTGTCGAAGATCGACGGTGTGCCGGGAGGGCTAGGCACCTACGTCACGCAATGGGGCGGCGGCACGAAGCACACCATGTCCGAGGAGGACCTGCGGGAATCGCTGGAGTCACAGCGCGAGCGGGTCAAGACGTGGAAGCGGGAGAACTTCCGGCCTCCGGAGGACTGACCGGCCCCGTCGCGGTGCCCGATGCCTTCCCGGCGGCGATCCGCTCGATCTCCGCGCTGGCATCACCGATCGGATATCCGGCCTCATCCAGCATCCGCACACCTGTCTCCAGCGACAACACGCCAGCACCCACAGCGCGTACGACCTCGTCGAGGACGGCACTGCGATCCGTGGGGGTGTGCGGGCCGAACACCAGCCGCACCGGCGTGCTCGCCCCGGCAGGCCAGCCCTCGGCCTGCCCTGCCTGGTGGAGCCGCTGCACGAACCTGAGCAGAAGCGCGTACTTATGCGCGCGGGCCAGGCGCATGGATTCCACGAGGGAATCCAGCGGCCCCAGGGAGAGCTGAAGGGCGTATCCGCTCGGGGCCTTGGACGGGTCGGCGGTGCCCAGGCTCACCGCAGGAAGCCGGGCATTCACCGCAGCCCGCTCGCGTACCTCCTCGACCCGCGCCCGCAGTTCCGAGAGCTGCCCGGAGGTGTCGAGGACATCCATGCGCCCTCCGTCGCCCAGTTGGAACACCGTGCCGGGCTCGACGGCGAGAGGTCGCGGCCGGCCGGTCACCCGGTCCACCTCGGTGCGCACCCCGGCCAGGCCGATGATCGGGGCCCCGGTCGTGGCAGATGCGCGGGCCGAGTCCGTGTCGGACTCCGCGAGCTCGTCCAGGGCCTGCATGACGGGCGCCAGCGCGGACTGACCGAAGTGCTCGCCGTCCGACACCGAGTTCGTGAGATGCACGATCGGGAGGAAGTCGATGCGTAGATCAAGCCGGTCCAGGACTTCCCCATCAGCCCTGGTCTTGAACCGGGCCTTCTCCACCGGCAGGTCATCGAGCAGTTGCCCAAGGCGGAGGTCGTCAAGGTCCCACTCGGCGTCCGTGAGGTAGCAGGTGACGCCGGTGGGCCGGTCTGTCCACGGATAGGTGCGCTCGATCCGCCCTGTCTCCGGGTTGATCACGTCGCCCTGTTCGAGGAGCCACCCGCCGGATCCGTCGGCCACCAGATCCCGACGGCCGGCGCCCGTGCTGCGCGTCGCCGCGAAGATGGGCCCGAGCTCGTAGGTGATCCGCCGCACCCGCGCCTTCGTACCGCGGGCAGGGTCTTCGGGTATCTCCCACGCCAAGTGGACCTTGGACGGGTAGTCGCCGGGGTCGGCATCCTCATCGAGCACGGGGAAGTAGAACCCGGGGTCGATCGTGCGCAGTCGAACGCGGGCCTTGTCGGGGTCCCAGGCCAGCAGGTACACGGCATCGCCGAGCAGCACCGCTTTCCGCTCGGCAGCCTGCATCCGCAGCGGCAGCAGCTCCTTCTCCGCCCAGTCCCGAAGGCGCTGCTGGACCTGGGCGGCGGCGATCGCATCGGGGGATGGCTCCTCATCGCCCGCGTGCTCGGCACCCGGCGCCACGATCTGCTGCGCCCTACCCAGCAGGTGCGCGAGGGTGGTGTTTACGAAGACGGCGGCGTCGCCGAACTCCCGCCTCTCACCGCCCGCTTCATTACCGGTGAGGACGGCCAGTTCACCGGCCTGGTTGGAGTCGTAGGCCGCGAGGATCTTGTAGGCCGCCAGGCGTCGAGCGGCCTCGGGCGGCAGCCAGCCCGGCCGAGCCGCCGGAGCCAGAGCCCGGTGGGGGAGGCCGGTGCTGGCGGTGGTCATCATCGGCTTGTAGTTCAGCCACGACCAGGCGTCGGAAACGAACTCGCGCAGGCCCAAGGTGCTTCCTTGCATTCGGCCCCGCGCCGGTTCCAAGGCTACGTGTAGGTGCTGGTCGAGATTGCTGCGGAAATCCCGGGCGCCCACGGCTCGGTGACCTCTACCGTGAAGCATGTCTGCCTTCAGGGGGTTCCACATGCGGTCCGGGATTCAGCCGGAGAAGATCGTCCTTGCCGTGGTGAAGGCGATCGAGGCAAGCTTCAACGGCGGAGACTGGTTGAAGTTCGGGTACGAGACTGGCCACGCCGACCGTGTGCGCGACCACCCGCGCCTGCTTCGTAGCCTCGACTTCCACGACTCTGATTACTCGGAGCACGTCTTGGAGATGGTGGAGTCCATCCTCCGCCCCAGGCGGGATAGGGACCTCGGCCGCGGATACGCCGTTGAAGTGCGTGAGATCGACCCCAAGGCCGTCGCCGTGGCGGAACGTGTACTCGACTTGGAGACCTGGCTAGCCACGAACGACTCCGCCTTGCACCAAGAGCTTTACGGTGCATATCACTCCGAAGCGATCGTGGACGATCTTCAGGGACCGGCGGAATCTTTGGGGATCCAGGACGTACACCGGCACGCGACGCGTATCCGCCAGGGCCTCCGTGACGATCCCGCGCTAGCCATCGGGGCCGCCAAGGAGCTCTTGGAGTCAGTGCTGAAAGCGGTACTTGGCCTTCACGGAAACGGTAAGGAGACCAAAGAGGACCTCCCGAAGCTGGTGAAGACAGCAGCCGTTTCGCTCGGCCTCGACGCCGGGGGAGTGCGCGGTGACGAACCGGGTGCCGAATACCGGCGGAAGATGCTCCAGTCCCTGACCACGATGGTGATCGGAGCGGGTGAGCTGCGGAACGCCGGGCTTGGAACTGGGCACGGACTCAGCCAGGGGCCTGCCCCCGACGTGGCCACTGCCCGACTGGTCGTCTCAGCAGCAGCGGCAGCAGCCACGTTCTATATGGAGGTGTACGAGGCTCAACACCCGAGCTGAGGCTACCGGCGGCCGTCCAGGCGTCCGTCCCGGTAGCCACCGGATCCAGCTCCACCGTGCTGGGGACTGGCCAGCTCGGTGAGCGCGTGAACGGCGGCGTCCATGCGGTCCGGGCTGTCCATGCCCGCGACCCATGTCACCATCTGCTGCTCCAGGGTCGGCCACTGCCCGACGTGGTGAACGCGGCCCTGCTCGTAGAGCTGGGCGATCGGCTCGGCGCGCAGCCTCTTGCCCTTCTTGGCGGTGACCGGGATGACTGCGGGCATCAGCATCTGCTCGGTCTTGTGCTCACGGTGCAGGTCCTCCCACGCCTGCGCGATCACCTGGCGGCTCATGTCCCCGCCGTAGTTCGACTCGACCACGATCGCGTCGGCCCGAAGCTCGATCGCCAGTAGGCACGTTTCTCTGCCCCAGGAGTCCGCGCCCCGGTTTCCGCTGCGGTCATCGAGGACGTACAGGTGCCCGTCGGTGTCGCGTGCCGCAGCGATGATGCCGGTCTCGTCCCCGACGGCGGACTCGCCGCCGGCCGGGTCGACTGCGACGACGATCCTGCTGAGGTCGATGCCACGGAGCTGGGCGGCAGAGATCCGGTTGTCGGTGATCCACGCCCAGTCCCACACGCCACCGTCCTGCGGTCGGGGCTGCTGCATGTACAGCGACCACCAGACCCGCTCACCGACGGACGCGCGGATCTCTGCGAGGGCCGCCTCGTCGTACCGGTCAGGCCAGAGCGCACCGCCGACGCCTCGGCCGAGGGCGTCATCCTCGGCGAGTGCCAGCGCGGGAAGGTCGATGACGGTCCACCGGTGCCGCTCCTCGGCCAGCACACGGCCGGCGAGGTCGTCCTCATCCCAGCGAGTCTGGATCAGGATGACCGACCCGCCGGGTTCGATGCGGGTCAGGAGGACGGCCTGCCACCACTCCCAGAGGCGGCGCCGCATGGTGGGCGAGCTGGCTTCCGCAGCGTCCTTGATCGGGTCGTCCACCACCGCCAGGTGGGCGCCCTTGCCGGTGAGGCCGCCGCCGACGCCGGCCATGACCGCGCCGCCCTCGGTTCCGAGCAGGTCGAACCTGTTGGCCGCGGATGAGCCGGGGCGCAGGTCGATCCCGATCTGCGGGCCGTACGCGAGGATCGCATCCCTGATCCACCGGCCGTGATCATCGGCCAGGTCAGAGGAGTACGAGGCGATCATCACCCGGTGTTCCGGGCGCCGCCGCAGGTACCAGAGGGGTGCCCATCGGGCGGCACGGCGGGACTTGCCGTGCCGGGGCGGCATCGTGAGCAGCAGGCGGGTGGGTACCCCGGCGGCGACCCGCTCGAAGGCATCGTCAATCAGCCCCAGGTGCGGGGCCTGCATCTCCTTACCGTCCGTGAGAACGGCCGCCATCGAGCCGGGGGAGCGGTCCATCGCCATCCCCCGCTCGATCTGAGCGAGTCGGGCGCGGAGCTGGGGTGTGGAAGCTGCGGCGATCTCACGGCGGCGCGACGCGGGAAGCGTGCGGTACAGCTGGAGAACCGCAGCTTCGTCAGCCCTCCCCACCCTCGGCGTTCGCGTCGCCGGCCAGCGCGATCAGCCGCTCCAGCTCATCCAGACCCGTGGTCTCCACCTGGACCGCGCCACCATCGGCGCCGGTGATCTCCGTACGTACGGGCCTGTTCAGCCCGAGGAGGTGACTGCTCCGCTCGATGATGCGGACAGCACGGTCCACGGCGGCCAGGTCGCCGGTGCGGATCGCCGAGCGGTATACGCCGAAGAAGAGCCGCTCCAGTCGCTCGGCCATCAGCTTGCGCAGCTCGTCGGTGCTCTCATCCAGCACCGTGCTGCGCTCCGCCAGGGCTTTGGACACGTCCTTGCAGGCGAGTTCGATCAGGCGGCTGTCGCTCGGCGGTTCGGCACCGCGCCGGTACGCCTCGATGCCGTAGCCCTGCGGGTAAGCGATGCCGTCGCTGTTGATTGCTGGATCCGCGGCCAGCTTGCGGCCGATGGTCAGCCAGTCGATCCCAGCCAGCTTGAGGTCGATGGCGTCGGTACGCCGCTGGGTGATGGCGGCCCTTGCGGCCCTGTTGGGGCGGCCCATGTGCGCAGCTCCTCGAAGCCCCCGCGCCGCCCTTCCATGATCCTGTATCGGAGGGCGGCGGTGGGCTGCGGCTGCTAGCGGGCGAGCGTCCAGTTCGTGAGGCGGTCCACGATGTCGAGGACCGACCTGCGTGCGCCGGCGGGGATGAATGCGAAGACGACGAACGAGGGGATGAGCGCCACGATCACGACCAACGCGGGCAGCAGGCGGACCACGATGGTGCAGAAGTCGAGCAGGGCGCGGAGGGTCCGGGTCTGGGACAGGAGGTCGATCAAACGGTCCAGCAAGGTGTACTCCTCGGATACGCGAGCGGGGTCACCTGGTGTTCGGCTGAGGGCATATGTCCCCCTGGGCCGTGCCCCGGCGGGGCAACCAAGCTGATGTAGAACCCCGCTGGCCCGCGTTTCACGAGTCAGCGGCAGGCTCTGAACCTGCTGCGCATCCCTGCTCCCCTGCATATCGACGTGCGGCGCCGGACAGCAGTCCGGCGGCCAGCTGAATTTACTGGCCGCCAAACTTCCAATCAAGGGCGGATTTTAGTCACTGTCTGAAAATGCTCTAAGCTAATCCCCGAAGGTCAGCTGTGTCACCCCCGGATGCTCCTCCAGCTGTGGCCCTGCCGGAGCCACCGGGACACCGCGGTTCTGCCGCAGCCACCATCCGAACTGCCAGTTCCGGCAGGTCCGGAACAGTCGCGCCTGCCGGAGCGGTTCCCCGGCGGGGATGGAGTGCTCCCCCCACCCGGTGATAGGCCGCGCGTTCCGCAGCCGTACGCCCAGGCCGGGCACGAGGGCATCCCCCTCCCACTCCTGGCCGGGCGCGTACTCGAAGCCGAGGTGCGCGTTCCTTCCCCAGTCCCACGGGATCGGCAGAGCGCACAGGTACCAGGCTGCCGGTGGATTCGCCGCCGGAAACAGCAAGCTCTGCCGCTTCAGCCGGTGGTTCACGGCTGGCCTGTCGCACTCCGAGAAGGTCTTCAGGCAGTGCTGAGTCAGATCGACCTGGCGTATCCCTGCGAGCCACATGATACGGAACGTGTCACGCGACTCAATTTCTATGCGAACCCCTTCCGGATTCGCTCCCGATTTCATCCCTACCCCTCCGGTTGAGCGTTCCTTTCCTTGATCAATTCTATCAATATTTCCATAATTCCAAAATGCTTGTCGTGTCGGTATTCGTTGGGGTAAGGCATATTGAATTCATTGCGGAAAGCCTCCTCGTATTCCTCGACAGGGAATGTCCGAGGCATGCGGCAGACCGCCTTCAGGGTCGCCCGGGTGGCGTCGCTGAGTTCGACCTCCTCGAAGTACCGCGACAGCAGACCACGCAGAGACTCCGGCGTGTGGTACCTGATCCGCTGCCACTTCCCGCGCACGAACCGCATGTCCACGTTCTCGCTGTCGAGGAACTTCAGCCGCTCCGCATCCCGGCTGATGGAGTGCTCCGAGTTCTCGTACGCCTGCTCGCGATGCAAGTTTCTGGTGCCGATGGCGACCATGCCGTCCTTGGCACATAGAGCGTTGACCGTGAGGAGCACCCAGTGCTGATACTCCAGACTCGTCGTCGCGTTGATCACTGAATCCAGGACGACGACTTCGTACAGGCCCCGCTCGCGAAGGTCCCGTTCGATCGTTCGGATCATGCCGACGATGCCGCGGATGTCCAGGCTGTACTTGCCCTTGAGGGTGCGGTACGGCTCGTAGTCGTGGACCTGGTAACCCTGTGCCCTCAGGTGACGGGCGTAGTCTCCGTGGCCGGCGCCGAAGTCGACGACCCGGTGCCCCGTCGTCAGCCACGGCAGGACCAGCTGCTCCCACGTCTCGCTCTTGTACCGGACCTGGTCCGCCTTGGCCTTCGAGGAGTGCTCCCTCAACCTGTTCGGCTGGACGATGTGCTGGTTCCACACGGGGGCCTTCTCCTCCAGGCCGGTCCAGTCGTACACGCCGTATTCGCCCGTCAGGTCCTCTACGAGCTGGCCCGCGTCGAAGCTGGCGACGGTCCAGGCGAGGACGTCGAACCTCTGGGCCTTCGCGACCGCGGCGTACTCCGCGTTCAGGACGATGCGGCCCTGGTCGTCGATGACGACGGACCCCCACGGGCCGTGGCCAGCGGTCATGAAGCCAATGGCTTGCTGGAAGGGGATGTTCTTGGAGGCGACGACCTCGATCGTCTGCCACGGGATCCAGCACCACTGACCGATCGGGCCAGCCTCCGCGTACACCACGGACGACTCGGTCTCGACCCGGTTGTGCAGGAGGTTGAACTTGATCTCGTCCTGGAGGCGGACCTTCTGCGGGAGGATCATCGCGGGCACCGTCTCCTGCCCGATGGCCTTCAGGCCCTTGGTTCGCTGGTGACCTGCGACCAGGGTCCCGTCCGCGTTGAGGATGACCGGCTTCACGACGCCGTGCCGGCGCAGGGAGCCCTGGAGCCGCACGAATGACGCGTCGGACAGGCGGCGCGGGTTGTAGTCGGCCGGGCGGAGGTCGGACAGCGGGTACGCCGGGTCGAATCGGACGTCGAGCGGGTTCACGCGCTCACGTCCTCGGCGGCGTGGTGCTCCTCGTTCAGGACGTGCCAGCCGAACCCGAGGTCCGAGTCGTTGTCGTCGACGTACTTCCGGTAGAGGCCGTTCAGGAACTCGACCTCGTCCTGGGTGATCCGTACGCGGGTCGAGGACCACTGGAGGTAGCCCCACTGGAGGTAGTCCACCGTCGCCGCCGCGCCGGTGCCCGCGCCGTCGCTGGGCAGCTCGATCGGCGCCGGCAGGGAGGTGTCATCGAGGAGGTCGTCCAGCTGCGCCTGGTCGTAGCCGGTGCCGTCGAGGTCGGGCAGGTCGGTGAGGATGTCCGCGAGGAGCTGCGTGTCGTATCCGGCCAGGTCGCTCGTGCGGTTGTCGACGATGACGATCTTCGCCGCCGTATCCTCGTCTACGTCCAGCCAGGTGACCGCGATCTCCTCCCACCCGAGGGCCCTGGCTGCCTTCACGGTGTGGTTGCCCGCCAGGATCTCGTTCGGGCGGCCGGTCCGCGACCCCTTGTTGACCACGACCGGCTTGTACTGGCCGTGGGTGGCCAGCGACTCGGTGATCGCCTCAAGGTTGCCTGTACGCGGGTTGCGGTAGTAGTGCGAGAGGTCCGCGAGCGGTACGGCCAGTGCCGCGAGCGAGTCGGGGATGCGGGGTGCAGCAGTAGACACGAGGGCTCCAGCCCCGCGCCCACCTTCGACTTTAGGTGATCAAGCAGGCGGCCCCGAGGCTTTCATCCGCGGACCGCGACCGTGCACACGACGCGACGTGCATGGTGAAACACCCCGGCGGGGGAGTGCGCCCGCAGAGCCGTGCGGAGGTCACGTTCGTACGCTTCCGTCCTCACCCCGAGGACATCAGGGCTCGTGTAGGACATCGAGAACTGCAAGCCGACCAGATCGTCCAACGTGAACGTGAGGGGCTGATCGAACACGGTTGTGTCCGTCCGTGGGAACGGCGACGACGACAAGTCGAGCTCGGGGCCGATTGGACTTGGCGATCTTCTTGATCTCGCGGCGTTCGGGCAGCGTGAACGTCTTCGGCCGTCCGCCCTTGTACTTCGGGTAGAGCGAGTCGAAGCCGTCGGCGTTGAAGTTGTGGATCACGTCGCGGACCCTGTCGTCACTGGTGAACGTGACCTCGGCGATCTTCGGCACTGGCATGCCCTGCGCGGACAGCAGGACCATCTGAGCCCGCCGCCAGGTCACCACCGGCCCTGTGCCCCTGCGGATGATCCGCAGAAGCCCTCTGCCTTCGTCGTCCTCAATCTCACGGACACGTACTCGCTCAGCCACCCGCACAGCTTCCCTGCCGCGCGCCGCCGACGAGTGTCATTCCGCCGGCGTGCCGATCCGAAGCCGATTGCCGTCAGGGTCGCGCAGCTCAATCTCACGCGCCCACGGAGCGTCCTTCGCCTGCACACCGAACTCGGAGGCGATGGCCTCGACATCACGAATGCGGAGGTAGACCAACGTGTCGGGGCGGGCGTCGCCCGTGTGCTCCGACAAGAACAACCGCACTCCGCCCCGGGCGACCTCGACGAACGCGGGAAGTCCCGGTTCGAAGCGGTGTTCCCATTGCTTGGCGAAGCCCAGTCGCTCGTACCACGCGACCGCCGCCGCGGCGTCCTCGACGCGAAGAATGGGAATGACTTCCTCGTCCATGGCGCCATCGTCGCAGACCGCCGAGGGCGAACGTTGCCTGATGCGGCACTAGCCACGTACGCCTGATCAAGCTGGGCGGGGCCAGGGCCGCGAGCGAGTCGGGGATGCGTCGTACAAAGTGGCTACGGGGGCCACGCTCCGTGCTCGTCTATGACCGACGGCGATCAAGCGTGAGGCCCGCGTGCTGTGTTCGTGGCCCGGCCCCTCTCGTACGGGTGACGGTCGCGTCAGTCGTGGCGTTGGCGACACACGATCTTGGAGTTGTCCTAGGGTGTGAGGGGTTCCCGGTGGCGTCTGGCCTCCGGGACTTCGTGTTTCCTGGGCGGAGTTTGATCTTGCGGTACGGGCGCGTTGCGGGACGGCAGGAAGAATCGTCGGCCGTTCCTCGGATCAGCTGGACGGTACGTGTACGGGAAGCCTCCGCCCCCTTGAAGGTCAAGCCGTACCGGCTCCACTTCTTCGCGCGAATGCTGTCGTGGACCGGTTCAGCTGTGTCCACCATCGGCCTGGCGTTCGCCGTCCTGCACATCCAGGGAGGGGCCAGCGCGCTCGGCCTGGTCCTGGCCGCCGGAATGCTGCCGCAGATCCTCCTGCTCCTGGTGGGCGGCGTCGTCGCGGACCGCTGGTCGCGGGCCAAGGTGATGCTGTGGGCCAACGTGGTGTCCTTCGCCGCGGAGGGCGCGGCGGCGGCGCTGCTGTGGTCCGGTGCGGCGAAGGTGTGGCACCTGGCCGCGATGGCCGCTGTGTGCGGGGCGGCCTCGGCGTTTTTCACACCGGCCGCCGGCGGTGTGGTCGTGGAGGTCGTGCCCGCTGAGATGCGGCACGCCGCTAACGCCCTGCTGAAGCTGGGGCAGAACACGGTGAAGGTCGGCGGCCCGGCGATCGGCGGCGTCATGGTGGCGCTCGTGGGACCGGCCTGGGTGATCGGCTGGGATGCGCTGACCTTCGCGGCCGCGGCTGTGCTGTGCTCGCGGATCGGCCTCAAGGCGGCGCGGGTCAAGGTGAGGGCCGGGTTCGTGGCCGATCTGCGCGAGGGCTGGTCCGACTTCTGGTCGCGGCGCTGGCTGTGGGTCATGGTCGTGCAGGGAGCCGTGATCGTCCCGGCGTGGCTGGTCGGCTACCAGGCGCTCGGCCCGGTCTACGGAGAGCAGTTCCTCGGCGGACCGGGACTCTGGGGCGTGGTGGTGTCCGGGTTCACCGGCGGCCTGATCGCGGGCGCGGCCGCCGCGCTGATGTGGAAGCCGCGCCTACCCGCGGTGGTGGTGTGCGCGGGAACGGGCACGATGGCGCTGCCCCTAGCTGCGATGGCCCTACATCTGCCCCTGCCCGTGCTTGTGGTCACTGCGGTCACTGCCGGCGCCGGGCTCGCCTTCAGCGGAACCACATGGGCGTCGGTGGTTCACGCCCGCATCCCGGCGGACCGGATGAGCCGGACGATGTCCTACTCGACGCTCGGCCAGCTCCTCCCGGTTCCGGTGGGCTACATGCTCGTCGGCCCGCTCGTCGCCATCTGTGGGCTCCGGGCCACGCTTGCAGCCGGAGCCCTTCTGATCATGTGCGCGGCCGTTGTGCCCCTGGCGCTGGCTCAGGTGCGGGAGCTGTCCGTGACGGTGCCCGAGGAGGCGGACGAGACGACGTTGGCCTCATCCGCTCGGGCCCCGAGGTAGAAGGCCCGAGCCACGTCGATGGCTCCGGCGAAGTCCCGGAACGCCCGGTCGCGGGCTGCCGCGTCCAGGGTCGCCGGGTCGGCAACGGCTGGAAGCGCCCAGCGGGACAGCAGGTGCGTGGTGATGCGCTCGGCATCCAGGTGCGCGAGAGTGTGCCGTGGGTTGTCGGCCTGCGCGGCGGCGTTGACGCGGAACGCCTGCTCAACCAGCTGCTCGGTGCCGACGTCAGGGTCGAGCAGGCCAGCCGCCTCAGTGTGAGTCGCAGGCCAGACGCTCCAGGCCCCGTCGAGCCGCGCCGAGCGGACCATGATGCGCAGCATGGCCTGGCCGGGTTCGAGCTGCTGCTCTTCATCGGGGGTGAGCCAGTATGCGCGCTGCGCTGGGGACAGGTTCGGCAGGGTGGTCCCGGCCCGGTCGGCGGTGGCGAGTGCGGCGTTCTCCAAGGCCTCCGGCGGCAGTCCGGTCGGACTGTTTGAGATCGCTGCGAGGACCCTGACACGCCAGCGGTCGGCGAAGGCAGGGTCGTAAAGCTGCTGGTGCTGGAGGAGGGGCAGGAGAGGCGCTTGCCCGGCGCCGGGCAGGAAGGACGCTGTCCAGTAGCGGACGAAGCTGGTCTGCCACCGCTCTCCCCGCCATCTGGACTGGGTCACCGGGATTGGAAGGCCTCGGGACAGGAGGGCCAGGGCGCTCTCCGCGTCCTCGTGCTTGAGGTCGTAGGGGTTGGCCTGCCGCCAGGTGTTCACAGCGTAGAAGGCGGATTCCAGGTCAGCCTGCTGGGCGGCACGTCCCAGGGCCTGCCAGGAACGGCGGGTGTAGGGCAAGGACCGGGCGAGGTCGAGCAGGGCCGCAGCGTCGGAGCTGTTGACCTGCCTGTTCGCCGCCGCACGGTCGATGGCGCAGCGGAGGTTCACCAGAGCCTCGGTGACCTTCCGGCCCTCGGGGGTGTGGAGGACTGCTACCTCGTCGTCGGCGTCCAGGACGCCGCTGACGTACCCGCCGAAGACCTGCCCGATGCCGACCATGCCGTACGGGGCGAGCTCGGCGGCTCGCAGGGCGCCCATGCTGGCGGCGCCGACCACGGTCACGCCGGCGGCCAGCGCGTGGAGGATTTCCTTGTGCCGCAGCGGGGCGACCTGGTGCCACAGGCCGTCGATGATCAGGACCTTGTCCGCGGCCGCCAGACCGAGCCGCAGCAGGTCACCGTGCCGGGCCGGGGGGTGGCACACGGCGTCGGGCAGGATGCGGCGGATGCCGGGTGCGTCGATGGTCGGGCCGGCGAAGACGTGCACGGTCACGGTTGCTCCTGCCTGCGGGGACGCGGGATGGTGTGGCGCGAGTCGTAGCGCAGGTGCGGCGCACAGACCTTGACGACAGCGAACTCCTCGCGGGCATAGGGCCCAGCCGTCAGGTCAATCGCGATGGGCGGTGTGCCGGTAGCCGCGGTGACGACCTTCGCCAGGTGAGCAGCCTCGTCGTTGTGCGTGTCGAAGTGCAGGCCGTAGGCATCGCTGATGCGCGACCAAGGCGTGCACGGGACCTCCGTGGTGGCGGGCGCCTGGTAGACGCCAGGCCGGTAAACCACAGAGGCGGTGTCCTCGCGGCTTCCCGCGATGAGCGTCAGACGGGACTGGGCGGCCTCGGTGATCGCGCGCGCGAGCGCCACTGCCGGGGACAGGTGGGCTCCAGACCCGCTGACCAGGACGGTGGGCTGGTCCTCCCGCCACAGGTAGCAGGCCATGACCGGTACCCCGAACAGGGTGGGCAGGTGCCACAGCTCGAACCACACCCCTGCGGCCGTCAGACGGCCGATAGCGGTGGTGCACTCGGCGGCGTCGATGCTCCAAGGGTCAATCAGTTGCGCACCAGGATGGCCGCCGGGCAGATCGCTGATCGCTTCCCGCTCGATGACCTCGTACAGGCCGTGCACGACGGCTTCCTCGGTGGTGTTGCCGGAGGCGAGTCCGTTTGTGGAGGCGCTTGGCAGGTGCATTCGCCAATCTGCGTGTCCCTCGCGACCCAGCCTCACGGCGGCGCCCGGTACGGGTACGGGGCGGCCGTCGATCAGGGATCGGCCGTTGACCCAGTCCAAGCGGGTGTGGGGGGTAAGGAGGCTGCCGGCGTGCTGTTCTAGTGCGGTCACGGGATACGGCAGCGGCATGTCGACGGCTGCGGTCTGCCGCGCGATGGGTTTGGGAACGGTGCGCTCGGCGTGCCAGACCTCGATCGCCTCCATCGCGCCGGAGACGCGGGCCGCGTCCAAAGTCGCACCCTTGCCCTGCGCGACGGAGAGAGTTCGAGCCAAAGGGCGGACGGCCATGGTCACGGGAATGCCGAGGTCATCGAGCCCGGTCACGTCCGCGACGCGGCTGATCCCGTACCGGGCCAGCAGAGGGCGGATGGTCTGCCAGGTTTCCGCCGGGTGACGGGTGCGGTGCGTGCCATCGAAATAGGTCTTGAGCATGTTCACCTCCTGCAGGTGCGACGGCGCCCGGCCGCCGGGCATCCCAGGGAAGGGAGCTCCGGCGACCGGGCGCGCTCAGGGCCGGCTGTCGGTCAGACGGCGGGGTGCTCGTAGGTGTGGGTGTCGGGGAACGCGGAGTCCGGCACGGCCGGGTCGCCGCCCACGTTCTGCGAGAGGTTGCCCTCCGCGTGCAGGTCGGCCACGAACTCGGCCGGGTCTACCGCCTGGGTGGTGACTTCGAGCTTGCGCATCAGTCCTCCTGTTGATTGCGCGGCTGCTACACCGTGAGGTCGGTGAAGCAGATGGTGATCAGCACCTCGCGCGACTTCGAGTCGAGCGGGGTACGCCAGTGGGGGATCCGACTTCCGTCGAACCCGGTGAGGACGCGGTGGCGGATCGGGAACTCCTCGCCACCGTCGGGGTAGGGGGTATCGGCCAGCCGTTCGGCCACCTGCTCAGTGGTGAGCCACCGCAGGTTCGGCAGCCAGTTCATCGCGGCGAGCCCGGGGGTGAGGCCACACGAGAACGTGATCTCGCACTTCCCGTCGTCGCGGTGCACGTGCATGTAGTCGCCGGGCTGGTAGTACTTCAACCCGAACCGGATCGGCGTCATCGAGGCGCGGCCGGTGGCCTCGCACGCGACCTCGGCCAGACCCTTGGACATCGCCAGGGAGTTCAGCGCCTCACCGCCGGGGTGGACCTTGCACCTCTGGGGCGAGGTGATCGACCCGTCCCGCATCGCCAGCAGCCCGGGACGCTGGTTGTGCCGAACAGCCGCGAACGGTTCGCACCGCTCAGCCTCCGCGGCGATCTCCTCCCACAAGCCGGCCTCGACCACGTCGCCCGGAACCTGCGCGCGGCCCTCGGCGAGCCACGTCCGCCGCAGCTCCGACCCCATCACAGGTCCATGAAGGACATCGTGGCCAGCAGCGCCCGCTCCTTGGCCGGCGGGCGCCAGTGCGGCACGTTGTAGCCGGCGAAGGCGCGCACGCTGCCGTCCGCGAAGGGGTGCTCCAGTGCGGTGAAGCTGTCCCCGGAGGGGAACAGGCCGTAGTCGGATACCACCTTGCCGAGCGTGTCACCGGCGGCGTTGCGCAGGTGCGGCGCCCAGCCCATCGGACCGAGCGTTTCCGTCAGGGCGATCGAGACGGTGACGGTGGACTTCACAGAGTCGGTGTGGACGCCCTGGAAGTCGCCCTCCTCGTAGAGGACGACGGCGCCGCCGCGGGGGACCAGGCGGGGAATGCCGGTGGCGTCACGTAGAGCCACCAGGAACTGCTTGTCGAAGGCGAGTGAGAGAAGCGCGGGCCCAGGTTCGATGAAGGCGCAGTGGACGGGGGAGGCGAAGGATCCGTCCCGGTGGGCCGCAGTGTGCTCGTGGATGTGCGGGGTGGCGAGCGAGATGCGCTCGTTCGCCTCGACCACGATCTGTTCGAAGAGGGCGGGCTCGAGGACGTCGGGCACGAGGACTGTGCCGAGGGCGTCCCAGTTGGCGCGGGCCGGGAGCTGGGCGACGGCTGGACCGGTGTCCATGAAGCACTCCTTGGGAGGCTCAGCACGGATAGGGATGCCCGAGCAGGTCTGTCGCTTCAGGGGCTTGCCCGCTCGGACATCTCTATGACACCGGGGTCCAACGTCTCTCGACAGAGCAGAAGTTGGGCGGTTCTTTGGAGGCTCGTAGGAGGGACCTGGGACGGAGTTGGGATCGGCCCAGGTCAGATCAGGCCGAGCAGGTCGAGCACGGCCTGCTGGTAGACCGAGTACACCCGTGCCAGCTCGGACAGGTCGGCCCGCTCGTCCAGCCCGTGTAGCCCTTCGTACGGCACGCCGAACCCCGCGGTCGCCGGGATGCCGTACATGGCGAGCAGGTTGCCGATGTTCGAGGGTCCGGCCGTCTTCGGTGTCGCGTCGATTCCTGCTTGCCGTGCAGCGGCCATCAGCGCGGCGGCGGGCTGCTCGTCGTGCCGGAGCTGGAACGGCGGCCAGGTGGCGATCGGCTCGATGTGCGTTGGCAGCGGCCCGGGGAGATCGGCATCGAGTTCCGCGGCTGCCTTGCGAACTAGGGTCTCGGCTGCCTCGGCGTCGAAGGCGGGAGTGAGCCGGACATCGACGTTCAAGGAGCACAAGTCTGGCAGGACAGAGAAGCCCTCGCCGCCGTTGAGCGCGGTGACGGTGAGCTTGGGCGCCAGGGGGAAGCGGGAGCTGTCGTCCGCCGGGCCCGGAAGTTCGACAGCATCGAGCAGCGTTACCAGGCGCGCGGCCCGGCTAATCGCACCGACAACCGTGCGGCTGGCCCCAGAGTGTCCAGCCTGGGCGTGGACGGAGATGGTTGCTCGCCAGAGGCCGCGCCCCCCGACGACGACCTCGTTCATGCCGGGGTAGCCAATCATCACCCCTTCAGGCCGGGTGATCTGAGGGTCGTCCAAGTAGGCGCGTGCTCCGCCGAACCCGCCGGTGTGTTCATCCACGTCGAGAAGCACGGCCAGCCCGCCGGCGAACGCCCCGGCTTCATCGCGCAGGTCGGCGGCGATGTGGCAGAACATGGAGGCTGCGAGCTTTGAGTCGGCTGAGCCTCGTCCGCGCAGCCAACCGTCCTGCACGTCACCTGCGGATGGGGGGAAGGACCAGGCGGCCTGGTCGCCGTACGAAGCGGTATCCACGCAAGCGTCCAAAGCCCACCACGGTCCAGGGCGGCCGCCGTGGATCTCCACCAGCAGGCCCACGAGCTGTCCGTCGTCACCATGGAGCCGTCGGTGGGGCAGAGAGCGGCGGGACAGCCATGCTTCGAGGATGCTGAGCACTGGCCCGTAGTCGTCGATGCCGCCTCTGCTCGGCTCGCGGATCAGTTTCTGAGCTAGCTCGATCACGGACGCGGACCGCAGGGCAGCGGCTTGAACTTTGTTGCTCACGCTTCTCCTTGCCACAGAGCTCCCCCGTGCCGCACCGGCAGGGAACGTACGGCCTCTATCGTCTCTACTGGCCGGGCCGATGCGCACGCCTCACGTCCATGCTGGACCAGTCCGATGGCCGCTTCTCCTCTGAGGAGGACGCCGCAGTCGAAGCCGTCGGCTCCGTGAAAGCTGGGCAGGGGGACCACTGCGGCTAGCTCCGAAGCGATGAAGAAGCGTTCCAGGGCGGCCATCGGTTCGACCAAGCCGATGCTCAGGCCCTTGACGCCGTTGCGGCGTTCCGTTGGGTCACGTAACTCCAAGAGCCGCACGAGGTGTTCCGTCATGGCTGGATGGCGCGGGGGCCCGTACAGAACACGGCAGTGCACCAGGTCTGGCTGTTGCGCGACCGTCGTCTCTATGGCGTCTAGGTAGACCTTTTCGCGGCTGCGTGATCCTGTGACAACCAGATGCTCGCGGGCGCCTGCCGCCACCTCGACCATCGCGTCCAGGAGGTCGGTGTACCGGGTGAGAAGCCGCACGACCACATCGGTGCCGCTTGCCTCCAGTAGGCTCGCGGGGTTCTGCCCGTCCTGGTGGGCGAACAGCACCTCGGATGGTTCGACATACAGCTGGCAGAGGCCCCGCCGGTTCCTCGCGCTAGTTCGTTTGCGGCCGGACTCCCAGCCACTCATCAGCGAGGCGTCGGTGGCGCCGCCGGTGATCTCGTTGAGGAGGTCGGCTGCTTCCTCCAAAGTGAGGTTCCTGCTTAGGCGGGCACGCTTGAGCGCGGAGTCGGACACGACGACCATCAGGCCCCCCAGAGGGTCACGGCGTCATACGGGTTTGGTTGGTCCCCGGCGACTCGCTACGCCGGGCCCGAGCCAGTGTTACGTCTCACCGCTTCCGCGCACAGTGGAAGGCGGGAATCTGGCTGAGTCGCTGACGAGTGGAGTTCGAACTGAGGAGTCGCGCACAACAAGCGCCCCTCGGCTTGGACAGCCGAGGGGCTGTGAGGTGCCCGCCCCGGGGGTCGAACCCGGATCTCTGCGGCCGATATCCCAGATGGGCCGGTACCGCGCACCTCTACCAGTTGGGTCAGGCGGGCAAGGGTGCAGCCCTACGGCCGGACTACCGCGGGGGTGCCGACGTAGCGCGCCCAGACCGCCCCGCTCGACTCCCCTGTCTTGCGTGAGGTTGCCTCGAAGGCCCCGGCGGGCCGGAAGGCGCGGATCTTGCCTTGCCGGATGCGGTACGCGAGGTTCGCGGCCTGGGCCTTCAGGTCGTGGTCGGAGATGTGCGCCCAGTCGCCCGGGCGCTCGCGCAAGGCGCGGGCAGTGCGGCCTGCCTCGGTTTCGTCGTCCGGCAGCGTGTCGAAGCGGGCGTGCATCAGTGTTCTCCGTAGGTGGCCATGGCGGACTCGGCGAGAGCCCGGATGCGGGCTGCTGTTGCGAAGGTCTCGTCGGCGAGGTGGTCGCAGAGTTCGTTTGCGAGCGCCGCGATCTCCGCGAAGGTGGCGGTGACCGCGGCGGCCGCTCTGGGAGGCGTCATCAGCGGTGGTTGCAGCGGCACGTGTTCGTGATCGGGTTGAACCACGATTCGCAGGACTTGCACCAGACGGCGCCGGGGACTGGAGGGTTGGACGGGTCGGGGCTCATGTGGTCTCTCTTGTCAGAGGGCATTGGACAGGGCGGCGCGGGGGCCGTCGGGGGCGAGGGTGGCGACGATCTGCGCCAGGTCGCGGGGGCGCCACAGTGCGACCTCGAGACCGCAGGCGGCCAGGTGTCGGAGCCATTGCTCCTGCGCCGGCCGGATGCGACCTGTGTCGGTCTTGAGCTCGACGAAGAGCGTCCTGCGAGTCTTCGGGTGCCCGTAGACCTCGTCAGGCCATCCGGCGTCGCTGCGCCGCGAGTTGTGCGTGTGGTAAGCGAGCGACCAGCCGCGCATCGCGGCCAGCTGACGAACGCGGCGCCGGAACTGCTCCTCGGTCACGTGCTGCTGGGCCGGTAGGTCCAGTCCGCGATGGCTGTGGCAAGGACTCTGCGGTGGTGCGCGGCCATCGGGTCCGGGCGCGGCTTGTGCGCCGGCGGCGGAGCGGCCTTTCGGGCGGTGCGGCGGACGCGTTCCTTGAGGACGTCCTGAACGCGGTATCGCTCACTGAGCAGTTCAGCGAGCGGGTGCCCGTACTGCTCGATGAGGTGCTGCTCATCCAGGCCGTCGAGGGTCGTGGTTGTAGGCATCTGGCTTCTCCATGGGTGGGCCGGGACCCGCAGTGGGGGCGGGTCCCGGCCGGAGGGGGTGGCTCGTATCGGACGAGCCGGTCCGGGCGGGCTGGGCGCGGGGTGTCGCTGCCCGTCCGGAGGCTGGGTGGGTGTCGGGCCGTGCCTGCGGCCTGACGATCAGACCGTAACACGTAAATAGATGGTGGCCTATATCTAGTCCACTTCGATCACCTCCGTCAGGAGATGGGATACAGGCCGGGCCTGGCCGGGCCACTGGACCCGCACGAGTCGATCGCCCGTAAACGGGTCGGTCGCGTGGCCCACGACCGTTCCGAACGGGCGCAGTTGGCCGGGGCGCGGGGGGCTTGCTGTCGTGACGGTTGCGCCTTTGCTGGGTTCCGACGCCACTCAGACCCCCCGGCCGGCGGCGAGGAGTTCGAGCCCTTGCCCCCAGGGGGCCGTGACCGGCTCGTTGAAGGCGCAGCCGCCGCCCGCCCCTTCGAGGTCGGTGGCGGTCCAGTCGGCGCCCCCGCCGGAGGCCGGGCGTTCGAAGTGCTGGACGTCACCGGCCTCCAGGCGGATGGCCAGCCGCAGGCCGCCGGAGCCGGTCGGGCCGACGCTGAAGGCGGTGCCGGTGGTGAGTGCCTCTTGGGTGAGTGCGTCTCCGAGAGTCATGATGCTCCTTTTGGTGATGGCCTATTTGGGTTCAGAAGAGGGCGCCGAAGCCGTCGCAGAGCGGGCAGGTGTCATCGTCCGGGGTTACGCCGTCTTCGCAGGCGGGGCAGTCGAGCCGCCTGCCAATCCCCCGGCAGTCCTCGCACTCCCGGATCTGCTCGTGCGGGCCGTGGAGGTGGACCTCCGTTCCGACCCCTTCGCAGTTGCCGCATTCGGGGGCGTCAATGCCGAGGGTGTCGGCGCAGTCGACCGGGTTGAAGACGGGCATGTGAACCTCTCGATCTGGAGGGGTTCCCCCCCTCTCCTTCTATCTAAATTCTACTACCTTTGAGGGGGGTGTCCACCCCTTCGGTGATCCAGTTCTCGGCAGCGTCGAGCGCCGCATCCACGCACAGCCCGGCGGAGGCGCTGTTCAGGCGCCGCTCCCGAGCCCACCGCCAGGCCATGGCGATGCGGCCAGCGGCTGACACCCTCACCGCGCTGCTCCCCGGTGCTTGCCCTATCCAGCCGCGCCGCTGCAGGAGCGCGGCGGCGGCCGGCGGGATACGGGTGAGTCCGGATTCGATGTGGACCTCCCCGCCGGGGCCGGTCAAGAGGTGGGATCGGCTCGCCGCGAGGAGCAGCAGCCTCAGGTCCTCGTCCTGCCGCGCGGTGAGCGTCTTGGGGGCGGCGACCGGGTCAAGGACTACCCGTCGCCCGCGCTTCTCGAGGATCAGCGCCCCGTACGCTCTGGCCCGGACAACGCCCCGCGGGTGGCCCGAGACTCGCGCGATCAGCCGGTCGGCCTCCCAGGCGGTGAGGTAGCCGAACTCCCCGCCGACGGGGAACGACGTCTCCTTGTACGCGGCGTACTCGAACCCGCCGTCCAGGTGCGGGCGAGGCGTCAGCACCCAGTCCTTCCCGTACCGGGTGTCAGGGTGCGGCATCGAACAACCCCGCCTGCCCGGTGCTCGGAGCCCGCCGGGCCTTCGGGCGGTCGGTGGCCGGTGCCGCGGGCTCGTCGCCGAATAGGGCATCCGTGCCGGATCGGTGCTGCGCCGCCACGATGCGAGCCGGCCCCGGCGGTACGGCCAGCGCCAGGGGAGCCTTGGTGTCGAAGTCTGCGGTGGTCATGCTCGCCCAGTCGCCGCCCGGCGCGCTGCTGTCGTTCATCGTTTCCTCCTCGTGTCGGTCGGGCTGAAGCCAGGGGTGGGGCCTTGGAGCCCCGCCCCTGTGGGCATCAGGCCGCGACCGGCTCGGGCTGCTCGGTGTGCTCCTCGGCCTCGGCCTCCGGGTTCACCAGAATCTCCCGGGCCTCGGCGTGCGCCTTGGCCTGCTTGAGCTGGAAGCGAGCCTTGGTCAGCGACTCGGCCACCCGGTCCAGCTGCTCCAGCCGCTTGCCGACCTCGCCCTCCAGGGCCTCGGCGAGCTTGAGTTCGCTGGTGGCGCCGATCTCGTCCAGCAGCGCGCGGATCTGCTCGATCTTGTCGAGCGTGGTCTTCGTCTTGCGCTGGGAGGCGGCGCGCTTCTCCTTCTGCTCGGGCGTCAGGTCCTCGGTGATCATCAGGACGGCCTGGTTCTGCTGCTGCTTCATCGCGTAGGCGAAGTGAACGATCTGGTTGTCGCTCTCGAAGTCGCCTCGGGTGAACTTGCTCAGCATCGCGCCCTGGTTTGCGAGGCTGAGCTGAGCGATCTGCACGGCTGCCTGGGTGCCGATCTTGCCCTCGGAGACGATCTTCTGGAACTCCAACCGGAGGTTGAGCAGCTGAAGGCGGAGCTTCACGTACGCCACGGTCTTGCCGAAGTCGGCGGCCACCGTCTTCTCGGTGGCGTCACCCTCCTCGTCCAGGATTCGCTGGTAGGCGTTGGCCTCCTCGAAGGGAGTCATGTCCTCCCGGTTCACGTTCTCGCTCACCGACCGCTTGAAGGCGCGCAGGTCGTCCTTCTCGGAGATGACCGAGACCTTGATCGTGGCCTTCTCCAGGAGCTGGTGCGCCCGCCAGCGCCGCTCGCCGGAGACGATCTCGTACCCCTTGTCGACGGGCCGGACCTCGATTGCGGTGATGAGGCCGTAGTTCTCGATGGAGGCGGCCAGCTCCTTCAGCGCCTCCTCGTTGAAGTACTCGCGGGGCTGGTTCGGGTTGCGGCGGACCTGGGACATCTTGACGGTGCGGATCGTGGACATCTCGTGCTCTCCAAGAGGTAGTTGGTGTGGCTTCCCGCCCTCACCTTGTATCTAAATTCTACTACCTATGAGGAGGGTGTCCAGCCTGGGGGGATCGTGGGAGTGTGACCCCTGTCACGCATGTCAGGGGCGTTGACCTGTGGAAACGTCAAAGGGGCGCCAGCAGTCTGGCGCCCCTTCAATCTGTGCCCTACGCGGCCAGTAGCCCCCCGGCCTCCACGCGCTCACGCCACGCCCGGACCTCCGCCGGGGCCCCAGGAAGCAGGGCGGCGGCGCAGTCGTGGCGGATCGGACAGGTTCTACACAGGCTGTCGGGGGAGCCTGCGCTCTGCATTGCTGCGGCGGCCGACCGGCACGCCGCGCTGTTCCACGCGATCGGCCGCGCGAGCGGCTCGGTCATGTGGCCAAGATCGCTCAGCATCATCAGGGCGCGCGAAGCGTCTACCGGTGTGCCGGCCGCGCTTCCTTGCCGTGGCTGCTGAGACAGCGCGATGACGCGCTGCACGTCGATCACGTGCCCCCCAAGGGTCGGTCGAGGCATTGGTACGGTCCCGCCTCGATAGCCCCGGCGCCCCCCGCGGGCGCCGTTCTTGTGCCGTCCGGGTCGGGGAGCCTGATCTCCCGGGCCCAGACGGAGACCGCCGAGGCTGGCCCGCCGGCCGGTGTCCGCTCGTGCGGATCGGGTCGGTCGCGGGGAAGCCGGGCGGCTCTAATTACTCCTCAGCCTCGCTGTCCACGAGGTGAGGTGACCACCTCAGAGGCGGCCGGTGTGGCGTAACTGCGCCCGGCGTGAAAGCACGTACTGCTCCGATGTCGGGCCCGGGCCGCAGCGCCGGGCAGGGGATGTCGGCCCCTGCGTGGAACGCGGTTGCCCCAGGTCACGCGCGTGGCGCTCACCTGAGAGGGGACGTTGACAACAGAACATACGTCCGGGGACCGACACACTGTCAAGTCAGCAAGACAGGTGCGGGGTGGGGTGCCTGGGGGGCGTTAAGCAGACTAGCTATCCTGGGGGAACCAGCAGGACAGTCCCGCCAGGGGCGAGAGCAGATAGGACGGCCATGGGGAAGGATGCTGCCCCCAGCCGCGGTGTGATCGGCGACCGACTTGACCATCTGATAAGGGAAGTGCACCCGAAGGGCCGAGAGCCCTTCAGTGAGCGAGAGATCGCGCGCAGGATGGCGGAGAAGGCCGCCCCGGGCGAGCCGACCCTGACCCATGCGAGTATCAGCAACATCCGCAACGGCACCACGCGGAATCCTGGCGTCGAGGGCCTTCGGGCGCTGGCGAAGTTCTTCGGCGTCCCTGTCGCGTACTTCCTCGACGACGACGTGGCCGAACTCACGGACCGGCGCATGGCCGAGCTCAAGGCGGCTGCCGAACGGGCAAGAGAGGTCGAGAGCCTCGCCCAAGTCCTGGAGGACAACGACGTCCGGGCGATCGCCTTCCGCCTCAACGACCTTTCCACAGCGTCGCTTCACAAGATCGCCGGGTTCGTTGAGGGTATGCGCGCCTCGGAGGGCCTGGCAGATGTCACCGACCGCAAGTCCCGCTGATCGCAAGCTTAGCGATCTTGGTTTTTCGGCACCGCGTCTCGCCGTTTGTTTCGCCAGGTGAAATAGGGCGAAGGGTGTCAGTGGGGGCGGTTATTCTTGGCCACGACGCCGGAACAACCAGGCGTTACCAGGGGAGCAGTGTCGGTGAGTCCGGCCAAGGGCCGGATTGCGGGGCGGGATCATGTGGTGGAGCAGACAACGCCGTCGCAGTGATCCACTTGCCGAACTCGTGGCGAAACTCCAGCTACCGCGACCGTTTGAGCTCCACAGCTTTCTCGAGGCCGTATCGGCAGAGCGCGGCCGCCCGCTGATCATCGCCGAACTCAAGGAAATCAACCCGTTGATTCCCTGCGGCATGTGGATGAGCACGAGTGAGGCCGACCACATTCTCTACAAGCCGGCCGCCAGTCCGATCCTGCGCACACAGATCGTCCTGCACGAACTGGCTCACATGCTGCTGAACCACCGAGGGCCCGAGTTCGACGTCCACGCATCGATCGCGCCGAGCGACGAGGGCGTGCGGCTGACCACCGAAGCGATGACGTCTCTCCTCGCGGACGAGGCTCACGCCTTCGGGGCACCGGCTCCCGCCCTGCCCGCAGCAGCGGTGCTGCGGGCGGAAGCTGTCCGGATCCGAGCCGCAGTCACCGAGACCACCGTCGAGGACGAGGCGTCGGGATTCGACGCGGACGCCATGTTCGCGCTGCTCGGCCGGACCAAATACTCCGCGCCTCAAGAAGCCGCTGCCGAAGGCCTGGCCACCCTCATTCACGAGAGAGTCAGCCGGACTGAGGCGCGTTCCAGGACCAGCGACGGATCAGATGTCCTGGAACGCCTCAACGACGCATTCGGTCACCCCACCCAGTAAGAAAGTACGACCCATCAAAACCGCAGTAGTCATCGCCCTTTGGGTAGTGGCCCTTTGGCGCCTGCCCGCAGCCATCCGAATTCCAAGGCAGCGTCCCCTGTGGACCGCATTCGCCTGCGTAGCGGTGGCCTCCACGATCGCCCGGCCGGCCGTCAAGAGCATCGTGATCTTGCCGACCGGCATAAATAATCTCGCGACCGTGCTCCAGCACATCCTTGGGATGGGCGGGAGTACCGCGGTGCTCTTCTTTGTCATCGCCATGGCCAAGCCGGACGCCCTTCGGTGGGGCCGGCCGCTGCTCTATTCCTGCGCCGCCGTCGGCTCGGCCCTGCTGGTGGTGTTCTTCGCGCTCACCCCCCGCCCGGAGGAGACCCACAACTTCTTCGAGGCGAACCTCGGGCAGCCGATGGGCACCGCCTACTGCCTGACGTTCCTCGGGTACCTGACCGTTGCGATGGCCATCGCGTCGTGGCTGTTCCTCTCCTACGGGCGGCGCGCCGCCGGAACCTCGCTCAGGGCGGGCCTGCGGCTGCTGGGAGTCGGAGCCGCCTTCGGAGCGATCTACACCAGCTGGCGGATCGGCCACATGACGACCCGGCTGGCTGGGGTTCCCTTCGTCGCGGATGACGACACCGCCCAGTCCGTGGCCGACCTGGTCGAGTACACGAGCATCGCGTTGATCATCCTCGGCAACTCCGTTCCCGCGGTGGGCGTGCTGTGGCGCACGATCACCTACCGGCGAGCCCTGACTGAGGTACGTCCCCTGTGGGCGCAGTTGATCGAGGCGGCCCCCGGCGTCGTGCTGGACGAGCCCGTGGGTCGAAGCCCACGCCTTCAGCTGCACCGGCGACTCATCGAGATATGGGACGTCGTCCTCATCCTGCGGGCCTACGCATCCGCAGAGCTGATCGCTGCCGCCTACCGCGAAGCCCAGACCGCCGGACTCGGCCCGGACGCAACCGCCCGCCTCGCCGAAGCCATGTGGATACGCGTGGCCTGGCTGGCTGCCGTCCAGGGCGCGGAGCCTCGCGCGGACGCGTCGGAAGAAGCCGCCGACGAGCAGGACACCGAATTCGACACAGAGGTACGCAAGGCGCTCGGGCTGGCCCGAGCCTTCCGTGACCCGCGCACCACGGCGTTCGTACACCAGCACCAGGAGCAGCCCGCATGACCACCGCCTCCGCCCCACCCGCCGCCGCACCGACCGAGACGAAGACCCCCCTGACCGCGCTGGGTACCGACGTCCTCGAACCCCGTACGTGGATCATCGCCGTCACGGTCTTGATGGGCTGGCACGCCGATCACCTTGCCGGCGTCGGCTGGGGTCTCGTAGCCGCCGGATTCTGCGGCGTTGTCCCCATCTTGTGGATCAAGTGGGGGCAGCGTCGCGGCTACTGGGGAGACCGGCACGTCCGCCGCCGTCAGGACCGGCTGATCGTCATACCCGGCATCCTCGTCTCGGTCGCCGCCTGCATCACGCTCATGGTCACCCTGGGAGCGCCTCGCGAGATGACCGCGCTCATCGTCGCCATGCTCGCCACGCTGTTCGCGATCCTCGCCATCACCACGGCCTGGAAGATCAGCGTGCACACCGCCGTCTGCGCCGGTGCGCTGGCCATGCTCGCGCTCGCCTACGGTCCCTGGGTGCTGGCCGCATCGCCCTTGGTTGTCCTTGTCGGCTGGTCGCGTGTTGTACTGCGCGACCACACGCCCGCCCAGGTGCTGGCTGGCAGCGCCCTGGGCGTCCTGCTCGCTGGAGCGGTCTTCGCCTGGCTGCGCTGAGCGGCAAACGCGGGGCGGGCCCGACCGCCGGTCGGGCCCGGCCTTGCGGAGAACTCCGAAGCGGCAGGTCAGCGGCCCGCCCCCAGTAAGCCCCAGGAACGCCCTTCTCGCACTTGGGAACGCGTGGGGGCTTTAGCAGGTCAGCGGGCTCGCGGTGATGGCTACTGCGTACGGCATAACGCGAGATGGCCACCTGGTCACTGGGCACGTGGAACTGCCCACCGACCCGCCGACCCCGATTGCGGTATGGGCGACGCCGAGGTCCCGGGGTGCCGCGCTGCAGTCCGGAGGTGCAGGGAGTGGAGAGGTCAGCTCATGCCGCAGCGCCCGTACTGATGAGCAGGCCGTGGCGGGCCAGGCGCTGCTGTCGAGCGGGTCTGACGATTTCGGCGACCCGGAACACCTCAGTTCACTGGGCCGGGCCATCCTCACCCTGTTCTTCCCATCACCCTCATCACCCTTGGCGACGCCGTCCGCGCGGGGCTGACAATCTCCCGCTGGACCATCATCTACTTCGACCCTTTCGTACTGCTCGACTTCTTCGTCCTCGTCAACCTCCTCCTCGGCGTCCCATCAACTCCGGCCGCACCACCTTCTGAGGGTCGGGCCAGCCATGCGAAGATCGCCAGAACGCCGGCGGGGCCGGTGCGCCAAAAGGGGGAGTCTTGACAGGTCTTGAGATCGCGCTGGTCATCCTCGCGAGCGGTTATGTCGCGGGAGGTGCGTACGACCGGTTCAAGAAGGCGGTGGCCGAGCGACGCAATGCCAAGGCTCGGGCGCTGAGCGGCCCGGAGCCGGTATGCGGCTGTGGCCACCACTTGGCGTACCACGACGCACGGGACGCGCTGTGTTACGCATCCGTTCCCGCGCCGGATGCCGGTGCGGATGAGGCCGCGCGGCGGTGCCCGTGTCGCCGGTACGCCGGTCCGGAGCCGTTGGCCACGCTCTACGCCCCCGAGCTGGCCGCGCCGGTCGGGGAGCGCCCGGCTATCGAGTCAGCTGATTAGTCCTGGCCGGCGGCCTTGCGGGGACGGGCGCGGGTCAAGGCGAAGCCTCTGGCTGCGGACCCGGCGCAAACGTCCGAGGGGCAGGTTGCCCTTGAACATGCGCAACAACTCCCCTAGCAGCACAAGTGCGATCGCAACGACAGGGGGTGCTGTGGCTGTGGCTGTGCCTGCGGTCACCCCGGCTCGCAACCTGATCATTATGGGTAGTGCGGCGCGGGCTGTGCGTGTCCAACGAGGCGCCATTGTCGTTCTCCTCCGGCACAGTGATCGGCCGTAGGGAGTGTGCTGTGTTCGTTGCCGACTTCTCTTGTTCTGCCCAGTGGGTGGCAGGGCGATCGTGGGCGTATCCGGGCGGTGGGCCGGTGAATCCGGGCGACGGGAAATTCGATCATCTCGTCGATGACCCGTTCTTCTGCCGTGCCGGGGTGCTCAGGGCATCGCGCCGTCCGGAGGGGACGTGGAGTGCGGGGCTGCTGACGACGGAGGGCAGTCTGGAGGGGTTCATGGTCCGCACCGGCGATGTGCTGGAGGCCAGGGTGCGGCTGGCGCGGGCTCTGGGGGCGTGGCCGGCGATCTGGACGTGGCGGGACGGAGGCCAGGAGATCGACGTCTTCGAGTACCACCCGAACAACCCCGACGTGCTGGAGCTGTCCAACCATGTGAGGGGTGGCTGCCATTACTACCGGCATCCGTCCATCGAGCCGGGCGCCTGGGTGGATGTGAGGGTCGAATTCGGAGCCCGGTCCGTGAGCTGGTGGGTGAACGGGCAGCACGCCTACGCGGACGGGACTGGGGTGGGTGAGAACTGGTGCGCCTATCTGATCGTGAACCTGTCGGTCTGCGCCGGAGCCCACCATCCCCCGCCTGAGGAGGACGTGACGGACATGTCGTTCCGGGTGAAGCACCTGAACGTGTACCGGCCCTGACCAAGGCCGGGAGAAGCCAGCGGCCGGACTTTGGCGCGGGGCCAACCTCCGACGGTTACTGCTGATGAGGTGCCGGTCAGGCAGCTTCGCCGACGAGTCTTTCCAGGACGTCTTCCATGGTGACGAAGCCCAGAACGGTGCCCTTGGTGCCGGTGACGGCCGCGAGGTGGGTGCCTGCCGCGCGCATCGCGGTCATCGTGTCGTCGAGCGGGGTGTCGAGGGCGACCTTGATGATGGGGTGGAGGGCGCTGCGCGGGAACGGCGCCGTGCGGTCCATGAGGCCGAGAGCGTCCTTGATGTGCAGGTAGCCCAAAATCTCCTCACTCGGTCCGGTTACGGGCAGGCGGGAGAATCCGCGGACGGCAGCCGCGCGTTCCAGGCCCTGCGGGGTGATGTCGTGGCCGACGGTGACCATCCGGTCGAGGGGGACCATCACTTCGCCTGCCGGTCGGGTGCCGAGTTCGAGGGCGTCCTGCAGGCGTTCGCCGTCCTCCGGGCTGAGGAGTCCGGCGGCGCTGGAGTCCTTGATCAGGCGGGTCAGTTCGTCGTCCGTGAAGACGGAGCCGACTTCGTCCTTCGGCTCGACCTTCATCAGCCGCAGCAGGACATTGGCGAACGCGTTGATGCCGAAGACGAACGGTCGCAGGGCGCGGGTGAGGGCCACCAGGGGAGGGCCGAGGAGCAGCGCGGTCGGCGCGGGGGCGGCGAGCGCGATGTTCTTGGGGACCATCTCGCCGACCAGCATGTGCAGGTACGTCGCCAGGGTGAGTGCGATGACGAAGGCGATCGGGTGGATCAGCGCCTCGGGAACGCCGACAGCTTGGAACGGGGGTTCCAGCAGATGGGCGATGGCAGGCTCGGCGACGGCGCCGAGCACCAGGGAGGAGACCGTGATGCCGAGCTGGGCCGTGGCCATCATCGCGGAGAGGTGTTCGAGCCCCCACAGGACCGTCTTCGCCCGCCGGTCGCCCTTGAGGGCCGCGGGTTCGATCTGGCTGCGGCGTACGGAGATCAGAGCGAACTCGGCGCCGACGAAGAAGGCGTTGGTGATGAGAGTGAAGGCGCCGATCAGCAGCTGGATGGCGGTCATCGGCTCTCCTCCTTGGCATGGGCGGGCACGGCGGCCGGTGCGGTGATCGCGACGCGGTCGGCGCGGTGGTGCTCGATGTCCAGGACAGACAGTTCCCAGCCATCGACGGTAAGGGTGTCGCCCTGAAGGGGGATACGTTCCAGGCGGGTGGCGATCAGGCCGGCGAGGGTCTCGTAAGGTCCCTTGGGCGCGGTGAGGCCGATCTCTTCCAACTCGTCGAGGCGGACGCTCCCGTCGGCTTCCCATGCAGGGCGGCCGTCCAGGTCGGGGGCCGGGATGAGGTCGGGGACCTCCAGCGGGTCGTGTTCGTCGCGGACCTCGCCGACGACTTCCTCGACGATGTCCTCGACGGTAGCGACGCCCGCCGTGCCGCCGTACTCGTCGATGACTACCGCCATGGTGCGAGCCTTGCGCAGTCTGCCCAGGAGGGTGTCCACGGGCAGGGAGTGCGGCACCAGCAGCGGTTGGGTCATCAGGTCGGTGACTGGGGTGAGCTGCCGCTTGTCCTCCTCCAGGGCGAGGACGTCGCGGATGTGGACGGTGCCGATGACCTGGTCCAGGGTGTTGCGGTAGACGGGGAAGCGGGACAGGCCGGTGGCCAGGGTCAGGTTCGCCGCGTCCGCGGCGGTGGCGTGGGCCTCAAGGGCCTGGACGTCGATCCGCGGCGTCATGACGTTCTCCGCGGTCAGCTCGGCCAGGTGCAGGGTGCGGACGAACAACTCGGCCGAGTCGGCCTCGATCGCGCCCTGGCGGGCGGAGTGCTGGACGAGCGCGACCAGCTCCTCGGGCGTGCGGGCGGAGGCCAGTTCCTCGGCGGGCTCCAGGCCGAAGCGGCGCACCAGGCGGTTCGCGGTGCTGTTCAGGTGCCGGATCAGCGGCCCGAACGCGGCGGTGAAGGTGCGCTGCGGGCCGGCTACGACCTTCGCCACGGCCAGGGGCCGGGAGATCGCCCAGTTCTTTGGCACTAGCTCCCCGACGACCATCAGCACGACGGTGGAGAGGGCCACGCCCAGCAGGGTCGCGGTGGTGGACACGGCCCCGGAGGGCAGTCCTGTCGCTTCCAAGGGGTCGCGCAGCAGCGCGGAGACAGAGGGCTCGGCGAGCATGCCGATCACCAGCGAGGTCACCGTGATGCCCAGCTGGGCACCAGAGAGCTGGAAGGTCAGGCGTTTGACGGCCTTCAGGGCGCCTTCGGCACCACGCTCACCCGCCGTGGCGGCTCGTTCGAGCTCGCTGCGCTCGACGGTGGTCAGCGAGAACTCGGCGGCTACGAACACCGCGCACGCCAGCGTCAGGGCGAGGGCGAGGAGGAGCAGCAGGATTTCGATCACCGTGCCACCCCCGCTCCCGGCTTCGACGTCTGCGGGCAAGGCGTGGCACGGCTCGTACTGGGAGGTTCACCCATTTCGGGTCTGCTGCTCCTTCTTCGCTCGATCGGACCGCACGGTGCGGTCCTTGGGGAAAGTCCCCGGAACAATAGTAAAGGGTGAGCAAAAATGGCACCCCGGGTGGCCCTCTTGCTCCGGAGGGGGCACTTTCTGGACTTTCTGCCGCAATCGACCGGGATGTGCTCCGCGACGCCCCTTCCACCCCTATGCTTCTACAGCTGTGTAGATAATGCGAGGGGCGGCCGGAATCTTCCCGGCCGTCCGCGGGCCGGGGGGCTTTTCTGTGGCTGCCCGCGCCTTCTCGCGTGTCCGATGACGTGGAGGGACTGCTGTGGCTTCGATCGATCTGGACAAGGTGCTGGACAAGGCGTGGGCGGACAAGAGCCTGCCGGAGATCCTCGCCGCGCCCGTGGACGCACTCAAGGGTGTCAGTGAGCGGCAGGGCGACCTCCTCAAGGAGGCGTTCGGGATCAAGACCGTCGCCGATCTCGCCGACCTGAAGTACGCGCGCTGGGCGCAGGCGCTGGCCGCGCTGGACACGTCCGCCAAGTAGGCGTGACGTGGGGGGGGGGGGGGGGGGGGGGGGGGCGAAAACCACCCCCCAGGAAACAAAAAAACAACAAAAAAAAAAGAAAAAACAAAAAAA